>CAUVDV010000054.1:0-14567 GCA_963550755.1 uncultured Lachnospiraceae bacterium
AAGATATTGAAAAGATTTATCTATTAAAATATCTTGATAAGTCCTTATTATGCAGCAGCTCTTTTTTAAATGCACTTAGCTGCCGAGTGAATCCCCGCTTATTTTACCATGCTTTAATCTCAAACAAAATTTAGCATGCCTTTATCTCAAACAACAGCGACGCAAAATCTCCGCCTAAGTGCTGCAAGACTCGGCGGTCAATTAGGAGCCCGGCGTTCATCAACTCGTCGCCGTAATGCTCCCGGTCATAATAAGGCGCCTGCACCCGGTATTTTTGGCCGGGGCAAAGTCCGGCCAGGCGCAGGCGGAAGCCGCGCTGATTGATCTCGCCTAAAGCCTGATAATACCCGGCATAAGCTGTTTTTTGATCGGGCGTAACGCTCATCCAGGCCGCGCTTCCGTTTCCGGCAAAAGGTGACAGCAGGCGGTAAAAAGTGCCGTACTGAAAGACCGAGCGAGCCTTTTTATAAAAGGCAATTTGCGCTTTCACTTCGTTAAAATCTGCCTCCGAAATCTGATTGAGATCCAGTTCATAGCCAAACGCGCCGAAATAGGCGACATTGGCCCGGGTCGATAACGGCACGCTCCGGCCGGTTTGATGATTAGGCACGGCCGAAACATGAGCGCCCATGCTGCTGACCGGGTAAAACAGGCTGGTGCCGTACTGAATCCGGCAGCGGTCGACGGCATCGGTGTTGTCGCTGCACCAGGCCTGCGGAGCAAAGGCAAGGATCCCGGCGTCAAAGCGGGCGCCGCCGCTGGCACAGGATTCAAACAGGATGTCTGGGTATTTTTCGGTAAGACGCCGGTACAGATCATACACGCCCAAAATATAGCGGTGCATGACCTTGCCCTGTTCGGCAGCCGGGGTATGATTGGAGTAGCACTCGGTGATATAGCGATTCATGTCCCATTTGATATAGGCGATATTGGTATTGCCGATGATATTGCTGAGCATGGCAAAAATGGCGTCAACCACTTCCGGCCGGGAAAAATCCAAGACAAACTGATGCCGGGACGGGCTGGCCGGGCGATCCGGGTCAACCATCAGCCAGTCGGGATGAGCTTCATACAGGCGGCTGTTTTTATTGACCATTTCCGGCTCGATCCACAGGCCGAAGTCCAGCCCTAGGGCGTTTATTTTTTCAGCCAAGCCCTGAATGCCGCCGGGGAGCTTAGCGGTGTTGACAAACCAATCGCCCAGCCCTTGGGTATCGTCATCGCGCGTGCCGAACCAGCCGTCGTCTAAGACAAAGAGTTCAACACCGGCTGCTTTCGCTTTGGCGGCAATCTTTAAGATTTTGGCCTCATCAAAGTTCATTTCCGTTGCTTCCCAGTTATTTAAAAGGATTGGCCGGGGGAGGCTACGCCAGCGGCCGCGGGTTAAATGCGCTTGAAACAAGGTATGGAAGCTTTGGCTTAAAGCATTCAGCCCCTGCGCCGAGTAGACCAGCA
Source organism: uncultured Lachnospiraceae bacterium (assembly GCA_963550755.1). Lineage (GTDB taxonomy): Bacteria > Bacillota > Clostridia > Lachnospirales > Vallitaleaceae > W11650. The sequence continues at coordinate 1,456 of CAUVDV010000054.1, forward strand.
CCGCTTCCGGCGTGGTAAAGCTTTCACCGCTTTTTAGCCGCCAGTCAAAGTTTTCCGGATGAATCCCCAGCAGCACCCGGCTTTCCTCATAAGACGACACTTCAACCTGTCCCAGAAAAGAACCGCTGTAAATCAGGGCAAAGCCAATGGCCTCACCGGCGAATTCGGTGGTATGACTTCTTTTTAACAGAAAAGCCGGATTATGCTCGGCGCTGCTGGCTCCGCGCATGCTGCCAATTGACTGCGTACCGATGGCCAAATCGCTTTGCCGCAGCTGACGCTCGCGCCCCCAGGCGCCGGTTAAATGCAGCATTTGCCAGTCCATATCCGGCAGGTCAAGGCACAGGCTCATGGCGCTGGATAAAGAAATAGAGGCGGCACCCACTTGGGTAAAGGTCGTGTGGCGGGCAATGACCGGCAGATGCTGAAAAAGCGTATAGCTTAGTACCATGCGGGTCTGGGTAACGCTGTCAAACAAAGTGATTTCCAGACTGTCGGCTTCTTCTGCTGCGGCATCGGTCGAGGGGAGCGGGCAGATTTCTTTTTTGCCGGGAAAAATTTGATGGCGTTCATAGGCAAAACCGGAAATCAGGCTCCCCTTTTCCTGCAAGATACGGTAAGCCGGATAGCGAAAATCGCCGGTGCCGTAAGCCGGATATTCCTGGCGGGTAAATTGCAGGGTAAGAAGCGAGATGGGCGCCTTCTCCGGATCTAAGGGCTGCTCAAAGCGCTCGCGTAAATAGGTAAAAGACTGCCGGTCATGGATGGCAGGGCCATAGTAGAGATTGGCCAGCTGTCCGTTTTCCATTACCTCAATGATATAGCTGATCTGGTCGTTAAATAAATGAAACTGGCGGCTGCTTTCATGAAATAAAATCATGGCAAACTCCTCTCAAATGCAAATTTTGCTGTTTGGCCGCGCTTCCTGTCCGCAAAGTGGCGGGCCAATGTTTGTTAGTTTATTTTTGGTGAAAATGGCTGTTTATTCATATTTCCGCGCGTTGAAAGAGAATGATTTGGCGCGTGTTTTCGGAGTTTTGATATTTATGCCCTATTATACAATGCCCAGAGGAAAAAGTATAGAAAAAAAAGAAAAGAAAAGGGGAAATAAAAATGAAAAAAGGTATTAAGCTGGGAAAGCGGTTAATGGGCGGAGCGAGTAGAGGCAAATGGTCGTAAACCGGACGGATTGATTAAAAAAGTTTTAAAATTTTAAGTTTTTTTTGGCAATCAGCCGTACTGATATTGTTTTTAACTGTTTTTTATGGTATCATTAATTAGATTTTAATGTTCTGTTTGGCATAATCGGTTTCGTTCTCCTGCATTTTGTCTGAATATGTTAAGCTTATGTTTTGCTGATGTTGTCCGGCGCTTGGGTTGGCTGCCAAGTGGCAAGCGGCGCCGGAAAAAGCGGCAGGCTGATTTGACGGCAGGGAATGTTTGGCGGGGAAGGGATAAGGAGGCGATGAATCATAAAGGCAAACGGCTGATAGAGAGGGCTGTGCAAGAAAACCGTGCCCCCAAAAGCAAAAAGCATGAAAAAACTAACAGCGGAGAGAAAACATAAAAGAAAATCAAAATATGGCAAAGCAAAAAGAAGGTAATAGGGATGAAAAGAGAAAAGAATGGTTCAATCGGATTAAAATTAAGTATTATCGTAGCGATAGCACTGACGGTGGTTTTGGGTTTAAAAACCGTATATGACGGAATTAATACCTACCGAACGGAAATGGCCGCCAATGAAAAAATTGAGCTGGAAAAAACCAGAAAGCTAGCCCGGGAAGCGGAAGCAATTTTTGCCAGTATGTATCAAAGTATGAAAGATGTTCATACTATGGTAGATGAGTGCTTAAAACTGCCGGTTCAAGACAGAAAGCGAGAGTTTATTATTAATTGTTTGTCGGAAATTACGAAAGAAAACAAGGAAATTGACGGTTTGGGTGTTTTGTTTGAGCCGAATAAATTTGATGGCAAGGATGGTACTTATGGCCGGTTTACACCATATGCCGAACTGGCTAACGGCGATATCAAATTGTCAAACCTTACTCCAGATGGGAATGAGTGGTATGAGCGGCCGATAAAAGAGAAGAAAACGATTATTTTGCCGCCCTATCAATATGAAGGGGAGCTGCTGACGACGATGGTCATACCGATTATCTACAATGGCGAAGCTATCGGTGTAGTCAATGCCGATATTAATTTAAATAATTTGCAGAGCCGGATTGACGCGATTGAAGGTAATTCCGCCGACAGCGCCAAGTTGATTATTGCCAATGATGGAACAGTGGTGGCTAATTCCATCAGCGTAAGCATGAATGCGCAGAACCTGCTGGAAAAATCACCAGAGATAAGGGAGTATATTCAGCAGATTCAGAATTATAAGGAAGTGGTCGTGACAAAGGATTCGGCGGCCACGGGAGCCTTTTCCAAAATTATTGCCGTGCCGATTAATATTCCGGGCGTGGCCGATAACTGGATTTATCAGTCCGTTAATACTATGAGCAGCTTTACCCAAAACGCCAAACATAGCTTATGGGTAGCAATCGGTGTCAATTTGGGCGTAATTATTCTGATGATTGTTTTAATTTATCTTTTAATTAAAAAAATGATTGGCATTCCGGTTGGACTGACGCAAAAGGCGATGGGCAAAATGGCTGAGTATGATTTTGATTTGGCGGCTGAGTATAGTTTGGCGGCCAAGTACCGCGGCAGCAACGATGAGATCGGCGCCATGCTGCGCAGTATCGAAACTATGACGACCAATCTCCGGACGCTGGTTGAGTCAATTTCGGCCAATACCCAAAATGTGGCGGCCACAGCCGAAGAACTGACGGCCACAGCCGAAAATACGGCCGGTTCGGCCGGCGAGGTGGCAACGGCGGTCAATAACATTGCCCAGGGGGCGACGGCGCAGGCGGAGGATACGCAAAGCGCCGCGCAAAGCGTGGAAACATCGGATCATTTACTGACAGAAATGATCCAAATCTTAAAGGAGCTGTCGGAAGCGACCGAAACCATTGATCAGAAAAAAGAGGAAGGCAATAAGAGCCTGAAGGAATTAGAGATTGCTTCCCAAAAAAATAAGCAGGTAACGCAGCAAATCGGCAGGGTAATCGCGGAAAACAGCCAGAGTGCGGAGAAGATTTCCAGAGCCAGTGAGATGATTCAGGCGATTTCCGATCAGACCAATTTATTGGCGCTGAACGCCGCAATTGAGGCGGCCAGAGCCGGGGAAGCCGGCAAGGGCTTTGCGGTGGTTGCCGAGGAGATTCGAAAGCTAGCAGAGCAGTCAGCCGGCTTTACCGATGAGATTCGCAAAGTGATTGAGGAGCTGAAAGGTAAATCGGAGAACGCGGTAACGATTATGAAGACGGTGGAAGAGGTAATTGGCAATCAGGAAAAGAAAATGACGGAAACCGGCGATAAATTCATTGAAATTTCGCAGGCAGTGGAAAGTAGCAAGGAAATCGTAGCCAATATCAACGCGTCTTCCCAGCGGATTGAGGCAGAAAATCAAAACGTGGTTCGGGTGGTGGAAAGCCTGTCGGCGATTGCCGAGGAAAACGCGGCCACGACCGAGGAAGCGGCGGCGGCGGTTGATTCGCAGACCGAATCCATTCACAATATTTCCAGCGCCAGTGAGAATTTGTCGGCGATTGCGGTAGAGCTTCAGGACGAGGTGTCCAAGTTCCGGTTTTAAAAGGATTTTTAGCTGAAGATTTGGAAAAGCATTGCTTTTGGAGCCTTGGGTTTTTACAAATCTTTGGCCACGACAAATGCATGAATGTAATTTTGCACAAAAAAATATTGCAGAAAATTAGGATTTGTTCTTTTTGCGGTTAAAATTATGCGTTTTGCGAGTGGTAAAAGAGATACCATAGAAGCATTTATTGTGCATTTTGTATGTTCCTGCGTTTGTGAATCTTTGGTTTACCGGACTTGACAAGGCACGAGGAAAGAGGTATAATGCAAGTGTAATGGAATGAGGACTCGTTGTTAAACATATTTTAACGACCAAAAAGCCAAGCGCTGCGAACGCTTGGCTTTTTGCTTAGTTATCTTTATCCAGCCATTTAATCACGTAATGTGATATAATATCGGCGGCTAAAGTAACTAAAATTGGAATGAAAATATCGTTAAACATATTTTTTCACCTTCTCCCCATAGGGTCAGGGGGATTTAACGACTATTTTATTATAGCATAAACAAAGAGGAAAAAGGAAAAGAAAACCAAAAGAAAATCACAGAGGTTGATTTATAAATTTTCTGGCTATTTTCTTTGGCTTGTGCTATAATGAGGTCAGATTTGGCTTATTAATAGATTGGGAGGTTTGAGTAAATGGAAGAATCCAAAAACTTTATAGAGCATATTATTGACGCCGATTTGGAAAGCGGCCGGGTGAAAGAGGTGGTAACGCGCTTCCCGCCGGAGCCGAATGGTTTTTTGCATATCGGCCACTGCAAAGCGATTATTACCAATTACAATATGGCTAAAAAGTATAACGGCAAGTTCAATCTGCGTTTTGACGATACGGATCCTTCCAAGGAAAAGATGGAATATGTCGAAAGCATCAAGGAAGACCTGCACTGGCTGGGCGCGGACTACGGCGACCGCGAATATAAGGCGTCATCTTATTTTGACGCACTGTATGAGGCGGCGCTGCGTCTGATCAAAAAAGGCGTTGCTTATGTCGATGATCTTTCGCCCGAGGAAATTAAGGAATACCGGGGCACGCTGACCGAACCCGGCAAAAACAGTCCCTGCCGCGACCGGTCGATTGAGGAAAATTTGGAGCTGTTTGAAAGAATGCGTCAGGGCGAGTTCCCGGACGGAGCCAAGGTGCTGCGAGCCAAGGTTGATATGGCTTCGCCCAATATGAATATGCGCGACCCGGCGATTTACCGGATTTTGCATAAAGACCATTACGCCACCGGCGATAAATGGAAAATTTATCCGCTGTATGACTTTGCCCATCCGATTGAGGACGCGGTCGAGGGAGTGACCCATTCCCTGTGCGGCTTGGAGTTCGAGGATCACCGGCCGATTTACAACTGGTTCTTAGAGCAGCTGGAGTGGCCGAATGCGCCGCAGCAAATTGAGTTTGCCGAGTTGGCGCTGACCAATACGGTGCTGGGTAAGCGCCGGATTCGGCCGTTAGTTGAGGCCGGCATCATTGATGGCTGGGACGATCCGCGGCTGGCGACCATTAAAGGACTGCGCCGGCGAGGGTATACGAAGGAATCGCTGTACAGCTTTTTTGAAATGACCGGGCTGTCCAAGAGCAAAAGCTTGGTGGATATTTCTATGTTAGAGCATGCCCTGAGAGAGGATTTGAAGCTGAAAACGCCGCGCCTGATGGCGGTGCTTGACCCGATCAAGGTGGTGATCACCAACTGGGAAAAAGGGCGGGTTGAATGGCTGGATGCGCCGAATAATTTAGAAAATGAGGCGCTGGGTCAAAGAAAAATTCCGTTTACCGGCGAGCTTTATATTGAAGCCGAGGATTTTATGGAGATCGCCCCCAATAAGAAATATAAGCGCTTGGTGAAAGACGATGAGGTCCGGCTGATGTACGCCTATTTTATCCGCTGCAACGAAGTGGTACGCGATGAAGCCGGCAAGATCGTTGAGCTGCGCTGCACCTATGATCCGGAAACCCGAAGCGGCAGCGGCTTTGAAGGGCGAAAACCCCGCGGCACCATTCATTGGGTGTCAGCAGCCGAAGGGGTAGAGGTGGAAATCCGGCAGTACGGGTATTTGTTTGAAACGACGGAAGAGGGCGAGCCGAAAATCAATGAAAACTCGTTAACGGTTTTTGCTCACGCCAAAATGGAGCCGTATATCAAGCAGCTGAAAAAAGAAGATAAGATGCAGTTGATTCGTTTGGGCTACTATAATGTTGATCCCAAGGACAGCACTCCGGAGCGGATTGTACTAAATGAAGCGGTTTCTTTAAAATCGTCTTATAAATAAGAGAACTTTCCTCTGTTTGGCAAGAGCCTTTGCGGCAGGGCGTCCGCGCAAAAACGAGCGTTTCGCCCGGGAAAAGAACAGCTCAATGGCCGATACAAACGATAAAAGGCCGCTTGTTTCAGGCTATGAAGCAGCGGCTTTTTCATTTACGCACTTACGGAAAGAGATAAACTGAAAAAATAAGCATCAATTAAAAACTCAGCTTTCCCATATCCTTGTTTTAGTCCCAAAAGACGAAGTCAGGTGGCGCGCCAAGGTAAAAAGGGAAGCGTTTTGACAGGGAAGGTCTGAGCGAAGAGGAAGAGGAAAATGAAAGTAATTGAAGTACGCTACAAAGAAAAAGAGGAAAAACTGCCGGAATGGCTGTATCGCAAGCAAATGACCTGCCCTGTCTGCAAGCGTACCTTTGTTGACAGCTATCCCCGCTATACAAGGCTGCGGGCTGACTATGTGGAACCGGATTTGCGGCCGCATTATGTATCGGATATTGAGCCGCTTGGTTATGACATAAGCGTTTGCTTTAACTGTGGCTATAGTATGCTGACCGATCATTATGAGGAGGTCAGCGAAAGGCAAAGACAAGCTCTGCGGGAAAAGATTTTGCCTAAGTTTCAAACTCGGAATTATCCGCTGCTTTTGACCCGCGAACAGTCAGAGGAACGTTATAAGCTGGCACAGCTGTCCGCTCAGGTCATGGATTTAAAGGCCTCCGAAAGGGCTTATCTGATGCTACACTGCGCTTGGTTTTACAAAAAGACCGCTGAGGGCGAATGGGTGGAGGCGAATGCTCAGGTGGATTTGGGCGAGGAAACCCTGAGATACTATAAAGAAGCAGCTAAAAGCTTTGCCGAGGCCTATGTCGGCGAAAATTTCCCGATCCGGGGAATGAACGCTTTAACCTTGGCGTATTTGGAAGCCGTGCTTTTTTACCGGATTGGCGATATGGAAGAAAGCGAAAAGTGGCTGCGGGAATGCATGACCAAACGGGAGTTTAGCGCTTATGAGAATAGAAGGGTCAAAGAAAAAGCGCTGGCGTTGAAAGAAATTTTAAGCGCTGAGAGAAAAACCTCGGAATAAAAAACTTCGCTGCTTTTGACATGGGAACGGTTGGCGGAACGTTATAAGCTGGCGCAGCTGTCCGCTCAGGTCATGGATTTAAAGGCCTCCGAAAGGGCGTATCTGATGCTGCGCTGCGCTTGGTTTTACAAAAAGACCGCTGCGGGCGAATGGATGGAGGCGAACGCTCAGGTGGATTTGGGCGAGAAAATTCTGAAATACTATAAAGAAGCGAGCTGTCAGGAAAACAGAGAATAAATAAAGAAAATATAAAACTGCTTAAAACATAAAAAAAGGAGAAAAACGGAGAAAAACAGAGAAAAGAGAAGAAAAAGAAAGAAGTCATATCTTTTTTGATATTTTTTGGACTTGCCAATTCCAATGATTTTATATAAACTAAAGACACTTAGCACTCAATCAGAGTGAGTGCTAACAAAAAAAGAAAAAGCTAGGAGGATTTATCATGAACTTAAAGCCACTGACAGACAGAGTTGTATTAAAACAGGTTGAAGCCGAAGAAACCACCGCATCTGGAATTATTTTAACGGGCGATGCCAAGGAAAAGCCGCAGGAAGCGATTGTTTTGGCGGTTGGCCCCGGCGGAATCGTTGACGGCAAGGAAGTAAAAATGGAAGTCAAGGTCAATGACCGGGTCATTTATTCCAAGTATGCCGGAACGGATGTTAAGATTAAGGGCGAGGAGTTAAAGATTGTTCGGCAGTCTGATATTTTAGCGATTGTGGAAGGCTAAACCGTCTTTGATTGATTTAAAAAAAAGCTGGCTGCGCGTTCGCATAGAAAGCAAGATTTTGACAGGCAGATTGCGAAAGTGTCTTTTCGCGAGGCAGGCCGCGGGCCGGACAGAAAGGCGGAGCTTTTTCCGGGAAAAGGTTTAGCTTAAATAACAGAGTCAGCCGTCCGTTGGCAGTGCCTTTTTGGCCGCTCGACAAGTTGCAGGCAAGGCGCCAGACAGGATGGCAATTACATAAAAGCAGGAGGAAAGAAAAATGGCAAAAGAAATTAAGTTTGGAGTAGAAGCAAGGACGGCGTTAGAAGCCGGCGTCAATAAATTAGCCGATACCGTCAAGGTAACGCTTGGCCCCAAGGGCAGAAATGTGGTTTTGGATAAAAAGTTCGGTACACCGCTGATCACTAACGACGGTGTCACGATTGCCAAAGAGATTGAATTGGAAGATTCCTTTGAAAACCTGGGCGCACAGCTGGTCAAAGAAGTAGCGACCAAGACCAATGACGTAGCCGGCGATGGTACGACCACGGCAACGGTGCTGGCGCAGGCAATGATCAGGGAAGGCCTGAAAAACGTGGCCGCCGGCGCTAACCCGATTATTTTAAGAAACGGCATGAATAAGGCGACCAAGCTGGCGGTTGAGGAAATTCAGAGCCTGAGCCGCGAGCTGGAGGGCAAGGCGCAGATTGCGGAAGTGGCGGCTATTTCAGCCGGCGATAGGGAAGTCGGCAGCATGATTGCCGATGCCATGGAAAAAGCGTCCAAGGACGGCGTCATTACCATTGAGGAATCCAAGACCATGGACACCACCTTGGAAGTGGTCGAAGGCATGCAGTTTGACCGCGGGTATTTGTCTTCGTATATGGCGACCAATATGGACAAAATGGTAGCGGAGCTGGATAATCCCTATATTTTGATCACCGATAAGAAGATCAGCAATATTCAGGAGATCCTGCCGGTTTTGGAAGAAGTGGTGCAGACCGGAGCAAAGCTTTTGATTATCGCCGAGGACGTAGAAGGCGAAGCCTTAGCCACCTTGATCGTCAATAAGCTGCGCGGTACTTTCAATGTGGTAGCGGTGAAAGCGCCGGGCTTTGGCGACAGAAGAAAAGCAATGCTGGAAGACATTGCGATTTTGACCGGCGGCGAGGTCATTTCCAGTGAATTAGGCCGTGAACTGAAGGACGCAAAACTGGATATGTTGGGTCAGGCCAAATCAGTTAAGGTCGAAAAGGAAAATACGATTATTATTGACGGGGCCGGCGATTCGGCGAAAATCAGCGCCAGAGTGGCTCAGATCAAGGCGCAGATTGAAGAAACCACGTCGGAGTTTGATACGGAAAAATTGCAGGAAAGATTGGCCAAACTGGCTGGCGGCGTAGCGGTAATTAAGGTTGGCGCAGCGACCGAAACCGAAATGCAGGAGAAAAAGCTGCGGATGGAAGACGCTTTGGCGGCAACCCGGGCAGCAGTTGAGGAAGGCATTGTCGCCGGCGGCGGATCGGCTTATGTAGCCGCTTCTAAGGCGTTGGCCAAGTTAGTGGCCGAACTGGAGGGCGATGAAAGAACCGGCGCTCAGATCGTGGCCAAGGCTTTGGAAGAACCGCTCCGGCAGATTGTTTCCAACGCCGGCTTAGAAGGTTCGGTAGTGGTTAATAAAGTTAAAGAGTCCGAAGCCGGTATTGGCTTTAATGCTTTGACTGAGGAATATGTCGATATGGTGAAAAACGGCATTATCGACCCGACCAAGGTAACGCGGTCAGCGTTGCAAAACGCCAATTCCGTAGCTTCTACTTTGCTGACGACCGAAGCGATCGTAGCGGATATCAAGGAACCGGAAGCCGCGCCGATGGGCGGAATGCCTGGCGGCGGCATGGGTATGATGTAGGATAGAGCCTTTAAACCGTTAGCAAGATAGCTAAAGAATGAAGAAAGGCTTTTAAGGAAAAATAAGCCGATAAACGGCTAGGACAGAAATGCCGTTAAGGATGCTGGTTAAGCGGGCGTTCCTTAACGGCATTTTTTTATCAATTAGGCGCCTGCTCGGCGGTTGCTTTCCTTATGTGCTTCAAAGGAATCAAAAGTCAGCTTTCTATTTCAGCGTTAATTTTATTTTCTAAAATTTTAAAAAAATAATGACAACGTATTGACAGCAAACGAAAAAAGAATTATCCTAAGATAGGAAGCATCAATCTATTGACGTAGAACGGAGGCTGATATTATGGCAGCAACGAACCTGAATATAAGAACAGATAAAGAAATTAAAAAGCAGGCGGAAGCGGTATTTTTTGAATTGGGATTGACGATGACAACAGCGGTTAATTTATTTTTAAGAACAGCCATTAGGGAAAATGGGATTCCTTTTGCTTTAAAATTGGATACTCCTAATAGTCTTACGGCGGCGGCAATCGAAGAAGGAAGAAAAATTGCCGCTGATACCACAGTGAAAGGGTATTCCAATATGGAAGATTTAAAGAAAGCCTTAGAAGTATGAAATATGAAGTAAAATTTACAACTCAATTTAAAAAAGATCTTAAACTTGCGAAAAAGCAAAAGAAAGACATAAATAAGCTATTTGAGGTTATTGAGCTGCTGGCGGAGGGGAAAAGTCTTGAAGCGAAATACCGGGATCACGACCTATCAGGAAACTACAAAGGAGCAAGAGAGTGTCATATAGAACCGGATTGGCTGCTGATTTATGAATATAGAAATGAAATTTTGGTGCTTGTGCTGTACAGATTAGGTACACATTCAGAGGTTTTTGACAAATAAAAACGCGGCTTGCCTCAAAAGGGAGATAGGACTTTGAGGCAGGCCACGTTATAAAACTTACTTTCCGGCGTGCAGGGCGCTTAGCGAAGCCAGAAGAATATCACCGACCGCGGACTGAACGATGATAGAAAATGTTATCCGTTTTGCGGCTGCCTGAAGTGGAAATACATGCTTCGGGTGGCGTTCAGAACGGCAATAACCGTTACGCCGACATCCGCGAAAACGGCGGCCCACATATTTGCAAATCCGAGAGCGCCTAAAATGAGAACCAAAATCTTGACGCCGATAGCGAACCAAATATTCTCTTTGACGATGCGGAGACATTTTCTGGAAATGCGGATGGCCATTGGGATTTTATAAGGGTCGTCATCCATCAGAACAACGTCTGCCGCTTCAATTGCCGCATCGCTGCCGATGCCGCCCATTGCAATGCCGATATCAGCTCGGGACAGAACCGGCGCATCATTGATTCCGTCACCAACAAAAGCCAGTTTTTCCCGTTTGTTTTTTTCGGAAGCAAGAAGCGTCTCTACCTTGCTGACCTTATCCTGCGGCAAAAGATCACTATAGACTTCATCAACGCCCAGTTCCTGACCGACGCTCTCGGCCACATCTTTGGTATCGCCGGTCAGCATAATGGTCTTGCGCACGCCATGTTTTTTCAGTTCTTTGATGGCCGCTTGGCTGTGTTCTTTGAGCGCATCGGCAATTACGACATGTCCGACATAGGTGCCGTTGATGGCCACATGAATAATCGTGCCGATATGGTCGCAGGGCTTCCATGCCGCGCCGATGGACTCCATCATCTTGGAATTGCCGACGCAGACCGTCTCGCCGTTGACCGCCGCTCGGATGCCATGTCCGGCAATTTCCTCTACATTTTCCACGCTGCAGCTGTCGTGCTCATTCGGATAGGCATCACGCAGCGATTGGGCAATCGGATGAGTAGAGAAGCGTTCAACATGAGCGGCTAAATGGAGCAGATTTTCTTGGTCAATGATCTCGGGGTGGATGACGGTGACGCGGAAGGTTCCTTTGGTTAGGGTTCCGGTTTTATCAAAAACAATGGTTCTGACCTCTGACAGCGTTTCCATATAATTGGAACCTTTGATCAGAATGCCCAGTTTGCTGGCGCCGCCAAGGCCGGCAAAAAAAGACAGCGGGATGGAAACGACCAATGCGCAGGGGCAGCTGATGATCAAAAAGGTCAGTGCCCGGTAAAACCACTCTCCCCACAGCGGCCGTCCGCCGGTCAGCGTCAGGAATATTGGAGGGAAAACAGCAAGTGCAGCGGCGGCATAGACTACGATTGGAGTGTAGACTCGGGCAAACTTAGTAATGAAATCCTCCGACTTGGACTTGCGGGAACTGGCATCTTCAATCAGTTCCAGGATCTTCGAGGCGGTTGACTCTCCGAACTCTTTGGTGGTCCTGACCTTGAGCAGTCCGTTTAAATTGATGCTGCCGGAAAGAATCTCCGAGCCTGCTTCAACATCTCTGGGCAAAGATTCGCCGGTTAGGGCGGCTGTATTTAGGGAGGAATGGCCGTCCAGCACGACGCCGTCCAGCGGCACCTTTTCGCCGGGTTTAATGACAATGACGGAACCGATTTCCACCTCGTCCGGATCGACCTGTTCCAATGCTCCGTCTGCGCCCTCAATATTGGCATAATCCGGTGCAATATCCATCAGATCGGAAATGCTCTTGCGGCTTTTGCCGACGGCATAGCTTTGAAACCATTCTCCCACCTGATAAAAAAGCATAACGGCAATTGCTTCTACATAGTCGCCGCTCCGGTAAAGAGCAAGAATAATGGCTCCCACGGTGGCGATTGCCATCAGCAGGCTTTCGTCAAAGGGCTGCCGATTGACGATGCCTTTACCGGCTTTGATTAAAATGTCATATCCGATTAACAGATACGGGATCAGATACAGGCCAAACTTAACCAGCCCCTGCGCAGGCACAAAATGCAGGATGAGCATTAGGACGGCTGTGATGATGATCCGAATCAGATTTTTCTTTTGTTTTTTATTCACACTGGTTCACTCCTTATGATTATTCATAAAAAACCTCGCAGTCAGCTTCTACTCGCTTGCAGTTAGTTCTGACATTTTTCATGACTTCCGTTTCATCTGCTCCGTCTTCAAACTCGACTTTCATTTTCAAGGTCATAAAGTTTACGGCTGCATTCTTTACACCGGTTGTTTTTTTAGCGGCTAATTCCATCTTATCGGCGCAGGCGGCGCAGTCAACGTCAATTTTATAGCTTTTTTTCATGATGATTTCTCCTTCCGTCGGTTGATTTCATTCTACGATTAAGCAATCATTTAATTGTTATCTATATATTAACCCAATGCGCAAGGATTGTCAATATCATTTTAAAATTTGATGATACAGAGGTCATACAGTTTTAAGATAGATGCTCGTAATTTACTTTCAGCAAATTATGAGTACAGGCGTTAAACCACTATGTATTGATATTTCCTATGAAAGCAAACTTTATGTTTGGATTACCTGTTAATACCTGCTTGCCGGAACGGTAACAAAGTATTTGACACCGAT
>CAUVDV010000055.1:0-14466 GCA_963550755.1 uncultured Lachnospiraceae bacterium
TCCGCTGGTTTTTAATCTATTTTAATGTCCTTGCTGTCTAAAATTATATTTATTTTAGCGATGTTCTGGTCAAACGCTCCTCTTTGCGTGCAAACATTAATAAAGCCAAACTAAGCGTCCGGCTCAAAAATCAATTCCCCAAAAGTGGGAAATCGAATATAAGAATCGACTTCCCACTGCTTCATAGTAAATTATTTTGTTATCGAACGATAATATCGCCGACACCAATACTCAATCCCCAGCCATAGGCATCTGGGTGTGCTGTACCTGTAGCACGAAGTTCAAGTTTCAAGGCGCCCTTTACAGACAACACCACTTTTTGCGGAACATCGCCATCTTTAAAGATAATTTTTTTGACCATTGTATCATCCAAATAAATTTCAAAATCGGTAGACTTTCCTTCTCTGGACGAAAGAGTTCCTACTGTCATCTCAATTTCTGAATATTCGCCGTTTAAGTTAAAAAAAACATTTCCTTTTTCTTGAACGGTTGGGGAAGTTATTAATTGTACTCCTTTTTTATATTCCTTAGCAGCCATTAAGAAAGTTTCTCTTTCTTTGACATATGCTTTGTACTCATTACCCGCATGAGGAGGGCAAACATCCATCAGATAAGCGGTTTCCTTATTATCTTTATCCCAAAGGTAGATGCTCTTGGTGGCGCCGTCCCAATCAACCTTGACACCTGCCAGTTCCGCCGCTACTCTGACCGGCACATAGGTAGTTCCGTTGTAGATGAAAGGCTCAATGGGGTTTCCCTGCGCATCTTTTAGTACTTGCAGCACGCGGTCCTTATAAATTTGGATATTGTCATATTTTACGTCAATTTTTTCTACCCCTGACTTCGCATACAGCCCTCCCCCCATGAGTACAATCATCGCCAATATTCCTGCGATAAAGCCTTGCAGTCTGTGATTTAGTTTCATAACTTTCTCCTTTCGTTTGGAATCATACTTCCGTTTCCTTTAAATAGGGTTACAATGAATATACCGTTACGGTCTAATAATAGCCTTTGTTTTTTTTTGTCAATCTCTTTTTAATTTTTCTTTAATTAAAAATATTGTTTTTAATGTGAGGGCATCTCGAATAGTGAAAAGGCCAAGTCTTTTTGCAGATTGGCACTGATTAGAGCGACAAAAATCCCCCTATAATGGATTAGCCCAAATAGAGGGATTTGTCTTTTAGAAGCAGAACTTTGAAGTGAATCCAAAATGAATAGCAGGATTCTTTAAAATAGTTTCAGCCGGGATATCGAAGACTGTCGTTCCGGGAGAGTAAGAACAAGCAATATTGATTCATACTGACACCTTCTTTTTTCGCATTTTCTGATAAGCGGCGATGCAGAGATTTCGGCAGCCGAAGTTTAAACTGACCGGAATAATCAGCGGCAGTGTTTGGCTCATATATTGGTAATCCTTCTTCTATTGCGGCTGTTAGCCATTCTAATTTCGCTGCCTGAATATTTTTCATCGCGGCTTCCATGCTTTCACCGGAACTGATGCAACCCGGCAACTCAGGGCAGGAAATTACAAATCCGCCTTCTTCTATATCTTTCATAATTTCGATTCGATACGGCAAAGCCATATATTCATCTAATGTTTTCATTATTTGTTTCCTCTCTTTCAACAATTTCTTTTACCATTTCCACATAAATCTTTTTGATGGGTTCCTGTTTTGGGATAGTAATCGGGTAGCATCCCGATTTACGGAATGTATAATGGCTGCTACCGCTTTTCGGTGAATTCATTTGATAACCATAGTATTCTAACACTTTTTTTAATTCGGTAAAGCGCATATCCTTTGACAGCGTCAAAATCTTGGACAATAATTTTTCCCACTGTGACATATAAAACTCCTCCTCTAAATATTATATATGGCATCATATATGGTGTCAAGAGATGCTGTAAAAAATAGAACTTCCTCCTGCTATTCGGATTTTCGTAAGATTCCGCTAAAAAATAAGCAGTGATTGCTTTTTTGCCATAGATATGATAATATTTATAAAAAATCAGGTTCGGTTCAGGCGGCATTTGGAATTGCTTGCCTGAACCGTTAGAGTTTAGCGGAGGCTATATGAAGATTGTTATTATGGGTGCGGGCAAGGTCGGTAAGGTGCTTTGCCGTGATTTGGCGGAAGAAAACCATGAGATTACTCTGATTGAAAAGGATGCCAGAACATTTCAAACGGTGCTGAACCAATATGATATTACCGGCGTTTTGGGCAACGGCGCTTCTTATGATACGCAAATGGAGGCGGGCGTCAATAAGGCGGATATGTTTATCGCCCTGACCGATAACGACGAGTTAAATATGATTGCTTCGGTACTGGCCAAAAAGCTGGGGGCGGTTAAAACCGGGGCGCGGGTGCGGAATCAGGATTATTCCGATTTATCGGATTTGATGCGGACATCGTTAGATATTAATTTATTTATTAATCCTGAATTGGAGGCGGCTCGAAAATGCATGCAGCTGATGGAATTTCCGCTGGCCGATTCCTTTGAGTCATTTGCCAACAACAAGCCGCCGATCGTGGAATTAAAAGTCAACGCCGGTTTTAATTTAGTTGGTAAGTCGCTGATTGACTTCCGCAGCTCCTATAAAAACCTGATTGTCTGCTGCGTAATGAAAAACGGTGAAATCATTATCCCTAAGGGTAATTTTATTATCGAGGCCAATGATCATTTGTTTGTAACCGGGCCGATGCCGGAACTGGTTAAACTGTATAAGGATAACGGGCAGCAGGAAAGCAAGATCCGCTCGCTCTTTATTATTGGCGGCGGACTCTTAGCGCAGTATGTGATTAAGCTGTTTGAAAAAGCGAGTGTGACCATCAAGGTGCTGGAATTAAACCATGACAAAGCCAAGCTTCTTAGCCGGCATTTTCCCAGGATTGAGGTGATTGAGGCGGACGGAACGGATATTAATAACCTGCGCGAGCAGGGAGCGGCCAATTATGATGCGGTGCTGGCGCTGACCGGAATTGATGAGGAAAACATCATTATTGCCATGATTGCTAAGTCCTTGGGCGTGAAAAAAACGCTGACCAAGATTAACCGGACGGAAGTGATTGACATTGTTGAGCCGATTGGCCTGCAGTCGGTGATTACGCCGAAGCGGATTGCCTCGGACGCGATCTTGCAGTATGTCCGGGCTTTTTTTAATTCGCAGGGATCAAATGTTGAAGCGCTGTATACGATTGCTCATGATCAGGTCGAGGCTTTGCAGTTTCGGGTTAAGGAAGGCTCAAAGGCAACCTTAAAGCCGCTGCGCGAACTAAAAATTAAAAAAGATGTGTTAATTGCCTATATTTACCGGAAAAATCAAACGATTTTCCCAACCGGCAATGACCGGCTGATGCCGCATGACCGGGTGATTGTGATATCATACAACGGATATTTAAGTGATTTGGATGAGATAGTGCTATGAATATAAAAATGGTTTTTAAAGTAATCGGCCGGCTGCTGATTTTTGTGGCGCTGTTAATGCTGCTGCCGGCGGCGGTCGGTTTGTATTACCGAGAAGAATGGAACACAATCGGCGCTTTTCTGCTGTCAGCCGGACTTGGGGCGGGAATTGGCGCTTTGCTCAATCTGCAAAAGGTACCCATCCGCTCTTTTTTTACCAGAGAGGGCCTGGTGATTGTGTCGCTGTCCTGGCTGCTGATCAGCTTTTTGGGCGGGCTGCCGCTGTATTTATCCGGTCAGTACCCGACGCTGGTGGATGCTTTTTTTGAGATCAGCTCCGGCTTTACCACCACGGGTGCAACGGTAGCGGTTAATGTTGAAGCTTTGCCGAAGTCGATTTTGTTTTGGCGGTCTTTAACCCAAATGATTGGCGGTATGGGGGTGCTGGTTTTTGTGCTGGCGGTAATGCCGCAGATGAAAGAGGACAGTATTTATCTGATGAAAGCGGAAGTTCCGGGACCGGTTTTTGGCAAGGTTGTTTCTAAGCTTGGTGATACGGCACGAATTTTGTATAAAATTTATATTGCCATGACGGTTGTTTTAACCTTGGCATTGTGCGTGGCCGGAATGCCGCTGTTTGACAGTATCAATCATGCTATGGCAACAGCCGGCACGGGCGGCTTTGGCATAAAAAATGCTTCGATTGGATATTATGATTCGGCAGCGATTGATATTATCATTGGCATTGGCATGTTGGCTTTCGGTATTAATTTTAATTTGTATTATTTGATTTTAATCGGCAAGGTCAAAGAGTTTTTCAAAAGCGAAGAACTGAAATGGTATGCGATTATCGTAACGGCAGCTGTAGCGCTGATTACTCTTAATTTGTTTTTGGTATCTCCGCTCCCGTTCGGTGATATGCTGCGCCATGTTTTCTTTGCTGTGTCCTCGGTTATTACCACGACCGGCTTTGCGACCGTGGATTTTGACAAATGGCCGTTGTTTTCCCATGTTGTTCTGCTGATTTTAATGTTCATTGGCAGCTGTGCCGGTTCGACCGCCGGCGGGATAAAAATAGCCCGGATCGTGCCGACGATTAAGTCGGCGATTGCAGAACTGCGGCGTTCGCGCAATCCCAAGCGGGTTTTGGTGATTCAGTTTGAGGGCAAGGTGGTCGATACCGAACTGATTAAAAGTCTGGGCAATTATTTGCTGCTTTATACCATGGTCTTTGCGGTTTTGCTTTTGATTGTGGCGCTGGACAGTCCGGATTTTGAAACAGCTTTTTCGGCGGTGGCGGCGACTTTTAATAATGTCGGGCCGGGCTTTGGTGCGGTTGGACCGACCGGGTCTTTTGCCGGTTATTCGCTTTGGTCGAAGCTGGCGCTGTCCTTTGGCATGATTGCCGGCCGGCTGGAGATTCTGCCGATGCTGATCTTGTTTTCGCCTAATACCTGGAAGCGGACATAAGAATTGCTTAGTAGGAAAGAAAAAATGAAAAGAAAATATCAATTTATTTATGGCCTGCTGATTGGCCTGCTTTTTTGCTGGTGCTTTTCTTTGCCGGTCGAGGCGCGCTATGTGTCGATGAATGAAGAGGAAAGCATGGAGCTGCCGCGGTACAGCTTGTATCATTTTCTGCAGATCACTTTGCAGCCGGTCGGGGAAACGATGTATATTTGGGGCGGCGGCTGGAATGAGGAAGATACGGCCGCCGGGATCGAAGCGCTGTCGATCGGCCTTAGTCCCCGCTGGAAGAGTTATTTTGAGCGGCAGACGGCGGATTATGATTATACGGCTACCCGCTATCAAATTCATGATGGTTTGGACTGTTCCGGCTATGTCGGTTGGAGCGTCTATAATTTTTGGCACAGCGTTGACGGCGGGCCGGGCTATGTGATGAAGGCCAAAGATATGGCGGAAAACTTTGCCGGGCGCGGCTGGGGAAGCTATACGCCGGCCGGGCGGGTCAAAGACTATCGGGCGGGCGATATTATGAGCGGCCCGGGACATGTGTATATTGTGATCGGCACCTGCACTGACGGCAGCGTTTTACTGGTTCATTCCACGCCGCCGGGGGTTCAGCTAAGCGGCACCGTTAACAGCAAAGGCGGACAAAAGAGCGAAGCGGCCGCGCTGGCTGAGGATTACATGCGCCGCTATTATCCGGAGTGGTATCAAAAGTTTGGAGTGCGGGTGCTGCCGAGGGAGTTTTTAAGGCAATACGCCCAAATGCGCTGGGCGGTTGGCCGGCTGGGAATAGAGGACGCCGAGAAGCTGCAAAGTAAAGAAGCGCCTGAAATTATGCGGCTTTTGCTGGGCGAATGAAATCGAAAAGACAGCGGAAGTCATTTGGCTGCTGCCGGGCGAATAAATCAGGTTTTTCCTTTTGATACAGGCGCGCGGGAAGGCGCTAAGTGTGGGCGTGAAATTAAACGTAGCCGTAGGACTGGTGTTTTTGGTAGTTTTGCTGACCGTTTTAGCGACTGGCGGTATTTCCGCATATTTGGTGATGGAAAGACAAAGCCTGGAGATTATGAACGAGCGCAACCGGGCGCTGGCGAATGAAATATTGCTCACGCCAGCGAAGAATTAGCCGGGATTGCCGGCGAACTGCACCGGCAGATTTCAGCATTTAGGGTGTAAGATAGGCTTTATTAGCACAGGGAAAGTAAAAATATTGTGCCGGTACCTGGGGCAGATTACAAGCGGAAAGGAAAAAAATGGCGGGTAAAATTGGTTTTTTTATGGACTGTATTCGGCGCCGGGCCGAGGCGGATTTAAAAAGCGCCTTGGCTGAAGTTGGCCGGGCCGGTTATGAGGGAGCGGAGCTTACCGGGCTATACGGCAATGCACCGGAAGATGTTCGGGAGTGGGCCAAAGCAGCGGGCTTAACCATTGTTTCGGCTCATATCGAGCTTGATGCTTTTTTGGCGGATCCGGGAAAGACGGTCCTAGATTATAAAGACTTGGGCTGTCAGTATCTGGTGATTCCTGATTTAACGCCA
Source organism: uncultured Lachnospiraceae bacterium (assembly GCA_963550755.1). Taxonomy (GTDB): domain Bacteria; phylum Bacillota; class Clostridia; order Lachnospirales; family Vallitaleaceae; genus W11650. The sequence goes on from CAUVDV010000055.1 coordinate 6,412, forward strand.
AAATGGCAAAAAGCTACCAATTACCGCTGGCTGGTCAAACAGTTGGTGCAGCTCGGCGAATACTGCAATCAGTTTAATTTGCAGCTGCTGTATCATAATCATGATTTTGAGCTGCGCTTAAAGCAGGAAGACGGCGAAAATTTGCTGAATCATCTGTCGGCGGATGTGCCGGGTCATTTTTTAAAAATGGAATTAGATACGGCTTGGCTGAAAATCGGCGGAGAAGATCCGGCCGCCTATGTGGAAAGGTATGGTCGGCGCAGTCCGCTCGTGCAGATCAAAGATTTTACAGAAACGGCCGAAGGATATCGTTTTTGTCCGCTGGGGCAAGGTGTTCAGAAAATAAACGAAATAATCAGCGCAGCGGGGAAGGCAGGTACTTCCTGGCTGATTGCCGGACAGGATGGAGAAGAAGATCTTGCGCCGGAGGCAATGCGGCTGAGCGCTGAGTATTTGGATCGGTACCGGACTGATTTAAAAGCGTAAAACTTTTGCCGGGATTTGAGGGTATCAGCGGTGGTGATTGCGACGCAAAACGGCCGAGCGGTTAAAGAGATGCTGCCGGTTAAAAATTTAAAAAAGCTTAGTCGGGGAGCTAAGATCATAAAACCGTTTTTTAGGCCTAACAGCTGATAAAAACGGTTTTTTCTTACTGCTTGAGCAAACCGTTTTCTGTTCATGGAAAAACTTTTTCAGAGAAACAGAAAGTTTAACGCATATATTTGTACTGCATTGGAATTTATCCTGATAAGACACGGTGTTTTCGACGCGATGAACTGCGAATGGACTTGCCTGAACGGCAATTAAAAAAGCTTGCTTTTCAGAAGAACCGTAAGCTTACAAAAATGAAAGGAAAAAAAGGTTGACAAACAAATCACATTGTATTAATATAATAATACAGATGGAAAAAGTATGAAAATCTAAGCCGAGCTAGCCGGCTAAGCGATTTATCATCTTTTGCCGGCCATATCATCGAATGGCCGATTAGTAATACCAATTGCAAAAAGGTTTTCCGCGAAATCAGGGTTTGGTTATCTGGTACAAGCGGAAAGCCGAAAAATACTGGAATACGCCGTTGGAAAGGCTTAAAAATGCTTATAAATAAGGATTTACCCAGTTAATTTTAATAATTTTTAATTGGATTTTAATTGAGTTGATTTGGGCGACGTATTATACTTAAAAACTAGGATGCGGCAACAGACGCTGACAAAATGGAATTGAGGTGCAGAATTGGAAAATGCAATGGAACTAAGAGGGGTTCGCAAGGTCTACACCATGGGACAGGAAAAAGTAGTAGCTCTGGATCATATTGACCTTGATGTTTATAAGGGTGAGATTATGTGCCTTTTGGGACCGTCCGGCTCAGGCAAATCAACCCTGCTCAACATGATGGCGGGTCTGGAAAAGCCAACGGAAGGAACAATATTTTTTAATAAGTTTCCGATCCATAAGATGAGTGAGGATCAGCTGGCGGAGTTCCGGCGGAAATACATCGGCTTTGTTTTTCAGCAGTATAACTTGGTCAATACTTTGACCGCTTTGGAAAACGTAACGCTGCCTCTGATTTTTAAGGGCGAAAGCAAGCGCAAGCGCAATGCCGTCGGCAAAGACATGATGGAGCAAGTCGGTCTCGGAGAGAGAATGTATCATCGTCCTCCAGAGATGTCCGGCGGTCAGCAGCAGCGGGTATCGATTGCCAGAGCTTTTGTCAACCGGCCGGAGCTGATTTTCGCTGACGAGCCGACCGGTAACTTGGATACCAAGACATCAGATGATATGATGAAAATGATGGTGCGGATGGTTCGAAAAGATAAAAAAACGCTGGTCATTGTCACTCACGATGAAGAACTGTCGGAGTATGCCGATCGGATCGTGCATATTCGGGACGGCAATATTCAAAGGATTGAGCAGAATGAAAACAGCAAGGCTGATGTTTATTTGCGCGAGTATGAAGCGGAACTAACTGCGCAGAGAGAAACGGCAAAAACGGTGGCCGCTGTTCAATAGCTGAAGAACGTAAGGCCAATGGAAGAGAGAAACGAATGTAACAGTTTCAGGATCCTTAGCCAATCTGTAACAAACCTAATAATCAAGTGGAGGATATTATGAAAAAAATAAGAAAGATAACAGCAAGCTTATGCATTTTATTTTTGCTGGCGGCGATCGTGTGGCCGGTTTCGGCAGCGGAGCCGCAAAACCCGGTTAATTCCACAGAAAAGGCGAAGCCGGTGCTGCAAATTTTAGGCACGGAAACCTACCGGATTTATACGCAAAAAGAAAATACCATTACTTTCAGCTTGAACAACACGTCCCGGTTTACCGCTAATGAAGTCCGGGTCAGCCCGGATATCACCGCTGAAAAAGCGGTAGCCGGCGTCCGAATTTTATCGACCTTGCTTGAACCTGCAAATCAGGTGATTAGCCCGGACGCGGCTAGAGAGTATCAACTGCGAGTGGTGGTCGATGAAAGCGCCAAAGAAGGCATCTACCCGATCTATTTGAACGTTACCTATAAAAATAATGCTGGTGACGCGTACCAGACGACCTTGCTGCTTTATTACGAGGTCAGAAAAGACGACAGCCAGCTGGAAAAAATTGAGATTGTCGACGATAATTTTTCTGAATTAAAACCGGAAGCGGATAAGGAACTGACCTTCCAGTACAAGATTGAAAACGACACCGATTATCAGGTGCGCAATGTCAAGACCAAGATTGAGGGTCTGCCGGCCGAGTTTACCTTAAAATCGGCCAGTGACTCGGTGACGATTGGTAATATCATGCCGCTGATTGCCAAACCGGCGGAGTTTACTTATTATTTAAAAGAAAATATTGCTGCCGGCAGTTATCCGTTTACGGTTACTTATGAATATGAGAACCGCGACGGTCAGAGAATTGTCCGTCAGGCCAAATACAATGTGTTTATTTCACCGAGTGAAACCGGTAAAGCTGCCGGCAAGTTGACTTACAGTGGATTTTCTTATCCAAACTCGGTTGCTCAGGATCAGTCTTTCCCGATTTCCTTTAAGATTACCAATACCGGCGATAAGGACATTAAAGAATTGAGTGTGAAAATGGCTGACAACAATGTGTTTTTACCCAAAACACCGTCAGTTGTTAAGTTTGACAATTTAAAGCAGGGCGACAGCCAAACCTATTCGGTGACAGTAATTGGTACCGGCGACAGCTTAAAAGACAGAAACTATCCGATTACTTTTGAAATCAGCTATAAGACCAGTACGGCTAAGGATGCGCAGACGATTACCGATACGCAGGTAATCGGCGTATATTTGGATGCCAAGGAAGAGGAAAAGGATAAAGAAAAGAATCTGCCTAAGATTATTTTGGATTCCTATAAGGTCGAACCGACGATTGTTCAGGCCAGCCAGCAGTTTGAGCTGAATATGGTGTTTAGAAATACCAATCGGACCAAGGACATTTATAATGTCAAAGCTTTTTTGACCTTTGATATTGCTACTGGTAAGGAATCAGTTCAGCAAAATGTATTTTCTCCAGTTAACAGCAGCAATACCTTTTATATTGATCATATCGGGCCGAATCAAACCGTCAGCCGAACCTTTACCATGTATGTCGTACCAGATGCTGCGCCCAAAACCTATATGGTCAACGTCAACTTTGAATACGAGGATAAGGACGGCAAGGCCATTACCGCAAAGGAATTAGTCGGTATTCCGGTTATGCAGACTACCAAAGTAGAAACTTCGGAATTGACGCTTCCGACTTCGGCAACGTTGAATCAGGAAGTTTCAGCGAACTTCAATATTTATAATACCGGCAAAGCTAAAGTTTATAATGTGATGATTAACGTGGAAGGCAAGGGCTTTACCGCTGACCCGAACAACCAATATATCGGCAGTTTTGATGTGGGACAAAGCAATGCTTATGAGGGATATCTGCGTTTTTCCGAGCCGGGCGAGCAAAAGGGTAAGTTTGTGGTTAGCTATGATGACCAAAACGGTGAGAAATTTACGATTGAAAAAGAGTTTAACGTTATGGTCGAAGAAGCGCCAATGATGCCAGATATGGATCCGAATATGCCGGGTATGGATGGGAACGATGTAATGCCAGATCAAGCGGCTCAAGGCGGTCTGCCGTGGGGTATGATTATTGGCGGCGTAGTCGGCGTCTTAGTGGTGGCCGGCATCGGGATTGGCATTTGGCGCAAGCACAAGCACAAAAAGGAGATGAACTCCTATGAAGAAAAGTGATTTGATCTTTATGAGTATGGGTAACCTATGGCGACGTAAGCTGCGGACGGTTTTGACCTTAATGGGCGTCGTCATCGGCACCACCTCAATCATTGTCATGATTTCGCTGGGCGTGGGAATGAAGAAAAGCATTGAGTCGCAGCTTAAGGATATGGGTTCTTTAAATATTGTTACGGTCACCAAGCGCTATGATTACCAAAAGCAGACTGACAATAATAATAAAAAGAAAGTCCTGCTCAACGATGAAGCAGTTGAGACTTTGTCCCAAATCCCGGGCGTGGATGCCGCTTCTCCGGTTAAAAGCATAGCGGTCATGCTGCGCCGCGGTAAATACTACGCTTATGCGCGGGTTACAGGGATTAAACGGGAGTTAATGGCCTTGCAGAATCCGCAGCTGGCTGAAGGAGAGCTGTTCAAAGAGGATGAGCGCTACAGTTTTCTGATTGGCGGCGAGATTCCGTATCAGTTCAGAGATCCCAAGGCCAGAGGCCGTGGGGGGGATGATATGATGGAGGGTGCATATTACTACGGCGGCGGCTATGGCGATGAACAGCAGAAGCGTCCAGAGCCCAAGGTAAATGTCATGACGGAGCCGCTGCTTTTAAATCCGGATACTCGTTACGGTGAGCCGGATGTCAGTTATGAAGACAGACAGACGATTCCCCGGCCGACGAAGATTTCGATCAGTGGTTTATTAAGAAGCGGTAATTGGAATACCGATTACAGTATTTATACTTCGCTGGAAACGGTTGATAAAATTCAAAAGGATTATGAAAAATGGCAAAAGAAAATGAAACAGCGTAATCCCGATCAACAGCAGCCGGAGGCTCCAGCCAAACCGACCGATAAAAGAAAGCAGGAATATGAACAAGTGCAGCTTTTTGTCGGCGATACCAAGAAGATTCTGGAAATTCAGGCAACCATCCGGAAAATGGGCTATGACGCCAGTTCAATGATTCAAATGGTCGAAGAGCTCAATAAGTTTACCAACATTGCCCAGATGGTACTGGGCGGTATTGGTGGCGTGTCGCTAATTGTGGCGGCGATTGGTATTTCTAATACGATGGTTATGTCGATTTATGAAAGAACCAAAGAAATCGGCGTGATGAAGGTTATCGGCGCTTCACTGGAGGACATTCAGGGTATGTTTTTAACCGAGGCGGCTTTAATCGGTTTGATTGGCGGGATTATCGGTTTGATTTTCAGTACCGGTGGCTCAATGGTGCTAAACTTTCTGACTAAGGGTATGAATCTCTTTGGCTTTGGTGGCAGCGGAGAAGCGCCGCCGCTGTCGGTGATTCCGATTTGGCTGTATCTTTTGGGCATGTTCTTTACGACGGTGGTTGGTCTGGTGTCCGGTTACTTACCGGCCCGCCGGGCGATGAAGCTGTCGGTATTAAGCGCGCTGCGCAATGAATAATGCATAAGCATGCTTGTTCCAAAGCATCCGCTGTAAGCAGCGCTAAGCCCCAAGACGGACAAAAATGCAGACCTGAGCGGAGGGGAAAACCTTCCATATTTTTGATAAAGCAGGCGCAGGTCGTATTTTGTCGGTAAAAAGGCGCGGCGTTTGGCAGGCAGCAAGCTGCGCGCTCCGCAGAAAGCAATGCTTATCAGAAACAGGAAAAGGCAGACATAAAAAGCAGCTTGTAACAGGGCTGCTTTTTTGTCGATTGCTTAGGCCGGTAGGCTTTGGCGTTTTGCTGAATTAGGAATGCTGATCGCATTCTCCTTTTTTCAAACTTTTTAATTGATTTTTGCCGGTAAATGCGCTAATATAAAAAAGGATTTTGACTTTTCGAAAGAAAGGGCGATTTGGCGTCTTGCGGGACGCGGGCAGCTAAACAAAGCTGTTTTGCTGAGCAGGGGAAGATTTAACGGAACTTCCATCGGGAAAGAGAGTTTTTATGTCTTATCATAGTTTATTTTATACTTATAAGGATCAGTCGCCCTGGCGGAATGACTTAACGTTTCCCTTGATCGTAGCCATGAATGAAATGGGGATCTCCGGCAGTCAGATCCGCGCGCTAATTCGGGAATACGAGAAAGAGCAGCTCCCGGCCGATGATTTGGCTACGGCGGCCGGGCCGGTGACTAAGGATAATTGGCGTTCGTATTTGGGCCGAAAAGAGTATTATCAAGGTTTTGCCGATTTTTTTAGCGGTTTAATTGACACCGAGCCGGAAAGGATTCGCCAATATTTTGCGCCGCTGGCCGATGGGATTTACGGCGACGCTTTGATGGTACTGATTCGCCTGGGTTATGCCTTTGAGTCGGGCGAAAAGGAAGAATTGGCTAGGGCACTGGCTTTTTTGGCGGCCGGGTATCAGCCACTGTCCTTTGAGCTGCCGGCAGCGGAAACCAAGCTTTTTACCGAGCAAATTATTTCTTTGCGGGAAAAGCAGGCAAATTATGCCCTGCCGGATAAGGATTTTGCCCAAAGATTGAGGCGAATCGCGGAAAATAAAGCCTGTCTTCAGGATTTTGCCAGGCTGGAGGAAGAAAACTTAAACATTTATACTTTGCGGGCGGTGGCGATTCGATTGGTCAGGGAAACTGGCGCTGAGAGGATGAAATATTTATTTTGCGCGGTTCACGCTTTTCGGGTGATTGCGCCGCTGTTTTCTGATTTGCCGGAGCGAATTCAGCAGTTTTATCTAATGATGCAGGCGGCTTATTTAGCGGCCGATTGTCCGCCGCTCTTGCCGGCGGGAGAAACGGAAGAGAAAAGCTGGTCCTTGATTTTTCGGCTAAGTGCTTTTTCCCGATCAGCTGCCAACTTATTTTTTATATATTCCTGTTACCGGGAGGATAAATTCGCGCCCTCGCCAATTTATGCGCAGATGGCGTATCAAACGATTCACCGGGAAATGGAGGCAAAGGAGTAGTTATGGATCAACCATTTAAGTCCGGTTTTATCGCCCTGATCGGCCGGCCCAATGTGGGCAAGTCAACGCTGATGAACGCATTGATGAGGCAGAAAATCGCCATTATGTCACCGAAACCGCAGACGACCAGAAACCGAATTCAAAGTATTTTAACTACCGAGGATAAACAAGTCATTTTTGTCGATACTCCCGGGATTCATAAGCCCAAAAGCAAGCTGGGCGAATATATGAACTCGGCGGCGATCTTTTCCTTAACCGAGGTAGATTTGATTTTTTGGCTGGTTGAGCCGTTTGATGCCATTGGGGCGGGTGACCGCTTTATTGCCGAAAAACTGAAAGAGGCGAAAACACCGGTTATTTTAGTGGTCAATAAAATAGATACGGTTGAAAAACCATTTTTATTAAAGGTGATTGACGCTTACAAGGATTTATATCCGTTTTTAGAGATCATTCCGATTTCGGCTTTAAAGGCGGAAAACACCGAAAGACTGATGGAACTGATCGACGCTCACCTGCCGGAAGGGCCGAAATATTTTCCGGAGGATATGATTACCGATCAGCCGGAGAAGCAGATCGTGGCGGAATTGATTCGGGAAAAAATTTTAAAGCTGTTGCAGGATGAGATCCCGCATGGCGTGGCTGTGACCGTCGACAGCATGAAGGAGTCGGAGGACGGCTCCGAGATGCAGATCGAGGCCACGATTGTGTGTGAGAAAAAAAGCCATAAGCCGATTCTTTTGGGTAAGGGCGGCAGTATGATCAAGCGGATTGGTATTTTGGCTAGGAAGGATATAGAAGCTTTCTTTTTGAGCCATGTCCGGCTAGGACTATGGGTGAAAGTCAAAGAAAACTGGCGGGATAGCGAGTTTTTAATGAAAAATTATGGTTATAGATAATATGAAGTGACCTCGCATTTGTAAAAACGTGGATTTACCTGTATA
>CAUVDV010000056.1:0-14185 GCA_963550755.1 uncultured Lachnospiraceae bacterium
TCAGGCGATGAGCGAAAACGATAACCGTCTGCTCAAATCCTTTGAAACGGATTTGCTGTTTCAGCGGCATAACGCCATCATTCAAGCCAATAAAAAGAATAATGTCCGAGATGTGTATAAAATTCATGATTATTTGGGAGCTAAGATTCTGCAGGCCAAACAGCGAAAGCAGGGGCGGTTGACGGTTGAGGTCAGAGCCAGTCTTTGCCGGTATAAAACCAATGCCAACGGCACGCTTTTGTCCGGCAATATGACCGACAGCCGCAAGCAGGTCTATCATTTGGAGTTTTCCAAAGAAATGCAAAAAAAGCAGAAAAACGAAAGCGTCAATTGCCCCAACTGCGGTGCGCCGCATTTAGTGCAGTCGGCCGGAATTTGCCAGTACTGCGGTACGATGATTGTTACATTTAAGGACAACTGGCTGCTGTGCGACTTGAAAAGTATGTAGAAGTATGCATTCAGCTTTTCCGTTCTGCGCGGGCGGGTATTAAACGAAAAGATGGCGAGCTAACCAAGTAAAAAACGCATTTTTAGGCGACCGTACATGTCGAAAGATATGTGTTTCTGCCAGGGTAAATGACCAAGCGAAAAGGCGCAGACTTTTGGCGGGCAACTAAGTAAAGATGCAGTTTTTTGACAGTTCGCATATTGAAATACGGCGCGTTTTTACCAACTGGCAAATTAGCCCAAGAGGCTGTTTAAATAAACATGAAAAAGTTAAGCCCATATTAAGAAAGGAAGATTATGGATTTTGCTGCTTTACGCCGAAAATATACCGAGCTTTGTTATGAAAGCTATGCCAGCCGGCTCTTGCCGGAGGGGTTGAAGCTTTCCTTCAGCTATCGCCTGACGGCGGCGGAGGGGGAAAGCATAAGCTTTCAGCATACCATTTGCTATCAGCTGATGGAGGAGAGAAAAAGCGTTCCGCTGCCGCTGCCGGCCGACCGGTTAAAGGAACTGGAAAACCTTATTTTTCAAATCGGACTGGCGGAAACCATTAATTATTGGAAATTAGCCTGTCCGCCGCGGCTGCGGATTGCCTGCGGCTATCTCAGGCAGGAGGAGGTTGCTTTTTGGCAAAAGCTTTATTATAATGGCTTGGGCGAGTTTATTTATGTCAATGGCATTCACCGCATGACGCCGCTGGTTACGCCGGAAAATTGGCTGGAAATTGTCAGTACCGGTCAGGCTTTGTCGCCGGTCAGCGGCTGGGATTTGCACGGTACCTTAATTCCGGTTGGCGGCGGCAAGGATTCAGTGGTGAGTTTAGAATTGCTGCGGCCGGAGGCAGCCGATAATCTGCCCTTTGTCATGAGTGCGCCGCAGGCAGCTTATGACTGCATGGCGGTGGCCGGTTATCATCGCTATTTGCAAGCCGAGCGGCGGCTGGATCCGCAGCTTTTGCGCCTAAACGCAGCCGGTTATCTGAACGGGCATGTGCCGTTTTCGGCGATTTTGGCTTTTATTGCTGCTTTGGGGGCGGCCTTGACGCATAAACGCTATATTGCCTTATCCAATGAAAAATCCGCTAATGAGCCGTCCGTTCCGGGCACGATGTTTAATCATCAATATTCCAAGACTGTTGAGTTTGAGCGGGATTTTACCGCTTATTTTAAAGATATTATGCCCGAACTGAAATATTTCAGTCTGCTGCGGCCCTTGTATGAAATTGAGATTGGCAAAGCCTTTGCCGAATATCCGGCCTATCATTTTGTTTTTCGCAGCTGCAATCGGGGCAAAAAAACCAACGCCTGGTGCGGCCATTGTCCGAAATGCTTATTTGTGTATATTATTTTAAGCCCGTATATAGAAAGGGAAAAATTAAAGCAAATTTTCGGCCAGGATTTGCTGGCCGATGAGCAGCTGCGGCCGGTGCTGCGCGAGCTTTTGGGGTTGGCGGAGACTAAGCCGTTTGAGTGCGTCGGTACGATTTGGGAAGTGCGCTATGCCTTGGCGGAAACGGCTGCCCGTTACGGTTATCAAATAGGCGGCGCGGATACGCCGGCGCTGGCGGCGGAGTTTTTACAGGCGGATTTGCCGCCGGCTAAGCCGGATGACAATTATGAAAGCGGCGACTGTTTGCCGGAGGAGCTTCGCCGGCGGGCGGAGCGGTTGCGGATTTGGAAAAATTGAGTTAATAAAAGGAGAAAAAATGACAAGTCATCAGGACTCTTTGCGCCGGAAGTTAAGACAGCGCTATGATCAGAAAAAAATATTGATTTTGGGTTTTGGCCGGGAAGGCAAGACCAGTTATCATTTTCTGCGGCGCTTGCTGCCGGAGCAGCATTTTTGGCTGATGGACGAAGCGGCGATTGACCCGCAGGACATGGTTTTTTGGCAGGCGGAAAAGGGCGGTTTTGACCAGAATGTTAGCTTTTTAACAGGTGAGCAATATTTAAAAAATCTCGTTGACTATGATTTGATTTTTAAAACGCCGGGACTGCCCGGCTATCGGCTGGGCGGCGTAGCGGCTGAAAAAATCACTTCGCAGACCAATGAGTTTGCCGCTCAGGTTGGCGGCCGAGTGATTGGCGTAACCGGCACCAAGGGGAAAAGCACCACCTCGTCGCTGATTTATGCCGGCTTAAAAGCGCTGGGGCAGGACGTGCTGTTGGTCGGCAATATCGGTAAGCCCGCCTTGGAGCTGCTGCTGGAGGATGAGCCGGAGCGGCTGTATGTCTATGAAATGTCCTCGCATCAGACCCAGTTTTTGCGTTATCCTCTGCGGGTCGGAGTGGTGCTCAATTTATTTGAGGAACATTTGGATAATTATACGGATTATGAGGAATATATTCAGGCTAAATTGAATATCGGCCGTTACGGCAATGCGGAAAGCTTATTTTTGTACGGCTGCGATAACGACAAGCTGAAAAGCTATGCTGAGTTATGGCAAAATCACCGGCATCAGGCTTTTGGCAAGTGGGAGAACAATAGTTTACATGACGGCGGTATTTTTCTGAAAGGGGACCAAATCGTGCGCTGGACGGCGCCGGCAAAATCAGGTGCTGCCGGAGAAAACTGCCGGCAGCCGGCCGTGGTCGGCGACAGCGAAAATGAGGATTTGATCAAGGCAATTGATCAATGGACAGAATCGGTCAATTTCTCGGCAGCAAGCGAGCCGATGGAGAAGTTTAAGCGGCCACTCGGACAGGAAATCGTTTTGGGCCGGGCGGATTTTCCGCGAAAGCTTTTAGGCCAGCATAATTTAATTAATGCTTTGGTGACCTTGGCGGTGGCTGAGGAGCTGCTGGGGCTGACCCCGGCAAGGCTGGAGCGGCTGTTTCAGGCGATTGGCGAGTTTGCCGGTTTGGAGCATCGGCTGGAATATGTGGGGCGCTTTGCCGGGATTGATTTTTATGATGATTCGATTTCCACCATTCCGGCGGCGGCGCTGGCAGCGATTGGCAGTATTCCGGGGATTCAAACCTTGATTTTGGGCGGCTATGACCGCGGGATTGGCTATGAGGATTTTGTGCAGGAGTTAAACCGGCGGCCGGATTTGAAATTGATTTGTCTGCCGACGACCGGCCATAAATTATTAGCCGGGCTTAAACATCAGGAAAAATATCGGGCGGCGGATATGGCGGAGGCCGTTGACATCGCCTTTGCGGTAACGGCGGCGGGCCGAGCCTGCGCGCTTTCGCCGGCGGCGGCCAGCTATACCTTTTACCGCAATTTTGAGGAACGCGGCCGCGATTTTCAGGAAAAGGTTAAAAATCACGGCGGGAAAGAGTAAAAGTGCGGCTTTTTAGCCGGAGGTTTTGCGGTTTACCTGCCGGCAGTCGGTCAAGCGTGAAAAATATCGGGCGGCGGATATGGCGGAGGCTGTTGACATCGCCTTTGCGGTAATGGCGGCGGGCCGAGCCTGCGTATAAACAACATAAGCCAAGAACATTAAAATAAGGCGGCAATTCAGCTGAAAAGTTTGTTTGACAAGCAGGACAGAGAAAAGTAAAAAAACATCAGAATGGAAAAAGCAATGGAAAAGAAAAGAAATACAGTCAAAACAATTAGTTATGTCATGATTATCACCTTAGCCGGTAAGTTTATGGCGCTGCTGCGGGGCAGTCTTTTGGGGCAGGCTTACGGCACCGGTATGGAGGCCAGTGCTTTTTCGGTGGCCAGCCAGCTGCCGCGCGTTTTTTTTGACGCTATTTTTGTATCGGCCATTACCATGAGCTTTATTCCGGTGTTCAGCAAATGTATGCAGGAGGGCGGCCAAAAGAAAGCGTTTGCTTTTTCCGACAGCTTTATTACTCTGGTCGGGCTGCTGATGGCCGTGTTGTCGGCGCTGGGCGTTCTTTTTTCTGAGCCGGTGGCGGCTCTTTCGGCCGGCGGGTTTGATGCCGAAGCCCTGCGGCTGACCTCGGAGTTGCTGAAAATCCTGTTTCCGACCATGTTCTTTACCGGCATTACTTTCTCCTTTATCGGGATTTTGCAGTCGTTAGACAGCTTTTTGGTGCCGGCGCTGACCAGCGTGGTGTTTAACGCGGTGATTATCGGTTATTTTTTTGGGCCGAATGCCCGCTGGCAAATTCATGGACTGGCGGTGGTTTTTCTGATCGGCTGGGTGATGCAGGCGGCGATTCAGGTACCGGCTCTGCGCAAGGCCGGGTACCGCTTTCATTTTAACTTTCACTGGAATAACAGCGAGTTAAAGCAGGTTGGCGTTTTGCTGCTGCCGGTCATGGTCAGCACTTGGGTGCAGCCGTTTAATATTGCCGTTAATATCCGCTTTGCTTCCGGCATTTATCAGGACGGGGCGGCGGTCAGCGCCATCAATTTTGCCAATGATTTATATACCATGATTATCAGCGTGTTTGTGCTGTCGGTCATGAATGTGATTTTTCCGCAAATGTCGGATTTGGTCAATCAAGGCAAAAAGCAGGAAGCGGGGCGGCTGACTGGACAGACACTGGGCATTATCCTGCTGTTTGTGATTCCGATGATGGCCGGGCTGATGAGCTTAAGCGCCGAGGTAATTCGGCTGATTTATGCCGGCAATCGGTTTGAGCAGTTTTCGATTGCCATTACCGCCAAGGCTTTGTTTTACTTTGCCTTAGGGATGATTGGCTACGCCCTGCAAACGGTGCTGGCGCGTGTTTATTTTGCCGAGCGGAGCGGAAAAGTGCCGATGGTTGGGGCAATCATAGCGATTTTGTCCAATATCGTCCTTTGTATGCTGCTGGCACCGGCAATGGAGATTGGCGGACTGGCGCTGGCTTCATCGCTGTCGTCTACGATTTACGGGATTGCTTTGCTGCTGCCTTTGCTGAAAAAAGAGCGGCAAATTTTTGACTGGGCTTTTTTGGCGGATGCCGGTAAAATGTTAGCGGCGGCCGCGGTGATGGCGGCGGTAATTTACGGGGTGAAGCCGTTTTTATCGTTTTTATCCGGCGGGCGGCTGGCGCAGATTATCCAGCTGGGGCTTTTAACCGGCCTGGGCGTGATTATTTACGGCGCCGGCGTGCTGCTTTTACGAGTCGGGGTGCTGGAGGAAGTGAAGCGCTTTATTCAGGAAAAAAGAAGCCGGAAGGCTTGACAAATAGAGGGAAATAGCTTTAAAATAAACAAAATATTATGGTGCAGGGCGAGGACGGAAAAAGCAGCTGCGGCTTAAAAAATGATTTGACTAGACCAAAGCCCGGCAGCAGAAATGGCAACAGGCAAAGAAATGCGAGGAATAGGATGAAAGTAAACAAAATCTTAGCGGCAATTTTAGTGATTGGAGTTTTGGCGGCGGCTTTTTTGGCGGTTGGCCGGTATCGGACAGAAAATCAATATAAAAATTATGAAATAACCATGGATTTAGAGGAAATTAAAAAAATTGCCGCCACCGAGGAAAAAACGCTGGAGCAGTCGCTGGCCGACTGGAAAGAAGCGGGGCTTGGTTCAGTGACGATTACCGAAAGCAGCTTGGACAGCTTGAAATGGAACAATGATTTCAAGGTACGGACATCGTTTGAAGGCTATGACGTGATAGTTGAAGCCACCAAGGAAGGCATTGATTTTGTGGAAAAAGGCCTGAAGGAAGTGCTGGCTGATGGCCGGAGCATGACCCGGCGGAGCGATACGGAGCTGGCGCTGACCGGGATCGCCTCGGATTTCGCTTTTAAATATGAGGTCGTGCGTGACTTTTTGGAGAAGCAGATCGGAACCGATAAAGTCGGTCAGATGTCAAAGCTGCAATTAATTGGCCTGGGCTATCTGCCGGGAGAGATAGAGGCGGTTCGGGCGGCGGGGCTGGCGGTTCGCTTCCGGCCGACTTACTCGGCCGGCGTGCAGGATGCCAAGCGCTCGATTGACCGCTTTATCGCGGCGGTTAAGCAATATTCGGATCAAAGCTACGTGATTTTCTTCGGCGATACGGTTTTGGGCATGGATACCGAGCCGGAATATATGGCTAAGGCGCTGCGGGAAAATGAAATTGCGGCCGCGATGATTGAAGCCAGCGTTCAGCGTGAGCATTTGCAGCAGACCGGTTTGGAGGCGCTGGTACGGGCCATTGATTATCAGGCGGTGCGGGTCTTTTCCACTTGGAATTATATTCAAAGGCGTTATGATTATAAGATGCCGCTGCATCATCAGGGGCAGGAGATTGTTAATACTTTTTACCGGGCGATTACCGAGCGCAATATCCGGGTTATTTTCTTTAAGCCCTTTATTGACTCGAAAAATGATTTAGTCAGCGATTACGCGGTTTATAAAGCCCGCTTTGCCGATTTAGAAAGACGGCTTTTGGCGGGGCCGCACCATATTCGCCGGGTGATGGCGGCGGATGGTGAAAAGCTTGATTTGATGCCGCGGCTGCGGCCGCGCCCGGCTTATCAAATGCTGGCCGGGCTGGCGGTGATTGCCTGCTTTTTGCTGCTGCTGGATAATATGCTGCCGCTCAAACCGGTTGTTTTATACGGCCTTTTCGCCTTGGCGGCGCTGCCGACGGCGGCGGTTTATTTGCTGCAAATCCGGCTTAGTTTATTTAATATTCTGTTTGGCTTGGCGGCTACCATCTTATTTGCCGTTTTGGCGACGCAATTTGTGCTGGCCGAGAGCAAGCGGGTGTTTGACGCGGGCGCGGCCGTAACCAGGCTTGGCGCTTTTGGCCGCAGCTTATGGCTGCTGGCCGGAGCGGTGCTGATTTCCTTAGCGGGAGCGCTGTGTGAAACGGCCTTTTACGCGGAAAGTGAATATTTACTGGAATTAAAGGTTTTTACCGGGGTGAAAGTATCGCAGCTTTTGCCTTTGGCGCTGGCGATTGTAGCGGCGCTTCGCTATTTCGGCAATGATATTTTGGGGAAAGCGGAGCTTACCGCTAAGGATCGGACGATGTATTTCCTGAATATGAATATTAAGTTCTGGCATGCGCTGATTGGCATGATGCTGCTGGCGGCGGTGGCGCTGCTGATTATTCGCAGCGGGCATGAAACCGGTGTTCAGCCCGCTAATATGGAGCTGTTTATCCGCAACATTCTGGAGGAAATCCTGCCGGCTCGGCCGCGCAACAAGGCCTTTTTGCTCGGCTATCCAGGGCTTTTGCTGCTGGGCTACTTTGCTTATCAGAAAAAGTATCAATGGCTTTATCCGATTTTGGCGATTATGGCGGCGATGGGACAGGCCAACATTTTAAATACCTTTTCTCATATTCGGACGCCGCTTTATTTGTCGGTTTGGCGGATTTTCTTTGAAGTCCTTTTCGCCATCGGCATGACCGGCCTGTATGTGCTGGTGTTGGAGGCGGCCGGCGCTTTGTGGCGGCGCTGTCAGCGGCAGCAAAAGCCGGAGAGCGGGCAACCAGCCGAGCAGAATGCTAAATAGGTGAGGTGCGATTGTGGTACGAGAAGCGAGAAAAGAAGATTTAAATAAGCTATTGAGCTTATATCTGTTTTTGCACGAGGATAGTATTCTGGAAAACTCAAGTTATTTAGAGAACACCTGGCAAGCAATTCTTGAGGATGGGAACCATCATATTATTGTTAATGAGGTAAACGGCAAAATAATTTCATCCTGTGTCTGTGTGATTATTCCAAACCTGACCAGAAATATTCGCCCCTATGCGTTTATTGAAAATGTGGTTACCAGCGAGGCGTATCGGGGAAAAGGATTTGCCTCGGAATGTCTTAATTACGCCAAGGAGATAGCGATTCAAAATAATTGCTATAAAATGATGCTGCTGACAGGCAGCAAAAGTGAGAGCACATTGAATTTTTATAAAAATGCCGGCTATAACTGCAAGGATAAAACGGCTTTTATCCAGTGGCTGGAGTAGGGTATCCGGAAAAATGGCAGGCGGAACTCCCCCCAAAAGGATGATAGTGGCATGAGGTAGCCTCTTTTGCGCCATCCGGCATTTTTATACAAAAAAGCAACAAAAAAACGAAGGAATTTATGGGCAATTTTGATATTGACAATCATTCTCAAATTCTATAAACTTAATACTTGAACTGGTCGTTTTACTTTTTGGCTTGGCTGGAATGTTTGACTGACTTGCCGGCAGAAGGGCAGTGATTTGGCTTTCGCTGATTTTTAGGCAAAATAGACAAAAAAGGCATGGCGGTTAAAAAAAGGGAAAGGATCAGGACATTGAAAATTCTTATCAGAAAGGCTTGAAAGGAGCAGAATATTATGGCAATACCTGTTATTTATTGGAGCGGAACCGGCAATACAGAAACAATGGCTAAGGCAGTAGCCGAGGGCATCAAGGAAAACGGCAAAGAAGCCAAGCTTTTAGCAGTAAGCGACGCCTCGGTAGCTGACGTAGAAGCAGCAGAAGCAGTTGCTTTGGGTTGTCCGGCTATGGGCGATGAAATCTTGGAAGAAGATGAAATGGAGCCTTTTGTTGAGTCGATTGCCAGTGCAGTAAAGGGTAAGAAAGTCGTACTGTTTGGTTCTTATGACTGGGGTGAAGGCCAATGGATGAAGGACTGGGAAGAGAGAATGAAGGGCTACGGCGCAGACGTGGTGAAAGCCGGTCTTATTGTCAACTTAGAGCCGGACGATGACGCTTTGGCTGCCTGCAAGGAATTGGGCAAGGCGCTGTAAAAAGCGGTTTCATCGCTTGGGTAAATGATTCGCGATACGGCGAATGGCCTAAGCGGTAACAAGAGGATGCTTAGTTTTCCGCCTGCGTCTTGGGGCAGAGAAATCTGCAGGCGAAACCCATAAATCGCAGGCGGAAGATTGAGATATAATCAGCATAAGGTATATTATAATAGGAAGAAAGACAAAACGCGGGAAAAAAAGGAAGGCACAGGAGAGGAACGGCAAGATGAGAGCGAAGGTAGCGATACCGCCGGAAGAAATTCTAAAGCAGTATTCGGATATTGAGTATTTATGCTATACCATTGCTTTTCATGCCGCACCGACCATTATGCGCCAAAAAGCAGCGTCGCTCATTATTTTTAAAAACGGCAGCCGGCCGCTGAAACAGGTTTGGCTGGAAAATAAGGAGCGCTGCACACAGTATTTTCCAATGCGTTTTTTTTGTTTATACGAACGGCCGGAAAGCGTCGGCATTTTGTTTTATCAGGAAGATCTTTTGGCGGAATGTTTAAAAAAGCAGGAAACGAAGGGCTTTTTGGCGTGTCTGGGTTATGCCCCGGAGATGAGCCTGAACGAGAAGCTGGTCTGTCTGGCGCGGCGCTATCGGGCGGGCTGCCCGCATGAAATCGGGGTCTTTTTGGATTATCCGCTGCATGATGTTAAGGCCTTTGCCGATTGCCGGAAAGACTGTCTGCTGACCGGCTACTGGAAAGTTTATGCTGAGGAAAAGGCGGCGCTAAAGCGTTTTCGGGAGTTTGATTATTCCAAAACCCGAATCTTACAGGCGCTGCTCCGCGGAGTTTCACCCCAAAGAGTGGCGTATGTTTAAGCGATAGGAGGCAGCCCTAAAATCCCGGCTTTACTGTTTTACCGGCAAGCGCAATTCCTTCCGAAACGGAGATAGGGACTTTTTCGCGCTGCGGATGCATTAAGCTAAATATTTGCCTGTCTGACAATTTAGCGGAACGATTTAATAAACCGTTTTTGTGTTTTGTCGCAAACATATCCGATTTTTTCATAAAACTTATGAGCGTCGGTTCGCTGCGCTCCAGAGTTTAAGCGAATAAAGGCAATATGATTTTGGGCGGCATAGCTTTCCAGAAAAGCCATCAGCTGTCGGCCGATACCGCGGCCCTGAAACGCCGGGTCAACTGCCAGTCCCAAGATATTTAAGCCGGTATCGCTGTAAAGGCTTTCGTATAATTCGGCATGGACAAAGCCAACGGCGCATTTCGCGTTTTCATCTTCATAAACGGCGACAACATGGCGTGGGTCATTGGATAATTTACGGATTTGATTTTCTACCAAGCTGAGATCAGCTTGATAGCCTAACGCTAAATCGCAAATTCTGCGAATGCGATCGGCGTCGCTTAATTGCATATTTCGGATCATATCGTATTGCCTCCATTTTTCTAAACATCATGTAACATTAAATTAGTTTAGCCTTATTTCGTAACCATATTCATTAAAACTAAGTTCATCATCAATAATTTCAGTATATATTCCTTTGGCTTTTATCAATTTATTCTTTTCGTATAAATTAATGGCCGGTTTATTTTCATCAACCACAAATAGTCTTAAATATTTGGCGCCTGACTGCTTGCCGACTTCGATTGCTTTTACAAGCATCATACTGGCAATTCCCGTTCGGCCATACAAAACATTAACCGCCAGGCGATCTAAATAAACAGCGGTTGCCGTATTATCTTGCCATTCTACGTTTTTATATCCGCTATGTTCGTTAGACAAAACAAATGCAGCGGCAATAATCTCTTTGTCCAGTAAAATATATAAGCGGTTTTTATTTATATCTTCTTCAAAAAAATCACAAGGATAAACATCGTCCCAAATTTTGATTTTGTTTTCAATCATTCTTTTTACGATAGCTTGGTATACTTCTTTTATGTTAGGTAAATCCTCGGGTACTGCTAATCGAAATTCCATAAAATTTTACCTCGTTAAATGCAATTAACTCTCCGCTCCCTTTACAAAATCGGCAATTGCCTCCAGCAGGTGGGTATTGCTGGCCTGATCTAAGATACAGAAGCGGAAAAAGCCGGGGCCGATTTCATCATGGAAATTGCGGATTAAAAGCCCGCGGTGCAGCAGATAGAGAAAGAGATCGGTTGCGTTTTGGCGCTGGAGTTCGAGCAGGAAAAAATTAGCCGTTGCCGGGTAAAGTGTTAAATTCGGCAGGGCTTCCAAAAAAGTCGAAATCCGCTTTCTTTCCACCTGGACAAAGCGATGGCTGGTTTCAATATAATCCTGATCTTCCAGAAAAACCTCGCCGGCATAGGCGGCCAGCGCGTGAATTCCCCAGGGATAGCCGCTTTTCAGGCTTTGCAGCCAGTCGGGGTTGCCGAATACGGCATAGCCTAAGCGCAGTCCCGGTGCGGCAAAAAACTTGGAAAATCCGCGCAGGATAATTAAATTGGAAAATTGGCGAATCAGTGAGATAGCGCTGTATTTTTGCGGCTGCTCGGTGAATTCGATATAAGTTTCATCGATAATAAAAGGAATTTGCTTTTCCTGCGCCCGGCCAATCAGCGGTGCCAGTTTCTCAGCGCTTAAAAGCGTGGCAGTTGGGTTATTGGGATTACACAGCAGGACAAAATCGGCCGACTCCAGCAAATGATAGAATTCAGCCGCCGGAAATTGAAAACGGTTGTCCTTGACCAGCGGCAGTTCCAGCACCTGACCGCCCTGCCTACGGACGTCACTCGCATACTCGGAATAAGTCGGGGTATAGAGCAGCGCCTTTTTCGGCGCGAAATGCCGAATTACCTGATGAATCAGTTCGCTGGTGCCGTTGGCCGGCAGGATACGGGCAAAATCGACTGCTAAGTACCGGCTGAGTGCATTTTTCAGCTGAGCATACTCAGGGTCGGGATAGCGGCTGAAAAGCTCGATTTGTTCGGCTAAGGCCTGCTTGGCCTGAGTGGGCAGCCCCAAAGGATTGGCGTTTACGCCGAAGTTAATTAAATCCTGGGGCTGAACCTGATAGAGAGCAGCAATTTTTTCAACATCACTGCCATGAAAATTAGACATTATTTCCTCCTTGCGGATAGTGCAGCTATGGTTAATAAAGAAAGCGGCTGCCGGAAATTCCCTTGCGCAACCGCTCGGTGCTTAAAAGTTTTGCTGTTGTTCCGCTCAGCTTTCCCCTGCTCGTCAAAGCGGTATTTTTTGGCGGGGCGGGCAGCGCTGCGGAAATGAAAAACATTTTTTAAGCTTGGCGCAGAAATGCTTCAGCACATGGCCGGCTGGTATCCGCACGAAAAGCTGAGTTATTTTTTAGCGCTGCTTGACGCATTCGTCTTATTTGCTTTGGCCTGCGCGTTTTTGACCCACAGCGCTAATCGCTGCCGCCAGCCGGGCTTAGCCGGAGCTTCCAGCTTGCCGCTTTTGACGCTGACAATATAAAGGCCGGCCAGCTCAATCTTAACCATTTTTTTCAAAGGCAATTGCTGATAAACATTTTCATCGCATAACAATGTCGCGATCTTCGGGCCGATTTTGGCCTTAACCATCGGGAGCTTGCGCCAGCGCAGATAAAACGGGATTTGCTCCTGCACCATTTGCGGTAAAGAAGAATCCTTGGCTTTCAGCTTCTTTTTATCAATAATCAGCGCGGACGTGACGACCTTGCTTTGCTCAATCATTTCCTGACTGTCGTTGGCCTTTTTTTGCATTTTGTTGCCGAAATAATACAGCACAAACAAAACAACTGCCACTACGGCAAGCACGATTAGTAAAATTTGTAACCAATGTGGCATAAATACCCTCCTCAAACCCAAGCCGATCCGCTGTTATTTGTTTTACAAAATTTACGGGTGCTGACCGGTTATGTGCCGGAGTACCGGTGTTTTGCAGCATTTGCCGGCTGCCGAATCAATAATTATATTTTGCGGCAGCAGTCAGAAACAACAGATAGCTTTTTTCAAGCATTTTAAATTCAACATTCCCTATTTTAACAATGATTTACAAAAAAATCAAGTGTCAAATCCTATTTTCCAAAGACCTTTAAGTAATCCTGCTTAAACTTTTCAATCCCGGCATTGGTTAAGGGATGCTTGGTCATAGCTTCAATCACCGCATAGGGAACGGTCGCGATATCCGCGCCAGCCAAAGCACACTGGGTGACATGCATCGGGTGACGGACACTGGCGGCAATGATTTCAGTCGGCAGATCATAAATTGCAAAAATCTCGGCAATCGTTCTGACAAGCTCAACGCCGTCGGTGGAAATATCATCCAGGCGCCCTAAGAAAGGCGAAACATAATTGGCACCGGCCCGGGCCGCCAGCAAGGCCTGATTGGCACTGAAAATCAAGGTAACATTGGTTTTAATCTTTTCTTTGGCCAGTACCTTAACCGCTTTTAAGCCTTCGACGGTCATGGGGATTTTAACCACCATATTGGGGTGAAGCTGGGCGATCTCTCTGGCTTCTTCAATCATTGCTTCGGCCTCGGTGGTCGTAGCTTTAACCTCGCCGCTGATTGGACCGTCGACAATACTGCTGATTTCCTGTAAAACCTCTTTAAAATCGCGACCCTCACGGGCAATCAGTGAGGGATTGGTGGTTACGCCGCAAATCACGCCCATGGCGGCGGCTTTCCGGATATCCTCAACATTAGCGGTGTCTAAGAAAAACTTCATGGCATACCTCCTAAAAAAGTGATGATAGGGTTAAAAAGTTAATAGATAGTTAAACTTTTTTCCATCTGGGCGCGTAAATCGGCCAGTATCGGTGAGAAGCTGTTGTCAAGTAAAGTAGGACTGGAGGAAAAATAATAAACATAATAAAAAATATCATTCTTTTGAGCGGCGATGGCATCTATCATAACACTGCCGGAATCATAAGTTACCTTATAAGCGCTTTGGGCGCCTTGTACTGAAATTGGCTTAATCTCAGCATGGTTTTTATCAAAATCAGAAACAGAGTCAAACAAGTCTTCAGCCGCTTCTTTTAATGTTTGATTCAGAGCATTGTAGCGTGCAAAAGTGGATAAAATTGTATAGGGGTTGCTGCCGTTGGAATCATCATATAAAACAAGAGCATCTTCGGTCGGACTAAAAGGCAGGCTGGATAAAATCGCCGGAATATCGACACTGTAATTGTATTTGGAATTATAGCGGCTAAGG
>CAUVDV010000057.1:0-13579 GCA_963550755.1 uncultured Lachnospiraceae bacterium
CCCACCTCACCGACAATCCACAGTCCCCTACACGATTCGCAAGTGTTCTTTATTTCGGGCCGAATTAGAGCCCGGTGAATCATAAAACACAAAAGTTTTTTTATCACTTTTAAGTAAACTGTTAAATGGTGTTTGGACTTCAATAATGTCACCTACTTTTTGAGGGTTTTCTTCGGCGTAGGAATTGACCGCGGATATACAGTAAAATAATTGCGAAGTAACTGTGCCGCCGCTATTTTTCTCCAAAGATTGGGTAAGCATAACTTTCAAATCCTCGTCAATATCCTCGCTGACACTATACTCCTTATTTTTATCAAATTTGACTTTTATTTCTTTTCCATTATTTGAAAATTTAACTTCTCCTTGATCTGCACATTTAGATTCCATAATTTCATATACTTTAGCCGTTGTCGTATCAATTTTGCTTGGCAAAATTTCAGCGCCAATCATTGCATTAATAAACGCACTTTTGCCAGCACTATAAGTGCCCATCACAAAAATAGGGATATCTTCCTGCGTAACATCCTTAAATTCACCTATGATATCACTAATTTCCGGCGATTCATAATTTTTAAAAGTTTTATCCAACTGCCTAAATTTTTCTTCAATCTCTAATAGCAAATTTTGTGCTGATTCTATATAATAATCTCCTTTTCTGCAGCGAATCTTCTCACCATAAAAATTATCGATCACACTTTTTAAATCTTGATAATCTTCTTCCGTCCCTTCGAATATAATCTCTCGCGGATGGTACTGATCTTCAATTTCTTTGAGTATTTCCATCGCACAATGCTGCAAAATAATATTTGCAGAAAATTTACTATCTCGTATTAATTTTGATTTATCTCCTAATTCTTCCCAATTCTCCCCCTCTTCTTTTACTTGATATCCTATTTCTTTTCGATATGGATTATAATTTATTTTAAATACCCGGTTTCTCATAATAATCTCCATTTCACATCTCTCACTTTTCATACTATCATTCCTTATGACAGTTTCCGCTATGCTATAATAGTATATTCGTTATCTTTTTCCTCCATAATTTCAGCCGTAAACAGCCAATCCGATATCACTTCAACATTAGTTCGGAGTATATGAAACTGTTCGTTTTGGCGACCAATTCGTTTTCCAAAAACGTTTTTCATTTTCATATCTCCCCCCACTGGCAAGCTTTCACGGATAACTCTTGACTTTCCTGATTAAAAATGGTATTTTATGGTTACAATAATTTTATACAAGCAGCTGATTCTTTCCTGCTTGCCGAATGGCGAACTTACAGCAAAGGAAAATCAAGCCATATTTTTACCCCAAAAATAACATTCGTCAGGCTCAGCCTTCTGACGAAATAATTTTGCTCAGAAAGGATATCTTATGTTTGGTTTATTTGGTTTTTTAAAAAAAGCAGAAACTTTAAACGCCTGCGTCAGCGGCAAGGTTATCCCCATTACCGAAGTGGAGGATGAGGTTTTTTCTCAAAAAATGATGGGCGACGGCTACGCCATTCGGCCGACTGACGGCAACATTTACGCGCCGGCTAACGGCGTAGTCACTCAGGCGTTCAAGACAAAGCACGCCGTTGTCTTTCATACGGACAATGGAATTGACCTGCTGATTCACGTCGGCTTAGATACTGTCGAATTAAAGGGCGACGGCCTGACCATTCATGTCAGCGACGGCCAGAAAGTGAAAAGCGGCGAGCCTTTAATCACGGCCGATTTTGATTATATTAAGGAGCAGGGCAAGAAAACCGATGTTATCGTCGTCCTGATGAATCCTGATAAAATCAGCAATTTTGACGTGACCTACGGCGATATTGCCGCTAACGATCCCGTTTGCAAGATTCAGTTAAAGTAAGCGCCCCTAAAATAAGGAGCGGAGCAAGATAGTCTTTGCTCCGTTTTTTTATTGACGTGACCTACGGCGATATTGCCGCTAACGATCCCGCTTTGTAAGATTCAGTTAAGACAGCTCCCCTTTTCCCCGCGCGTCAGGACAGTCTGGCGGCTGATCACGCCGCGCGGATTAACCTTTCCATTGCTTGGCAAAATATTTTTTTACCCAGCTTTCGCCAAAAGCCGCGGCTTTGCGCCAGCAAGTTAAGTATTTACAGCATGTTCCCGGCGGACAGCATATCCGGCGTCAATTGGTAAATATTATCTTTACGCTCCACTACAATCTTAGCTTTCTTTCTCATTTCCTCATCCCGCATAATCTTTTGCACCAGTTCCTTCGTCGGATTCATCGCTACCGGATGTCCAACTGCCCGCAGCATCAAAAAATCTCCGGCTGTGTCGCCATAAGCATATGACGCCGATAAATCAATTTCGTACTCCGCCACCAGTCTTTGGATCTCTTTTTGCTTACTGTTGCTGTCCCATAGTGGAGATAGCCGGCCGGTATAACAGTCATTTTCATCCAGTTCATATATGGTACCCCGACAAGCGTCAAAGCCATGCTTGATGCTCATAGCCCGCACCAGCTCATAGGGCGAACCGGACACGGTAATCACGATATGCCCCTGCGCCTTATGCCATAAGATCCGATCCCGCGTATAAATATAAACCCGATCGCCCTTTTGCTCGACTACCTTTTGGGCAATATACTCCACCTGGCTTTTATGCAGGCCGCGCACCGCTTCAATATAAATTTCCGCCATTTTGACCAGATAATCATCATAATTGCCGACCCGCTTATCCCATTTATTATATTTATCCTGCACTTCCTGATACCATACACTTTGATCAATAATATCGGACTTAATGAATTTTTTGAAAATGCTGGTAATTAATCCCTCCCGGTAAAGCGTTCCGTCAATATCAAAAAAAGCCGCCGTTTTCATAAATCCTCCTTACCTTATACCAGTCTCGCCCGCATCTGCCGGCCTCAGCTGCCATACTGCTCCATCCTTTCGCCCTCTGCCTAAGATTTAAATAAATACTACCGGCCTGGCAAAGCATTAAGGAAAAAGAGCTGTCAGCGGCTATTTCCCGCTTATTCCATTTTAATATCAGAAAAACGGGGCTCATCTTCCGGGTCAAAAATTTCAGCCTGGTGCTGCTCCCATTTTATTACTTTTAAGTAATAGCGGCCTTCTCCTTGGGCGAGAACCAAGCCCATTTGAATTTCCTTCGGCACTTCCCTGCCGGGTTCTTTTACATTTATATTGATAATAAAAGGCTGGTGCTCTGCTTCCGTCTTTTGGAAGCTGCAGTTCGCGTTTTCCCGCAAAAACTGATTGAGCAAATCTTCAATTCGGCTGAGGTCTTCTCCGGCTTCCGCCAAGTTCAAAGCATCGTCCAAATGAGCATACATTGTTTCCGCTTCGCCCTGTAAAGCATAATATTCGGCCAGCCAATTGGCATTTTTCTGCGCCAGCTTGCGGGAAGCAACCGATGTCGTCAAAGCGGCTATGCCAAAAGCCATCAGAATAATCATCATAATCATAATCAGCACCGACGTCGCTCCCCGATTATCGCGCAAATAATTTTTCACTGCCTGCATTTCATTTTCCTTTCCGCTCATAAAAACCGGTTGTCATTTGCAGCGGCGCTTCCTCCGTATCTTCAAAGGCACTTACTCTGGCTGAATACAAAACGCCGGTTTTTAAGGTTTCCTTTTTTTCCAGCACCAAGCACAGATAATATACGCTTTGCTCTTTCGGTACGGCTTTAAGTGCCTTATCATAGTAAAAATCAAACGCCCGCCGGCCGTTTTCCGATCTTTCCGCCGCCGGGGCGCTTTGCCGAATAAAGCTGTCAATATCGTCTTCGGCGATTAACGTTTCCAGTAAATTGCTGATTAAAAATACCTTGTCATCCAAAATTTTCCCTTGCTTTTGCACCGAATCCGCTTTAATAAACAGCTCCAGAAAAATGGCGGAAATAATGGATAAAACCGCAATGGAAATAATGATTTCAATCAGCGTAAAGCCTTTGTTATTGCGTTTTAACATCTTTATCCCTCCGATTGCAGCGCCACAAACTGCCGGATCTCATTTTGGCCCATATCATAAATAATCCACAGTCCTTTTTCTGTTCGGTCAAAGCGCACCGTTTTAGCGGACAGATCAATGATCGGCTCACCCAGAGCCGGGTCAAACTCATCCTCTGCGGTCATATAGGCTTCCCAAAGTTTATTTTGACGAAAATAAATAACCGTCCGATACGCTTCTTCTTCACCGCCCTGCCAAATTTCCAAAATTTCCTCGTCCATCTTGGTTGACCGCGAGGCAAAGACCGAATACAAGCGGTTATTTTGTTTCAGCTTCATTCGCAGATAAGAAGTGGCAATCCGCAAATTCTCAGCCTGCTCCTTCTCATCTAAGATTTTACCATAACTGGTACGGCCGCTGATGATCATCAGAACCATAGAAACAGCAAACACCATGAACAATATCATAACAAACAGCGACTCAATGGACAGCGCTTTCTTATTCATATCCGGCCTCGCTTTCCGTTTTTCTCATCACCTTAATATCCGGCAAAAGATTGGAAGCAAAAGCATCATAATAATAGACATACTGCTCCTCATCCAAAATCAGGCCATAGTTTTTCTGCAAATATTTCAAGCCGGAAGGATAGCTGCCTTCCAGAGCATAACAAGTCGTAGCATAATGGCGAATAATATCCTCAATTTGTTCTGTGCCCATTTCTTTATCCGAAATATCATAGCGATTCAGATGAAGAACAATAATAATCAGCGCGGCGGCGATAAAAAAAAGCGCCACAAAACTGGTATTCATTGAAACACGCTTCGTCATTGCTTCCTCCTATCCGATATTATTCATGATACTGACCACCGGCAAAACTACCGAAATCAAAATAATACCCACAATCACCGATAAAATAATAATCAGCATTGGCTCCAACACGGTTGTCAATCTGGCCAGTTTGTCATCAACCTCTCTGTCCATTTCCGCCGCTGCCCGCAGCAGCGCTTTATCCATTTGGCCGGTGGCCACGCCAACCGCAAACAGCTTAATCAGAAGCCGGGGGAAAAGCCTCAGCTGCTCGATCACCTCATCTAAGCCTGTTCCCTCATTGACCTGGCGAATACTGTCTTTAATCCCTTCCGCCAGATACTCGTTGTCAATCACCGGATAAATCATTTCCAGCGCCCGGCTGACCGAAATACCGCTGGCCAGCAAAAGCCCCAGATTCCTGGCGAACCGAGCCGCCAGCATAGCCGCCGTCAATTCCTTTTGGTAGGGAATATAAAACTTTAGCCTGTCAAAGAAAGTTTTGCCTGCTTCTGTCCTGCCGTAATAATAAAGCCCAACTCCAATTAAAGCCAGAACCAGCAGAATCACCCAGCCGTAATTTCTCAAGAATAAGCCAATCTGTAAAATCACTTTGGTCGCCTGCGGCATATCCCCGCCCAGCGATTTTAAAACCCGGTCAAACATCGGCATCACCTCGGTAATCAGCAAAAGGATTACGCCAAACATCAAAGCCGTTAAAATCAAGGGATAGGTCACCGCCTGCCGCACTTTTTTCAGGGTCAGCATATCTCGTTCATAAATCTGAGCCAGCTGCTCCAAAATCTCCGTCAAATTACCGCTTTCCTCACCGATATTAACCATATTGACATAGAAGCTGGAAAAGATTTCTTCCTGCTCTTTGATCACATCGCCAAAGCTGTAGCCCATATAAATCTTAGCCGTCATTTCTTCCAGCGCTTTGATTAACAGGGGTTCTTCTGATTTTGAGCGAATGATATCCAAGGCTTCGGTAATGGTAATATCCGAATTAAGAGCCAACGCCAGTTGCCGTGAAAATAAAATCTTAACCGGCTTGCTTAATTTTCCTTTGCTTGTTTTCATGTTTTCCTCCTACTTACAGATTAGGCTGATTAAAATAATTTTCAAAAAGCTGAGGATCGGCTGATTTTAAATAACCAACCTCATGCGTAATAACACCCTCTCTAACCAATTTGGCCAGACTTCTTTCCATTGATACCATGCCTTGCTTAGCGCCGGTTTGAATCAAGTTCGACACCTGAAAATGCTTGCCTTCGCGAATCATATTGCGCACGGCCGGTGTAACGCACAATACCTCGGCTACGGCAATCAGGCCTCTTTTGTCCATCCGGGGCAGCAGCTGCTGCGACACCACGCCTTCCAGCACTGTCGCTAATTGACTTTGCACCTGCGTATGCTGCTCTTTGCTGAATCCGTCCAGAATCCGGTCAATCGCCTTAACTGCGCTGCCGGTATGAAGCGTTGTCAGCACCAAGTGTCCAGTTTCGGCCGCCGTCAAAGCAGTCTGCATCGTTTCCATATCCCGCATTTCTCCCACCATGATCACATCGGGATCTTCTCTTAACGCCGATTTTAAAGCCGACGCAAAATTAAGCGCGTCGCCCCCGACTTCCCGCTGCGTAATCATGCTGCTTTTATGACTGTGCAAATATTCCAGGGGATCCTCAACCGTGATGATATGATATTTTTGAGTTTCATTGATATAATCAACTAAACTGGCTAAGGTTGTCGATTTGCCGCTGCCGGTCGCCCCGGTGATCAAAACCAGGCCTTTGGGCTTATGGGCAAAGCTCTTAATGATTTCCGGCAAGCCCAGATCATCAAACTTCGGAATCTCAATCGGCAGCGCCCGAATCGCAATGGCATACGTGCCGCGCTGATAGTAGACATTACAGCGAAACCGCCCTAAGCTTCGCCGGGAGTAGGAAAAATCCAGCGATTTTTCCCGCTGCAGTTCCTGCAGTTGGAACTCTGTCAGATAATCCTGCACAAATTCAGAAATTTGATCCGGCCGCAGCCGTTCGCTTCCTTCAATATCCACCAAATTGGAATTGACCCGAACCAGCGGCTTGCTGCCGGCGCATAAATGCAAATCCGTTCCTTTCATTTCCATTGTTTTGGTGAGTAAAAAATCCATATAATCCAGCCGGAACGAATTTTCCATATTATTCTCCTGATTCCTTCTTTAAGATCTCATCTAAGGTGTGCCAAGCCAAAACAGCGCATTTTACCCTGGCCGGCATATTTTTAATATTCGCCAAAATCGCCGCGTCTTCTAAGACGTCCGCCAACTCTTCCTCGGTTTTTTCTCCTTTGATCATGGCCAAAAAACTTTCCGCTTTCTCTTTTGCTTCCGCTACCGTCAGCCCCCGGATCAAATCAATCATCATGGAAGTCGACGCCTGACTAATCGCGCATCCGCTGCCGGAAAAAGCCGCGTCCGCGATCCGGCCGTCCTTAATATCCAGCTCCAGCGTAATATCATCGCCGCAGCTCGGATTATGCCCATGCTCTTTATGGGTAACCTCCGCCAGCTCTTTGCGGTTATGCGCCGCCCGGCTGTGTTCGGTAATCACCTCAGTATAAATTTGACTAAGATCCATAGCCCAACCACCTCCTGACTTCCTTTAGCTTTTGGACAAAGACATCAATTTCCTCTTTGGTATTATATATACTAAAGCTGGCCCTAACGGTCGCCTGTACTTTAAGCTCTTTCATCAGCGGCTGGGCGCAGTGATGTCCCGAGCGGACAGCAATGCCGGCATTGTCCAAAATACTGGCCACATCGTGCGGATGAACATCCTCGACATTAAACGCAATGACCGGTCCTTTAACCGCTCCGGGCACGTCGCCGTAAAGCTGAATATGCTCGGTCCGGCGCAGTTTTTCTAGGGCATAAGCCGTTAACTCCCCTTCTATTTTTTGAATCGT
Source organism: uncultured Lachnospiraceae bacterium (assembly GCA_963550755.1). Lineage (GTDB taxonomy): Bacteria > Bacillota > Clostridia > Lachnospirales > Vallitaleaceae > W11650. The sequence goes on from CAUVDV010000057.1 coordinate 7,691, forward strand.
TTCCCAGCCGATTTGCCGAATAAAATCCAGCGCGGCCGAAAAGGCGATCACGCCGTCAATATTGGTCGTTCCGGCTTCAAACTTTTGCGGCAGCGGCGCAAAGGTAGTTTTTTCCTTGGTCACATACTCAATCATATCGCCGCCGAATTGATAGGGCGGCATGGCTTCCAGAAGCTCCCGCCGGCCATAAAGCACACCGGTTCCCGTCGGGCCGAAGCATTTATGAGCGCTGAACGCCAAAAAATCAGCGTTCAAGCTTTGCACGTCAATCTCCCGGTGCTGTATCGCCTGGGCAGCGTCAATCATCACCACCGCTCCCACTGCATGTGCCCGCTGAATAATCTTTTCAATCGGCGTAACCAGCCCCAGCACATTCGACATCATCGTGGCCGCTACCAGCTTAACTCCGGGCACGATCACCTTTTCCCAATCAGACTCCAGCCAGCTGCCCTGCTCGTCAATGTTTAAAAAGGTCAACTCTGCTCCGGACTGCTCTGCCAGCTGCTGCCAAGGCACAAAATTACTATGATGCTCTAAAAGGCTAACCACGATCTTATCCCCGGCTTTTAGGCTCATCCGGCCATAGGTAGCGGCCACTAAATTAATACCGGCCGTCGTTCCGCTGGTAAATATGACCTGCTCCGGCGCGGCGGCGTGAATAAAATCCGCCGTCTTTTTCCTGGTTTCTTCATAAGCCTGCGTTGCTTCCACCGACCAGCGGTAGGCGCCGCGGTGAATATTGGCGTGTCCTGCCTGATTATACTGCATCAGGCGCCGCAAAACCGCTTCCGGTTTTTGCGTGGAGGCAGCATTGTCAAAATAAATCACTTCTGGATGAGCGGCAATCGCCGGAAATTCTTTGCGAATTTGACTGTTATCCCACATGTCCCAACTTCCCTTCCAGCTCTTTCTCCATCCGTTCCGTTAAATCCGCCAGCGGCAGCTGATCAAACACGCTGGAAAACGAAGCCCGGATGATCAGCTTTTTGGCTTCCGCTTCGGAAAAACCGCGGCTCATCAAATAAAAAAGCTTATTTTCATCGACCGTTCCGGCATTAGCGGCATGCTCTCCGGATACATCGTCCTCATCGCAAAACAGCGCCGGAATCGCATCCGCCCTGGCGTTTTCACTTAGCAAAATCACATATTCCGCTTCCCGGCCGGCCGCTTCGCTGGATCCCTTATGAAAATAAATATCGCCGCGAAAGACCTTTTTGGCGCTGCCCGCCAATGCCCCGTTGACCTCAATAAAAGAATGGGTCCGCGGTCCGTAGTGCTGAATATTGCAGCTAAGATCCAGCCGGTTTTCCGCTTCGCCCAAATAGACGCCCTCAATCACTCCGGACGCATTTTCGCCCAGCAAATAACTGTGATAGTCTGAGGCCACCATCTCCGCCCCCAAATCAACGCTGTAAAACGAAACCTTGGCGTCAGCCGCACACTCGGCCACGGCGTTCATGATATGCACCTTGCTTTCCGGCAAAGCCTGCGCCACATAAACCTTAATCTGCGCATTTTCGCCGGCAATCACCTTAATCAGGCCGACATGGTACTGACTGGCCTTTTTGTCGTTTGTTTTCTGAGCCTGGTATTCCAGCACCAAAGTCATTTCCGCCCCCGGCTCAGCATAAATTAAATGCTCATCGGCCAGCAGCGCTTCGTCTGATAAATCAAAACAAATATGAATCGGCTCCGCTACGATTTGATTCCGCTTTAAATGATAGACCCGGCTGAAATTGCTCCAGCCCTCCGTCAGGCGGACAAACTTGGCGTCAACCCCGTATTTTTGCTGATTGATCCGGTGGTAAAAAGCCAGCGCCTGCTCTTCACTTAAACTATCCAGCCCCGCTAACGGAATCTCCGAAACGATCTCGGCTTTGGCCTCGGCCGGCGTTAGCTGCGGCTCAGCGTAACCGGCAAAGCCAACCCGTTTCCATACCGGATACGGCAGCGCGGCAAAGCTTTGTCTGGCCGCTTCTCTATATTTTAAATAATTTTCCATTGCTTTCTCCTATCCTATCGAACCGACAAATTCCAAACTGATCAGATTATTTAACTCGACCGCATATTCCAGCGGCAATTCTTTGGTGATCGGCTCAACAAATCCGCTGACAATCATGGTTTTGGCCTCTATTTCATCAATTCCCCTGGACATCAGATAAAAAATCGCATCATCGCTGATCCGGCCGATTTTGGCCTCATGCCCCATATCAATTTTATCATTGGCCAGCGCGATAATCGGCAAAGTATCAGATTTGGAACGATTATCCATCATCAGCGACTCACACGATACCGTTGATTTACAGTACTCAGCCTGCGGCGCGGTTTTGATCAGACCCCGGTAAAAAGCATAACCGCCGTCCTTGGATATCGACTTGGTGTTGACATTGCTGGTAGTATGGCTGGCGGAGTGAATGACCTTGCAGCCCGTATCCAAATGCTGTCCTTCTCCGGCAAAGGTAATGCCGGTAAACTCGGTCTGGGCATACTCTCCCTTTAAAATCGTCATCGGATAAAGCATTGACACGCGCGAGCCAAAGGAGCCGGACACCCACTCCATTCGGGCGTTCTTTTCTACGACCGCCCGTTTGGTATTTAAATTATACATATTTTTCGACCAGTTTTCAATCGTCGAATAACGCAAAGTCGCGTTTTCCCGAACATAAAGCTCAACGCAGCCGGCGTGAAGATTAGCCACGTCATACTTCGGCGCCGAGCAGCCCTCGATAAAATGCAGCTTCGCGCCTTTTTCCACAATAATCAAAGTATGTTCAAACTGCCCCGCGCCTTTGGCGTTCAGCCGAAAGTACGACTGCAGCGGAATCTCCACCTGCACGCCGGCCGGTACATACACAAACGAACCGCCCGACCAGACCGCGCCGTGCAGCGCCGCAAACTTATGATCCGACGGCGGCACCAGCTTCATAAAATGCGCCTTGACAACGTCCTCATACTCTCTGACCGCCGTTTCAATATCCAGATAAACCACGCCCTGATCGGCCAGTTCCTTTTGCAGATTGTGATAGACCACTTCCGAATCATACTGCGCGCCCACGCCGGCTAAGGACTCCCTTTCCGCCTGCGGAATGCCCAGCCGCTCAAAGGTGTTTTTAATATCGGCCGGCACCTCTTCCCAGCTATGCTGCATGGCCGCCCGCGGCCGCACATAGGTGATGATATTATCCATATCCAGCCCCGAAATATCCGGCCCCCAGGTTGGGAATGGCTTGCTGTTATATATTTGCAAGGCCTTTAATCTGGTTTCCAGCATCCAGGCCGGTTCTTTCTTCTCCTCGGATATCTCCCGAACAATCTCCTCGGTTAAACCGGAATCGGTTTTGAACTCAAAGTTTTCTCCGTCTTTAATATCATAAATGCCTCGTTCCACATCGGCAACATATGTTTTTCTTTTTTCTTCCACTGTCTTCTCCTCTGTTTGTTTTTCCTGTCCGTCGCTCGGCCTGGCCAAGCAGGCAGTCAAAGTGGCCTCTGTCGTTTTTAATTTGTATCAGCCGGAAAAGCAGCTTTTCGCTTCAGCCGGCTGATACTTAATTGCCGCAGAAAATCCTTTTTTAAACTTTTTTCAGCAACCTATAAACGGCGCTTATTTTTCCAAAAACGCTTCAAAGCCCCGCTCATTAATGACCTTGGTCAGCTCCGCCCCGCCGGTCTTAACAAATTTGCCGTCAACTAAAATATGAACATAATTGGGGTTTAAGTACGACAGCAGTTTATCGTAATGCGTAATCACAATAATCGCGTTGGCGTCGCTGGCAAAAGCCTTGACTCCATCGGCCACTACCTTGATCGCATCAACGTCAAGACCCGAATCGGTTTCATCCAAAATTGCCACCTTGGGCTGCAAGGTCAGCATCTGCAGGATTTCATTTTTCTTTTTTTCGCCGCCGGAAAAGCCTTCGTTCAAATAACGGCTGGCGTACTTGACGTCTATATTTAAAAGTTCCATGTTTTTCATCAGTTCCCGTTTAAAGGGGATGACTTTCTGAGCCTGACCGGTTACCGCCGCCTTGGCTGTCCGCAGAAAGTTTTCCACGGTTACGCCCGGAATAATTTCCGGCGTTTGAAAGCTCATAAACAGACCCGCCTTCGCTCTTTCGTCCACTCGCATATTCAGCAGCTCCTGACCGCCCAAAAAAGCATCGCCCTCTGTTACCTCATAGGCTTCATGACCCATCAGCGTATAGGCCAAGGTTGATTTGCCGGCGCCGTTTGGTCCCATGATAATATGAATCTCACCGGCGTTGACCGTCAAATCAATACCCTTTAATATTTCTCTCTCGGCAATGCGGGAATGTAAGTTTTTTACTTCTAATAATGCGCTCATATATTCTCTTCCTTTTCTGTTTTATCTTCATCCGGCTTCTTCCAGCCGTTTAAAACCGCCTTCCGGCCCCCTGAGCAGCCGTTAAAATGCGATTTTCAGCCATGAAATTAAACCGCCTGATGGATTCTTTCTATTTTAGTTCCCCTAAGTATACCACATTTTCCGCCGTATTAAAAGCCTTGTCTTTTGGTTTTTTATTTTATTTCGTTTTTCTTTTCACATAAAAAGAGCCGGCCGGCGGAAAAATTGATTTTTCCTTTTTCCCGCTGCCCAAGCAGCCGCCGCGCCTGAAATTTAAAAAGCTTTCGGGAAGTTCCCGAAAGCTTTGACTTTCACGCTCTCTACAAGAAATAATTCATTCCGCCGCGATAAGAAAAGGGATCGGCCGTAAAGCTGTTTTTATAAGAGTTTTGCAATAAAGAATCTCTTATTCCCTTACCCGAGGCCAGCTGATCCGACTGGGAATAACGCTGATATTCCTGGCTTCTGGCAATTCGGCCATAAGCATCATCGATCCCGGCATACTTATCCTTGGACGCGGTCTTGGGCTTTTTTGCCCAGTTCTGATTCAGCGAGTTCTTTACCCGGTCATAAGCGTCTGTTGCTGCGGTTACCTTATAGGTCTGGCCTGTGGCGTTTCCCGCCGGCTTACTGATCCCATTTTCCCGGCCCGCATTCATCAAATATCTTTGATATGCTCCGGCCATGGAATAATCCGGTTTCTTATCCGATAACTTGGCATTTAGTTCCGCTTTGCCGTCCTTATCGAAATTAACCGCCAATGACTCATAAGACGCTCCGGCGGCCGCTGCATTAGCCGCTGCTCCCCGCTGCATTTCGGCAGCGTTTTGAATCTTGGTTTCCATTTTCTTGGCAAACCGAGAATCCGTCCGCATTTTGTCAACCAGTTCCTCCGCCAGATTAACTGCCGGCTTCTCACTGATGCCCTTGGAGGTTACGGCATTTTTCCCAATTCCGAAAGTAATGCCCGGATATTTCTTCGCTAAATTATCAACAAAAGATTTTCTCTGCTGCGCTTCCGAGGTTTCTTTCTTTTTGGCCGCCGACGGCTGATTGGCCTGATTCAGCTCCCTAATCTGCGTCGCCGTCATCGCCTGACTGGTCCTGCCATATAGCTTATACGGATATACCGACGCGTTATTTACTCTTGCTACCATTTTTTCAACTCCTTTCTTTTGGTTCCTGACTTCATTTTTCCGGCCCAAAGCACAGCTGCCTGATCAGCACCTGCTCAAACCGGCAAAATTAAAGTTCTGAGCACCTCCTTGTACTCATAGTTATTATAAACTTCTTTTATCAAATTTACAAGCCCATTTTTAAATTTTAAAACTTCTTAATATTAAATTCTTAATATTCTCGCTTAAAATAAATTGCAAAAAAGGGCTGTTGCCTTTTGAGATTTTTGCACAAAATGTAGAGTAGCATTGCCCCAGAGAAAACGAAGCCGCGATAGCAGCCATTACTAACCCTATGCTAACGACCATTTTTATTATTTCTTTAACCATTTCCATAAATTCACAAGC
>CAUVDV010000058.1:0-13555 GCA_963550755.1 uncultured Lachnospiraceae bacterium
AAATTTATCTAATTAAGTATAGTAATTTAAGAAACAGTAAATTAAAAAAAGTTTACTGTTTTTTGCTGCTCAAATTTCAAGAAAAAATCGTCAATAAATCAAAAAAAGTATTTGACAAAACGCTTTCTGCCGGTCTGGGAAGGAAACCAGCAATTTATGGAAAAATGTCAAAATGAACGGTATAAAACCTTGGAAAAGTGTCAAAATTTGTCTTCTAAAGTCTTGGAAAAGTGTCAAAGTAAGGTTCTAAAAGCCTTGCAAAAGTGTCGAAAAAGAGGTATAATGACCATGGAAAACGCACAAAACAGGAGTGGGGGTTTGAACCATGCTGAAAAGAAAAATTGAAAAGGACATTCTGCGATGGCTGGAAGACAGTGAAAAAGCGCTGCTGATTTATGGAGTTCGCCAAGCCGGCAAAACATTTATTATTCGGGAATGTTTAAAGCTGGCTAACTGCGATTATATTGAATTTAATCTTATCCGGCAGCCGGAGATTGTTGACATTTTAGACAAAGCAGCCGGAATCGATGACCTGATTTTAAAGCTGTCATTATACAGCAATCAGAAAATCATTCCCGAAAAGACCATTTTTTTCTTTGATGAAATCCAAAGGTACAAAGAAATCGTTACCAGAATCAAATTTCTGGTAGAGGATAAGCGCTTTCGTTATATTCTCTCCGGCTCGCTTCTTGGCGTGGAAATCGTGAATTTAAAGTCAGCGCCGGTTGGCTATTTGCAGACGCTTCAGATGTATCCGCTGGACTTTGAAGAGTTTCTGCAAATATTTAATGTAGACGAAGCAGTCATAGAGAAACTGCGCAGTGCTTTTATGGCGAGGCAGCCGGTTGATGAAGTGATCCATAGTAAAATCATGGATATGTTTCAGCTTTACCTGATTATCGGCGGTATGCCGGCAGCGGTTGAAAAGTATCGAACTACCGGCAATATTGATGATGTCATAGATGAACACAGAGCCATTATCGAGCAGTATAAACTGGATTTTACACAGTATGAGGAAGAAAACCGCAAGCTGATGATTACCCATATTTATGAGCTGATTCCGGCGGAGATAAATGAAAAAAATAAACGGTTTATGATTGCGGATATAAAAAAGAATTTGCGCTACGACCGGATTGCGGACAGCTTTACTTGGCTTTGGAAAGCGGGTGTTGCTTTGGCTGTATTTAATGCTACAGAGCCGACTATTCCGCTTTTATTGAATAAAAAGAGCAGCTTATTTAAACTGTTTCTCTCCGATGTGGGACTGCTGACTACAATATACGGCAAGGCATGTAAATTAAAAATTGTCAGTCAGGAAAAGGATATTAACAAAGGCGCGGTTTATGAAAATGGGATAGCCCAAGAGTTGTATGCCCATGGCTACCCGCTGTATTATTATAATAGTAAGAAAAAAGGCGAGTTGGATTTTGTGGTGGAGCACGCCGGCCGAGTGCTGCCGATTGAAGTAAAAAGCGGCAAGGATTATGAAAAGCATTCGGCATTGGATAATGTGATGAGTGTTAAAGAGTACGCCATCGAAGAAGCCTATGTTTTCACCAATGACAATGTGAAAGTAAAAGGAAAGCTGACGTATTTGCCGATTTATATGGTTATGTTTCTCAAAGAGGATTTAATTGAGTTTATGGATATTTCGGCGGAGCGGTTTAAGATATAATCCGCAGGGAATGGATAAATACTGGATACTGGTTTTTATTCTTAATAAATGGTAATATTTACTAATTAATTGTAGCTGAAAAGCAAAAGAATTGGTAAATATTATTTTTTTGAAGATTATTTTTGTATTTTAAATATAATTATAACAATAAATGCAGCAAAAATGCCGCCATAAAACAGCAAATATAATACCCTTCGCCATATATGAGGCAAGATTTCTCCCCCAGAAGGACAATTTATATCAATTGCGGCAATCCGCCGGCGGAATTATAATATTTGTTAAGGAGGGGATGATATGAAAAAAAAGCGAGGCAGATCCAAATATGACAAAGAAGCCATTTTCTTTTTGCTGCCCTGGCTTTTGGGCTTTTTGATTTTTGTGATTTGGCCGATTATTCAATCTTTCGGGCTTTCTTTTACCAACTACGATATATTTACCAGGGCGCAGTTTGTGGGGCTGTCCAATTACCGGGAAATGTTTACCAAAGATCGGATGTTTGGGCATTCTTTATGGGTAACGTTTCGTTATGTGCTTTTATCGGTACCTGCTAAAGTCGCTTTTGCACTGTTTATTGCCATGATTTTAAACAAAAGGCTGGCTGGTATGGGAATTTACCGGACGATTTATTATCTTCCTTCCATATTGGGCTCCAGCGTGGCGATGTCAATTACCTGGAAAATGGTGTTCAGCCATTTTGGCATTATCAATCAGTTGCTGGGGCATCTGGGGCTGGCGCCGGTTGGATTTTTATCAAACCCGGATTTGGCGTTAGGTACCCTATCTTTTATTTCTGCCTGGCAGTTCGGTTCCGCCATGGTTATTTTTTTATCGGCGCTGAAAAATATCCCGACCGAGTTATACGAAGCGGCGGCGGTAGATGGGGCGAAGAGCCGGCATCTGTTTCTGCACATTACCCTGCCGATGCTCAGTCCGATTATTCTTTTTAACGTGATTATGAATATGATCGGCTCTTTTCAGGTATTTACCCAAGCCTATGTCATGACCAGCGGCGGGCCGGTTGACTCCACTTATTTTTATGTGCTGCATTTGTACCGGAGTGCATTTGAGCAGTTCCGCATGGGCTATTCTTCAGCTTTGGCCTGGGTGCTGACCGGCATTATTGTGATTGCCACGGCTCTTACCTTTAAGTTTTCCGAAAAATATGTTTATTATGAAAATTAGGGGGATGAAAGATGCGCAAAAGACGAAGAAATAACCTTTTTTCCCATTTATTTTTGACAGCCGGGGCTTTTGTGATGATATTTCCGCTGCTTTGGCTGTTAAGCAGTGCCTTTAAAAACAACGGTGAAATCTTTTCGGCTAATTTTTCTTTTATTCCCAGACAGGTGACGGCGGAAAACTTTAAAAACGGCTGGAATATTAATCCGCAATATACCTTTGGCCATTTTTTGGCAAATACATTTTTTCTGGTGGGCAGCCTAGCAGTGGGCAATATCTTGTCCTGTTCGCTGACGGCATTTGCCATTACTCGAATGCGGTTTCCGTTTAAACGGCTGGTCTTTCGGCTGGTGCTGCTGACATTGATGGTGCCGTCGCAGGTGCTGCTGATCCCAACCTATCTGATTTTTTCCAGGCTGCACTGGCTGGACACTTTTTTGCCCTTTATCGTACCGGCCTTTTTGTCAACCCAGTCTTTCTTTGTGTATCAGCTGATTCAGTATATGCGGGGGATTCCCAAAGAGCTTGATGAATCCGCCAAGATAGACGGCTGTTCGTATTTTCGCATTTATGTAAACATTATGATGCCGCTGGTCAAACCGGCGCTTTGCTCGGTGGCGATTTTTTCCTTTATTTGGACCTGGAATGATTTTTTAACGCAGCTGATTTATTTAAGTTCTGTTCGAAATTATACGGTTTCTTTGATTTTAAGCAGTGTTGTTGACAGCACTTCGCTGACTAACTGGGGAGCACTGATGGCGCTGACATTGATTAGTGTGCTGCCCTGCATCATCATTTACTTTTCGGCGCAGCGATATTTTGTGGAAGGAATTGCCACTTCCGGCCTGAAAGGATGATATCGCCGGCATGTACGGCCGGGCGGTTAAAAGCCTTTTTATCAGATGTTGGGTTTGCTGCCATTTTATCGGAAGAAGGAGAATATCAGGAAGGAGGGATAAAAGCGAGATCATCAGAAAGTGCGAATGCTGTCACAGGGAAAAGTAAGCAAAAAAATATTTGACTAAATTGGGGAGGAATCATTTATGAAAAAGCAAATCAGTCTTTTTTTAAGCATCATTTTAGTGCTTATGAGCTTGGCGGCATGCCAAACGGCAAAAGAAACAACACCCAAAGAAACAACCCCGCCTGCGGCGGAAGAGAAACAGGCAGCTGAACAGAAGCAAACTCAAAAAACGGAGCCGGAAGCAAAGGCACCGGAGAAAACGGCGGTAGAAGGCAATTTGAGATTTATGTGGTGGGGCGGCGAAAGCCGGCATAAGGCCACAGTGGAAGCGGTGGATGCTTTTATCAAGAAGAATCCGGGCTTAAATGTAGCCTATGAGTACAGCGGTTTTGGCGGCTATTTTGATAAGCTGCTGACTCAGATGGCGGGAAATAATGCGCCGGATTTGGTTCAGCTTTCTTATACGGCGGTAAATGAATATGTGGTCCGCGGTCAGCTTCAGCCTTTAAATGAGTTTATCGATAACGGCACCTTGGATATTTCTCAGCTGGATCAAACGCTGCTGGATACCTATAAGGTGGACGGCAAATATTATGCGATTCCGACCGGTGTCAATACCTTGTTTTTGTTTTACAATAAAACTTTGTTTGACAAGTATGGAATCGAGTATCCGGTTACCGGCATGACGATGGACGAAGTTTATGCCAAAGCCAAGGAGTTTACCGATGCGGCTCGGGCGGCAGGTGAGCAGAATGTATGGGGAATCACGCCGACGACGGGCGGTTTTGAAACTATTTTTCAACGCAATGTCATTGATCTTGACGGTCAGCTTTGGAATGATGATCTTTCGGCGGCAGCCTTTAATAATGAAGCCGGAAAAACGGCCTTGGAATACATTAAAAAGCCGCTTGACGAGGGATACTGCGTTCCGCCGGAAGTTGCCGCCGGAAATCCGGCCGGCGTTTCCAGCTTTGGCATGGGCTATTCGGCAATGGAGATTACCAACTCAACGGCAGCGGCCGGTTATGCTTCTTTGGGAGAGTTTGAATTGGGAATGGTGTTAGCGCCTTTCGGCAATCATCACAAAGTAACATGGTATCAGCCGTCGCAGGTATTTTGTATTACCAGCCAAAGTGCCAATCCGCAAGCTGCAGCCGCCGTGCTTAATTACTTGATCAATGATGAAGAAGCCGCCGGTATTTTGGGCTTTGAGCGCGGTATTCCGGCCAATTCTCAGATCCGGAAAATGGCGCAGGAGAGTAAGAGCGATTGGGAAAAGCAGCAGTTGGAACTGGTCAACGAAGCCGGAAAATATACGGGTGACGGAACGCCGATGGGATATCCGATGGGCTTTTTGGAAATATTAACGGAATATACCAGGCAGGAAGAGGCCTATATGTACGGCAAGGTATCCGCTCAGGAAATGTTGGGCAGCTTAGAAACGTTTGCCAATGATACGATCTCTAAATTTAAATGATAAGAACCGTCTTCCTTAATCTGGTGAATTGTGCTATCATATAAGCAAGCGGCTTCCGCCGGAAAAGCTGTTTTTGAACCTTCGGCGGGAGCGGCGGCAAAATGCAAAAATGAGGCAGCGGCAGGAGGGCGGAAAATGTATCACTTGATGATTGTGGACGATGAAGACAAAATCCGAAACGGGATAGCCAATTATTTCCCCTGGAATGAATTGGGGTTTGAAGTGGTGTATCTGGCAGAGGACGGACAGGAAGCATTTGATTATATTCTCAGCGGAGAGTCGGTTGTCGATATCATCTTGTGCGATATTATGATGCCCAGAGTATCGGGACTGGATTTACTGGAGATGTTGCAGGAGAACGGCATGCAGGAGCTGCGTGTCGTTCTTCTTAGCGGTTATGCGGAGTTTGAGTATGCCCAGCGGGCGATGAAATACGGGGTCAAGGATTATCTGCTGAAGCCGACCCGTTATCAGGAACTGGCGCGGGTATTCGGTGAAATTAAGGCAGAACTGGATGCGGCCCGCAGCAGACAGCAAGGCGCTTTGGAGCCGGCAAGCAGCAGTTTTGAGGGCTCGATCGTGGAGCGGCTGTGTGATATTGTCCGCAGTCAGTACAGAGATATCAGCCTGCAGGGAATCGCTAAGCTGGTATATTTAAGCCCGTATTATATTTCCAGAATGTTTAAAGCCAAAACCGGTAAAAACTTTTATGATTATGTGTTGATGGTGCGGATGGAAGCGGCCATGAAAATGCTGAAAACAACGGATTTAAAGGTTTATGAAATTGCCGAGCGAGTGGGCTACCGCAACCAGAAAAGCTTCACTAAAATTTTCAAGCGCTTTTATGCCAATAACCCAAGCGAATACAGGAAAAAGCTATGATGAAAAACCGGGAATCTCTTGCGCCGCCGACGGTGCACCAGCTTTTTTGGCAGCAGTTTCGAAGAATGTTTCTGCCGATTTTATTTGTCAGTGTTTTAATGGTCGTCATAGCCGGTTTGCTGTTTTGGAAAGATTCGGCTGACCGGATGGTGAAAAATAACCGGAATATGCTGTGGCAGGCACGGGCGGCGATTGATATCACCATGAGTAATGTCGATGCCGTGGCCTTGGCGCTGACCCGGCATACCTATATGTTAAATACGATGCAGGATATTTTAGAGGGCGAACTGGGCTGGCAGGAAAGACAGGAATTGCAGCGGTTTTATCAATATATTTCCAGTATTTCTCACTCTAATCCCTATTTATTTTCAACCTATGTTTATGTAGAAAATCCGTATGGGCGCTTTATCAGTTCAACCGATGAGCAGGTTTGCAGTCTGGACAGTTATTATGATACCGGTTGGTATGAAACGGAGCCGTATCAAAACGGTAAGAAAATCTGGGCGCAGCGGCGCTGTCTCCGACGCTATGATTTTGAAAAGGAATTTGCGGTGATTAGTATTTATCGGGCGATTGACCCATTTTCCTTCCGCAATACCGGGATGGTGGTCGGCAATGTCGAGGAAAGGCAAATTCTTTCGCTCTTAGAGCCTTTGCAGTTTATGGAAGGCCAGCAGTTTATTGTCCAGGATGAAGCCGGAAACATTTTACTGGCTTATCCCGAAATGGAAGAAGCCTGGCTGCCGGCAGATGCGTACGAGCGGGAATATATTGTTGACTCCCTCTGTTCCAGGCGTTTTGGCTGGACCTATACGTCGGTCATACCGAAAAAAATTCTTTTTCATTCGATCCGAAATGTGATCGGCAGCTTAACAATTGTACTGCTGGCGGGAGTTTTATTTTCAACGGCAGCCAGTATTTTGGTGGCGCGGCAGCGCTATAAAAGAGCACGGTCGGCGATTGCATTTGTAAATACAAGGGACAGTGCCGGGGAAGGGCTTTTGCCTTTGCGCCAGCGGGATGATATTTATGATTATTTCATGCAGAAAACGCTGACAGACTATGCTTTATCGCAAGAACTGGAGCGCCGGATATGGGAGCAGGCGTATCAGCTGCGGACAATGGAACTGGTGGCGCTGCAGGCTCAGATTAATCCGCATTTTTTGTTTAATACCCTGGAGGTTATTAAATGGGAAAGCATTTCTTTGACGAAAGGGATCAATTCCGTTTCCCAAATGCTGGAGAATCTGGCGGCGATTATTCAGTATTCGCTGTCAAATCCCAGGGAAACCGTTTCCCTGCAAAAAGAAGTGGAGCTGGCGCAAATTTATGTGGATATCCTGATGTTTCGCTATGAAGGCAAGTTTAATGTAGAATGGAAACTGGGGAGCGGATTGGAGCAATATAAAGTGCCGAAGCTGATTTTGCAGCCGTTGATTGAAAATGCGGTTTATCACGGAGTCAAGGAGAAAAAAGACTTTTCGGTTATCCGAATCCGAATTCACCGGCATGGCGGAAAGCTTTTAATCAACATCATGGATAATGGCGTAGGAATAGAGGCGGAGGCTTTGAAACAGCTCAGGCAGCAGCTGCAAACACCGGAAAGCTTTCCCAGCGACAGCGTGGGTTTGCTTAATGTCAGTAAACGGATCGCGCTTTTATACGGCGATAGTTGGAGTATGAAAATTTACAGCAAAAAAGGCAAGGGGACTTTGCTGAAAATTGAAATTTTATTAGATAAAGAGAGGGAAACAATATGAGCAAAGAGTTGTGTATTGGTGTTATTGGTCTGGGCAGAAGAAGTGTTGGTCTATTGGAAGGCTGTATTCTGCCGCGAAAAGATGTGCGGGTAGCGGTCGTTTGTGATGTCTATGAGGACAGGCGCGAGCAGGCGGCCAAGCTGGTTCGGGATGCCGGGCAGCCTGAGCCGAAGGCGGTCGGAGATTATCGGGAAATTTTGGCGATGCCGGAAGTGCAGGCTGTTGTTATTATGTCCTCCTGGGAGTCGCATGTTGAAATCGCCTGCGCAGCGATGCGGGCCGGAAAATACGCGGCCATTGAGGTGGGCGGCGCATATTCGCTGGATCAGTGCTGGCAGTTGGTTCATACTTATGAAGAAACCAAGACGGAATGTATGTTTTTGGAAAACTGCTGCTATGGACGGGAGGAGCTGCTGCTTTTAAATATGGTTCGGCAGCAGGTTTTCGGCGAACTGGTGCATTGCCAGGGCGGCTATCTGCATGACCTGAGAAAGCAGGTTGCCCACGGCGTGGAGGACCGCCATTACCGGTTCCGTAATTATATGGGCCGCAACTGTGAAAATTATCCGACGCATGAGCTGGGGCCGATTGCCAATATATTGGATATTAACCGGGGAAACCGGATGCTGTCGCTGGTGTCGGTTGCGTCTAAGGCTTCCGGTCTGAAAGAATATCTGCGCCGGGAAAAGGGGGCGGATTATAGAGAAAGCGACTATCCTTTTGCGCAAGGCGATATTGTCAATACCATCATTAAATGTGCACGGGGAGAAACCATCAGCCTGACGCTGGATACGACCCTGCCCCGCCATTATTCGCGCGGTCTTCAGGTGCATGGCACCAGGGGACTGTATATGGAAGAAAACAAGAGCATTTTCCTGGATGAAAAGGATAATGAGTTTGATTTTGAATGGCATAAAAAATGGAATAATGTGGAAGAATATTTTGATAAATATGAGCATCCGCTGTGGCGGAAATATATGGCCGAAGGTGTCCGCGGCGGTCATGACGGGATGGACTGGCTGGTGCTTTCTGCTTTCTTTGAAGCGGCTAAGGCCGGAACCCCCGTGCCGATTGACGTTTATGACGCGGCTGCCTGGATGAGCATAACCTGTCTGAGCGAGGACAGTATTGCTAGGGGCGGAGCGCCGGTTTCGATTCCGGATTTTACCAACGGCAAGTGGCTGGAAAGAAAGCCCTGGGATGCCGAAGCGTAAAAGGAGGCGAGCCTGATGACGATAAAGATCGGTATGATTGGGCTGGGCGAACGAGGGAAAGTGCTGTTTGCCAGTCTGGGACAAATAGCCGGGATTGAGGTTGCTGCGATTTGCGATACTTATGATTTCCGGGTGGAGGAAGGAACAGCTCTTTGCGCCAAATATGGCTGGCGCCCCTGGGCCGGCCGGGATTATCGGGAGCTGCTGAAGCAGGATTTGGACGCGGTTATTATTACTACTACATGGACGACTCATACCAGGATTGCGGCAGATGCGATGCGGGCCGGTAAACATGTCGGTCTGGAAGTAGGAGGAGCCGCCTGTGAGCAGGAATGCTGGGAACTGGTACGGGTCAGTGAAGAAACAGGAAAGTTTTGTATGCTTTTGGAAAACTGCTGCTATGCCGACAATGAGCTGATGCTTTTTCATATGGCCAAACAGGGCTTGTTCGGTGAAATCGTGCATACGGCGGGCGGCTATGAGCATGATCTGCGGGAGCAGATTGTAACCGGGCTGGAGAGAAAGCATGGCCGGATGCGTAATTTTTTATGCCGGAACGGAGAGCTTTATCCGACGCATCAATTAGGGCCGATTTGTAAGCTGCTGGGGATTAACCGGGGCAACCGGCTGCTGTCATTGGTGTCCGTTGCCTCCAAGGCCAGAGGCTTGCGGGATTGGGCCAGACGCAGCAATCAGTCTCAGGACGTACAGGATTTATCTTGGAATCAGGGCGATATTGTCACCACCATTTTAAAATGTGCCAATGGAGAAACGATTACGCTGACGCATGGCTGCAGTTTGCCCAGACCTTATTCTCGCAACGGCAAAATTCAGGGAACCCGGGGCGCATGGGTAGAAGATGCCGGCGGCATCTACATTGAACCGGAAGCAGTGCAGGTCACCGGCCAGGACGAAATGCATGAATGGGTAGCGCTGGAGGAATATAGGGACAGGTACCGGCATCCTCTGTGGAAGGAATACGTGGAGAAGCATGGCATTTCCCATGAAGAAGGGCATAATGACATTGATTATTTGGTGCTGTGCGCCTTTATCGACAGTATTCAGCACGGCGAGCCGCCGATTGATGTTTATGATGCGGCGGTTTGGATGGCGGTGACTTATTTATCGGAGCAATCAGTGGCAATGGGTGGACAGGTGGTGCCGGTGCCGGACTTTACCCGCGGTGAATGGATTGAGCGCAGGCCCGAACGGATTGGCAAATATATGCTGTCGGAAGTGAGGGCGGAGGCTTTTGAGCGGGAATGAAGGCTGAGCGGAAGCAAAGATGGCTGATGCTGACCGTGATGGCGGTATCGCTGGTGCAGATGGGGGCAGTCCTGTATACGCCGGTATTGGCCCCGATTGCGTTGGGATTTCAGGAAAACGGGAGTTTTCTGGCGCAGACATTGCCGGCGGCGGTCAGTCTGGGCGTGATTTGCGCCGGCGGGGCAGCAGAGCGGTTATGTCAAAAAGGTCTTTACCGGCCGGCTATTTTGTCCGGTGGTGCATTATTTGCTGCCGGCGGGCTGCTGTCATGGAAATATTTTTTCTCATTCGGTTGGCTTTTGGCGGGAGCGGTCTTATCAGGCATAGGAGTGGGTCTGGTTTGTCCGGCGGCGGTGGGGCTGATTACCGGTTTCTTTCAGGGAGAGGAAAAACAGCGGGCAATCGGCCTGCAAAGCCTGGCGGCTTATCTGGGAGCAATGCTTTTGATTGTTCTCGGCGGTTATCTGGCGGATCATTTTCATTGGCGGTTTGCCTTTTTGGCCAGTTTACTGATTATTCCCGGGTTGTTGCTGGCCGGGCTGACACTGCCGGCGGCGGTCAGGAGCGATGGCAATAAGGTGAAGGCAGATTTCCCGATGCCCAAAACGGCATTTAGAAAAAACAGCTGGAAAAGCCTGGCGGGCGTGTTGGGAATTGTTTTTTTGATTTCGGGATTATCGGGCGTTACCTCCTCTAACTTGAGCATGCTGATTACTGCGGCCGGATTAGGTGGATTCGCGCAGGCGAGTGCGGCCGGGTTCTGTGTTTTGGCAGGCGCGGCGGCAGCGGCGGCGTTTTATGCTAAGCTGTGTTCTATTCTAAAAAATTATCTTTTACCGGCTGGCTTTGGGCTGTTGGCAGCCGGACAATTGTTATGCGGTTGGGCAAGATTTTTGCCGGCGATTTATATGGGTAGTTTGCTGGCCGGCGGAGCGCTGGGAACGGTGATTCCCTATCTGTTCCTGGCAGCGGCCGATTGCGGAAAGACGGAAGGCCGCAGCAATGCCGGAGCGGTGATGATTGTCAGTAATTTAGGGGCTGTTCTGCCACCGCTGTTTACCTTTTTATTATCGGCCGCCGGCAGTCAGGAAGTTTCTTTGCGCTATATCGTCAGCGCGGTAATTGCCGGGGCGGCAGTTTTACTTTTATTACTCCCGGGCAGGCTCAATATGGCCGGGTAACCGGAAGGGCAGGAAAGGGCGAAAAACATTGGATGAACTTTTGATTTATGAGATTCTGTCTGTTGTGGCGGAAATTCCCGAGGGCAAGGTCGCTTCTTACGGCCAGATTGCGAGGTTAATCGGCAAAGACAAAAACTCCCGTCTGGTTGGTAAGGTATTGAGTAGGGCCGAGTTTTATGGCGATTATCCCTGCCATCGGGTGGTCAATCACGCCGGTCGCCTGGCACCGCATTTTTACGAGCAAAGGGAACGGCTGCTTGACGAGGGTGTCCGGTTCAAAGCGAATGGATGGGTTGATATGAAAAGATATCAGTGGGAATGTTAGTCATAAATAAAATATGGAGATGAGCAGCATGAGTAAAAGTGAATTTCGGAAAAAAGTTCTGATTGCGCCGGATTCTTTTAAGGGGAGCATCAGTGCCAGGGAATTTTGTGAGACGGCGAAAGCCGCCATTGCCGAGATTGCTCCGGAATGGAGGGTCGATACTCTGCCGCTGGCAGACGGAGGCGAGGGCACGGTAGCAGCCGTTATTTATAATGTAGGCGGTAAAATACGCGAATGTCAGGTTCGCAATCCGCTGGGGGAGGCGCATGTTGCCCGATATGGGGTTTTACCGGACGGGAAAACGGCGATTATGGAGATGGCCGAAGCGGCCGGACTGGATCTGATTTCGCCGGAGCGAAGAAACCCTGAGCAGACCACATCTTATGGTGTCGGGGAAATGATTTTAGACGCGATTGAGCATGGCTGTCAGGAAATTATCATGGGTATCGGCGGCAGCGCGACCAATGATGGCGGCATGGGGATGCTTTCGGCCTTAGGCTATCAATTTTTTGACCAAAATGGAAATGAGTTAAGCGGCTGCGGTCAGGAATTAGGCTCGGTCTGCCGCATTGCCGGTCAAAAGGTGCCGGCCGGTCTGGACTCGGTTTTGTTCCGAATTGCCTGTGATGTTGAAAATCCCTTAATGGGCAAAGACGGAGCCACTTATATTTATGGGCCGCAAAAAGGAGCGGATTCAGAAGCGCTTGACCGGCTGGAACGCGGCATGAAAAATTATGCCCGTCAGGTGGAAAGCTTCACCGGCAAAACAGAAGCGACTGCTGTCGGAGCCGGGGCGGCCGGCGGTCTGGGTTTTGCTTTTTTGAGCTTTTTAAACTGCCGGTTAGAGCCGGGCTTTCAGTTAATCAGTCAGGTAATTGAAGTGGAGCGGAAAATCGCAACAGAAAACTATGATTTGATTATTACCGGCGAAGGGCAAATGAACCGGCAAACCTTATTTGGCAAGCTGCCGAACGGCATTGCCCTTTTGGGAAAAAAATACGGTATTCCCGTTATTGCCGTCGTGGGTTCGCTTGGAGAAGATTATGAGGAACTTTATAACCGCGGGTTAAGCGCGGCGTTTAGCATTATCAACCGGCCGGTAACGTTGGAGGAAGCCATGCGCAAGGGAAATGACTTTTTGTATCAAGCCGTTCAAAACATTATCCGGCTATTGATTTGCGTCAATAGGGAGTGAAAGCCTTTTGATGATAGAATGATGATATGCCGCTGTATTACCTAAGCGGTTAGGTCGAAATTGGGTTTGGCTCTTTTCAATTTTTGAATTTTACGGTATGATAAAACTGGCATCCTCTTAGCAAGATAGATTAGGGTATCGTTTTACGGAAAGGAGTGTATCATGCCGTTTCAAATCGTCCGCAATGATATTACGAAAATGAAGGTTGACGCGATTGTTAATACCGCCAATCCCATGCCCGGGTACGGTGCCGGAGTTGATACGGCGGTTTATCAGGCCGCCGGCGAAAAAGAACTGCTGGCCAAAAGACAGGAGATTGGCACTATTAAGCCGGGCACATCCGTCATTACTCCCGGATATGGACTGCCGGCCAGATATATCATTCATACCGCCGGAGCAGCTTGGCAAGGGGGAAATGCGGGTGAGGAAGAAATTAT
>CAUVDV010000059.1:0-13454 GCA_963550755.1 uncultured Lachnospiraceae bacterium
AGCAGCAAAGAAAATGATGATTATCATTTTTGGATTATTGGCTTTAGAGCTCGTGTTGCTATTGATGTTAGGTGGAGGGAACATTCTTAGCCGGACAGCGGATTTTCTCAATAATATTTCTAGAGGAGGCAGTCACACAAAAAATCACTATCAAGGCGTCGCTTTTGCGGGAACACTTGTGTGCTTACCTGTTTTAATAATGCCTTTAATTGTTGCTTCTATATACAAGAACAAATTCCTTAAATCCGAGGCGACTAAGATTGTGATAAGTATGAAAAATAATGATGCAAAAGAGCCACATTTGACGACTCTTAATGAAAAAAATACAGAAGATATTCTTCATTTTGATAATTTGAATTTCAAGCTGGCTATTATTCAAGTGTTAATGTATGACTTAAAGCTATTAAATTCAGAATTTGATATTTATGATTTTGCCGACCGATATAAAGAAGAGATTGATACAGATAGTGACACCATCATTGAACCGGCAATGAACTTCTTTAAGGAATTGGAAATTCCAAAGAAATTTGCACCCTATGTAGAAACAATCTATATGGACGGTGGTAATGATGTGTATATGAATATTATTCCGCAGTGGGATGGAGAAGATGAAACTTTTGACTTAAATGAAATAACTTTGACAGAGCTGCAGCAATTTCCAAATCTTAAGAAAGCAACCGTTATGAGCAGCAATTTTGATGAAGTAAAAGAAATTTTCGAGGCTGCAAATATTGAGGTGGAATTACTTTAACAAAAAGAAAGGAACCTACAAGATAGCTAAGCAGGTGTCAGTTATATTTCTGATGGTCAGTCATCAAACATAATTGGAGAACAATAAAAACAAAATAAAAATACTTTATTTTCAAAACAGTAAGTCGAAATGATTTGCTGTTTTTTTGTTGTAAAATTATAACGAGAGGGACTCTTATGGATAATAAAACAAATCTATAAAAAATAAAATCAGAAATAGAAGCTAAAATACATCGCAGTCAATGACGGAGCGGACACCTTACAGGACAATAATGAAATCGTACCCTTAGAGTGAGCGATATAGGAATTATACTTGCTATATTACTGGTTTTTAGATAAAATGAAAAGACAGAGCAAGTTGTAAGATGCTGCTTATCTCAATTTTATTTTAAGGAGATGGCGGTGCGCGGGAACTTTGCGAAAGCGGCGGTCTGAGGTGTTTGGGATATGGGGACAGTCAAAAGTAGCGCATGATAGGAATGGGCATGAACAGATTCAGACATATCCGTTTTTAAAATAGAGGAGAAAAGATGGGAGGATAAATCAATGATGAAAGCGTATCCGCTGCTTTTAGAGGGAATTTCATTCAGAGCGCATGACATCATGGGCATTTACAGGATAAAAGAAAAAATTGCGGTTCTGCACTGTGCGTTTGGCTTTGCCGGCGCGGAAGTCTATATGCATTCCCCGTTTATAATGGTATGTCGACATAGAAACTCCGGTGAAATCCTGTGGCGAACGAAAATCGGCGCTTATTTATATACAGAAATCAAGGCGGAAAACGGCGTTTTGTATTTTGGAACGGACGGCAACGGCGGGAGGTTTTGGGCGGTTAATTTATCAGACGGCAAAACCGTTTATAATTATAACAGCAGGGGAACCTCAAACTTTCTGTTTTACCAGGATTATGTAGTATTATCCAATGAGAAAAATAAGCCGGTTTTATTACGTCGCAAAGACGGCGCGTTCGTTAAAGCGCTTGAATTTGATGGTTACAAACTGACGGTACATCAGCAAATGAGGATAGGAAAAGACAGGTTATACGCCATTGCCTCTAAAAAAGGTATGATTTATGCGGTCAGTACGGATTTGAAATAAATATAAATACTGTAAAATAATGAAAGGAAGCGGTAATCGGCATGAAGCCGGAACTATCGGCGCTTGACCGAGAAAATTATATAGTACCGGTTTGGGTGATTTAGGGCAGGCATGACGCAAAGCGTTTTTGCGTCATATATGGGAGTATCAAAAAAGACGGTGGAAGCTTGGGAATGCGGCAGAACGCATCCAACCGGGCCGGCGTTTCGGCTGCTGAATATTTTGGCGGCGGAGGATCTCAACAAGATAGATTTTGTGATTATAGAATAAAGAGGAGATGGCGGCGGAAGGGAGAATTTCATGAAAGAAAATGATGTAAAAGAATTTTTGAATAGCCAAAATATCACTTTTTCCAGGCAATCAACTATTTGGGGAACAATAAAACCTACGGTTGGAGCCTATAATAATGGCTTGGGAAGTACAATGCATGTAATGAAGGATCATATCTTACATTTTAATAATGAAGGTCTTGCGGTCACGGCGATTGATGATAACAGCGGAAGAATATTAAAGGATACATTAAAATTCTTCCCAATTGATCAAGTGAAATTAAACTTGAAGATGAATGTGCTTAGCCTCTTGCTGACGGTGTCTACGGATAAAGGGAATATTGAATTTAAAATACGCAGGAGTATTCTCGGCTGCCCGTGGCATAAAGAAAATTTATCTTTTATATTATTAAACATGTCTGCCCCTCAGGTATAGGAGAAATATGATGATATTAGAAGTATGTACAGGATGTTATAACGATTGCATAAAAGCGTATCGAGCAGGAGCTAAGCGCGTAGAATTAAATAGTGCTTTAAGCTTGGGCGGGCTCACACCGAGCCTGGCTACTTTAAGAAATGTAAAGCGGGATACGGATTTGAAAGTTATGTGTATGGTGCGCAATCGGGCGGCGGGTTTTTGCTATTCCGATGATGAATTTAAAATCATGAAAGAGGATGCAAAAATTTTATTAGAAAATGGAGCGGACGGAATTGTAGCCGGCTTTCTAACCGAGAAGCATCAAATTGATGTAGAGAAGACTCGAGAAATGGCGGCTCTTGCGCATAGCTGCCATAAAGAATTCACGTTTCATCGAGCGATTGATGTTTGTCGGGATTATGAAAGCTCAATTGAAGTATTGATTGCATTGCATGTTGATCGTGTCTTAACCAGCGGGCAAAGGAAGACGGCTTTAGAAGGCAAACAAAATCTTGGCCGGGTACAGGAAAAATATGGGCAAGAAATTCATATATTAGCAGGCGTCGGCATCAATGCTTCGAATGTAAAAGATATTATTTTAAGTACGCATGTGAATGAAGTCCATTCTTCCTGCAAAGGATATGAAGAAGATGCGTCTACAGCATATAACGATATTAGCTATGGATATTTAGAAAATAAGAATGCATTTGAAGTGGTGAGTGAAGAAAAGGTAAGAGAACTTGTAAGCCTTATTTTAAAATAAAAAATCAGGATTAGGTTAGCCGCTGCATCAAGCTTTATCAGCTTATATAAAAAATGCTTCAATACCACAAAGATATGAAATCTCAACTTTCCCATTACCAAACAAGGCTGAATGGTTTGGTTTTTCAGGGAAAATGAAATTACCTTCCGCTTTTATATAGGCTTTGTTTGCGGATTTTGGCTGGGAAAGTTGAGAGATTTTTAAAATTTAGTGAGAAGCTTTGTATACCGCCACAAAATCTTGAATCCCCTCTTTCCCTGCACGGATAATATCTTTCGTTGTCATTCCGTTTTCTCTGCACGCAAGATATTCCATACGAAAATTGATGAAAGATTTTAGAATTATATGGCAGTGGGCGGTATGCCGCAGGCAGTCGAAGCATATGTTCGGGGAGAGAATTTTACCGAGATTGATCGGATAAAGCGTCAGATTATCGCGCTATATGAAGATGATTTTAGAAAAATAGATCTGTCCGGCAGGATATCGGCTATGTATCACGAAATACCAGCCCAGTTATCAAAGAGCGCAAGAAGATATAGAATAACTTCCGCCATAGGCAAAAGAAATAATACAAAATCCGAAGAACTTTTTTTGAGCTGATGGATTCAAAAAACGTATTGCTCTGCTATCATTCGGCAAATCCAAGCGTAAGTCTTGCGGCTACAAAGAACTTTGACAGGCATAAATTATATCTTTCTGATACCGGCTTATTTGTTACACTGATGTTTATGGATAGACCGATAGCGGAAAACGAAATATATAAAAAACTGCTTTTGGATAAGTTACCCGCCAATTTGGGATATTTGTATGAAAATATAGTTGCTCAAATGATTCATGCGGCAGACGAACTATATTATCATACATGAGAAAGGGATGGAAGTACACGTTATTATGAGGTGGATTTTCTGATTTCGGGAAGTAGTAAAATTTTAGTCAAAAACTACGGCGGCTGACGCCCGGCAGAAGGGTAGAGTCTTTTGACGGGGGAAAACTAAGTTGAAAAGGAGTAGATTAATGAGGAATAAATTAAGAGAAAGAGCTTTCGTTACGCTTAAGGAAGAAATGGCCACGGCGGATCATTCGTTTGGCGATGATCTTCCGTTGATTTATTTGGGCGAGATAGCCAATATGCCGGAACATGGTATTTTTATAGGGAAATCCGGCAAATTCTATTCGGGCTATCATATCTGGGACTTTCGCGAATTGCGGGAAGATGAGATCTAATCGGATAAGGCAGGCATTATTGCAACTTTCGATGGGCCGCAAAAATAAGTCAGTGCTTTTTATACCTATGGCATGGTAGTGGCCAAAATCTGCGTGCTGAAAGGCATGGGTCAGGATAGGAAAAAGCAGTACGCTCATTATCGGCTGACCGGAATCATATTGATGGCGGCAAGCGTGCTTTACGCGATATACGCGGCCAGGCTTTTGTGGTATCCGGAGGTTACGGATTATGAACGGGATGTTGCACTGGCGATCGCGACATTTACGTTTACGGAAATAGGCTTAAATATCCGCGGAGTGGCGGTAGAGAGCAAAAATCAAGAATTGCTGTATCACGCTCTGAAGATGGTTAACCTGGCATCCGCCCTCACTTCGCTGGTGCTGACGCAAACGGCGCTTCTGGCTTTTACTCATAAAGGGGCGGCCAATTATAACGCTTCGTTTTACAATGGCGCGATTGGCCTGCTGATGGGCGGCGGTCTGTACGCTGCTTGGGCTGCTTATGCTGCTGCGTGTTAAAAGGATGCAAAGAAAAGAGGAATTATGATTCAATTGTGCTGGTAATAGATGAATTGCCCTATTGGGCGGAAAAAGACGAAGCGCTTCTATCCATATTACAAAAATATATTGATACGATATGGCGGGATAAAAATTTAAAAATCATTTTATGTGGTTCGGCTCTAAGCTTTATGGAAAGCAAGGTGCTTAGTGAAAAAAGTCCGCTGTTCGGCCGGCGGGATTCGCAAATAAAATTGGAAGCCTTTGATTATTTGGATTCCGCCCAATTTGTACCGGAGTACTCCTATGAAGACAAAGCCATTTGCTATGGCATTACCGGCGGTGTGGCCAAATATCTGGCAATGATTGATCCGGCCAAAAGCCTTGATGAAAATATTGTAAGATTATTCTTTCGGACGGACGGATATTTATATGATGAAACCAGAAACCTTTTAACACAGGAATTTTCTGATATTACTTTGGTAAATAATATTATCGAGCAGGTTGCGTCCGGAAAAAATACGCTTAATACCATAGCAACTGGGATAGGCGAAAAAGAGCCGACGATTCTCTATTCTTTGGAAAAATTGATAAGCGTGGGGCTGGTGGAAAAGAAGAAATGTATAACAGAAGAAAAAAACAAGAAAAAAACCCAATATGTTTTAAAAGACCATATGTTTCAATTTTGGTATAAGTTTATTCCCGGGGCGATTAGCGTAATAGAAGTGGGGCAGGGAGAACGGTATTATAAAAAAGTAGTAAAACCGGCCTTGCATTTTTTCATGGGGACGGTATTTGAGGATATGTGCAGATATTATACCCTGCGGCATGGTGTTTTGGGAGAATTTAACTGTTTTATTACAGCTGTCGGCAGTTGGTGGGGAACGGAAACGATTGCCGGTGATCATGGGGAGAAAAGGGCACAGCCTGCTGATATTGATGTGGTGGCTCTGTCTGAAACAGAAAAAAAGGCAGTTGTCGGCGAGTGCAAATTTAAAAATGCAAAGCTTGATAAGGGAGTATATGAAACCTTGCGGCAAAGAGCGAATTTACTGGCGGCGAAATATGAAGTAATAAAATATCTTTTGTTTTCCTTATCAGGATATACGGAGTGGTTTGATACCTTGCAGGATAACAATGTGATACGGCTGTCCCTTGAGGATTTGTACCAATCAGCGGAGGGGTTAAAGTAAAAAGATAGTTGAAAAATGAAAGATGATCAAAAAAATACTTGACAAAATTTTAAAAGGGGTGTATCTTTTTCATAGAAGCTAATGCAAACGATTGCATTGATGCGGTAATAAAAAAGATTTTTTAAAATTTAATTCGTCCATATTTGTCTGGATGAATTACGTTTTTGCGGAGAAAGCGAGTTTGCATCATAACATTTTCACGAAATGGCGTATTTCTGGGCAGAAAGATTATATCTTTGCGCCATATTCAGGCTGCGGAATATCTTATCCATATTAAAAGGATTCGGTTTCCATAGGTGTTAAAGTAGCACGAACGAGAAGAACTATATTTTTTTAGCCAACAATGCAAACGTTTGCATTATAAATTCAGAAAGGAGGCCTTCCGTTATGGCGGCAACAATAAAAGACATAGCCAGAGAGGTCGGCGTATCGCCCTCGACAGTATCGCGGGTTATCAACAAAAGCGCTGCAATTTCCGCTGATACAACAGAGAAAATCAATCAAGCCATGAAAAGACTGGGGTATCATCCCAACAGTGCCGCAAAAAAGCTGGTTATGGGCAGTACCAACACCATTGCCTTGGTGATTGACGCGGACAATGAAAAAGCATTTGCCAATAATTTTTTTAACCGGAGCATCTTTGCAATGGAAAATGTTTTGCAGAAGAACGGCTATGATTTGCTGATTATCAATGGCGGCACCAAGAAAAAGGCAATTGACAATTTGATTTATGAAAAAAGAGCCGATGGCGTGATTATACCGTCTAGCTGCTTTGATAGTAAGCTTTTGGAGATTTTAAACAGCGAAAACTTTCCGTATGTTGTTTTAGGCGCGCCTTGTGCGGCGCCTACCGCCGCAGCTTGGGTGGATATTGATAACGAGCAGGGGGCTTATTTAGCGGTCAGGCATTTGCAGGCAAACGGATATGCCAATATTTTTTTAGTGCTGGAAGACTTGACGACAGTTTTTGCTCAAAGCCGACAGAAAGGCTTTCAAAGGGCGCTAAAAGAAAACGGGGATTACAGGGAAGAAAATATTATACAATGCCAGGACAGGGGTATTTTGCAAAAAAAGATTGAAGCGGTGCTAACCACGCAAAAGGCGGACGCGTTTCTCTGCGCCGGCAATGAAATTGCCTATCATGTGTTAAAGCTGGCTGAAAAAAATGGTTATCAAGTGCCGACCGATATTGGGCTCGTTACGTTTGATAATTATCCGCTGGCGGAATTTATGACACCTCCGCTGACGGCAGTGGACATCAATACCTATGAATTGGGGCGGATTGCTTCCCAAAAGCTGCTGGAGCAGATTAAAAATAAAAAATCAAAGCAGGAGCAAATTTTACTGGCAGTTGACTTGGTTATTCGCTGCTCCTCGCAGGGAAAAGCATAGATTGGGCAAAAAGGAGAGGACGTTAAAAGGAGTCATTTGGATATGAAAATAGAAGCAGTCGAGCACAAGGCGGTGCATCCTGATTTATATTTGAAAAACCGGAATACCTTGGGATTTAAAGTCAGAACCGCCAGATATGATGTGGAAAAATGTATCTTATATTATTTTTCCAGGGATAAGAAGGAATCGCTCAAATCGGTTGTCATGGCAAAACGTTACCGCGATGAATTGTTTGACTATTTTTTAACAGAGGTTTGCTTTGCGCAGGCAGCCAGATACCAAAAATATTATTTTGCACTTTTTTCGGGAGAGGAAGTCAGGTATTTGTCGGCGGTTGGGTTTTCGACCGCGCCGCCGGAAGATCATTTTTTTGAAATGGTTTACGCTAATCAGCAAAATGGACTGAACTTGCCGGAATGGGCAAAGGGAACGATTTATTATCAAATATTTCCGGAACGCTTTTGCAACGGCGATCGGCAAAACGACCGAGCTGAAACGATGGCATGGGGAACGCCGCCCAGCAGAGAAAATTATATGGGCGGCGATTTACGGGGGATTTGTGAAAAATTAGACTATTTGCAGCGTTTAGGAGTGGAATGTTTATATTTAACACCGATTTTCGCGGCGGATTTTAACCATAAATACGCCACCACCGATTATTTTGAAATAGATCCCCAATTTGGCAGCAAGGAGGATTTGCGGGAACTGATTCAAAAAGCCCATGCCGGAAAGATGAAAGTTGTTTTGGACGGGGTATTTAACCACACCGGAATTCATTTTTTCGCTTTTGCGGACATCTTGAAAAACCAGCAGAATTCGGCTTATAAGGATTGGTATTTGCTCACGCGCTTTCCGGTTACGGTATCAAACGACTGCTATGAATGTGTCGGTGCGTATCCGTATATGCCGAAATTAAATACTGCCAATCCTGTGGTCAGAGAGTTTCTGCTGAAAGTAATGGACTATTGGATAGCGGAGTTTCAAATAGACGGTTGGCGTCTGGATGTGGCCGATGAGGTCGAGGAAAGTGTATGGGGCTTTGTTCGGGTGCTGCTGAAGGAAAAATATCCGCATATTTTACTGCTGGGCGAAACGTGGGGCAACGGACAAAGGCTGTTAAACGGTATGCAGCTGGACAGCATTATGAATTATACCTTTCAAAGCGCTGTTTGTGATTTTATAGCAAAAGATAAAATTTCAGCGGTTGGTTTTGAAAACCGGCTGGGCAGCATGCTGGCCGGTTATCCGCCGGAAATCAATCATGTCATGTTTAATTTGCTGGACTCTCATGATACAGCCAGATTTTTGTTTTTGTGCCAAGGCAATAAGAAAAAGCTGATATTGGCGGCGACGCTGCAAATGATGCTGCCCGGTGCGCCGTCGGTTTACTATGGCGATGAGGTGGGGCTGACGGGTGATAATGATCCGGACTGCCGGCGCTGTATGCCGTGGACAGAAGCGGAGCAGGATATGGAGATAGCAGCGGCGTATCGCCGGCTTATTGCCATCAGAAAAGAAAATGCCTGTGTCCGCGCCGGTGATTTGGCGGTTAATGCCGCTGACGGCCAAGTATTTGGCTTTCTTCGGTTTGACAGGGAAAAACAGGAAGAAATCCTGACAGTGATTAACGCGGGGGAAACGGAAGCGGATCTTTCTGTACCGGTTTTATTTACCGGGGAACATCAAGGGATTTTTAACGATGACAGGCGATATGAGGTGATTTTGGGAAATACGGCAGGGCTTAAAAATTCGGATATGTGGGATTACAAAGGGATAATTTCGGTAAAACTAAAACCAATGGAAGCAAAGATTTTTAAAGGAGGAGAAAGAAAATGAGGAGAAAACAAGGAAAAGGCTGGATTTTTTGGGCGCTGCTTTTAACGGCGTTTTTGGCGGGCTGCGGTGCAGATTCCGGCCAAGCGCCGGCGGCGGAAAACAAAGCGGAAAAGACGGCACCGGGAACAGCCAGCGAAGCAGTTACCTTAAACTTTTGGCATCATTACAGCGCGCAGTCGGCGGAAAACGAAACCTTGATGAAGGTGCTGATTCCCAAGTTTGAGGCGGAAAATCCGGGGATTCATGTCAATGCGGTTTCCCATGAATGGGCGGATCTGCATGATAAAATTTTAATTAGCGCCAAATCCAATACTTTGCCCGATGTTGCCCGGTTAGACAGCGCTTGGCTGCCGGAATTTCAAAAGACCGGGATTTTAGTAGCACTGAATAAAGAAATTAAGGATTATGCGCAAACAGCGGATCAATTATTGACCAGTGCCATGAGTACCGCGCAAATAGACGGTGATTATTATGGCTTGGCCTTAAACACCAACACGAAGATTTTGTTTTATAACGAGCAGCTTTTGGCGAAAGCAGGGATTGAAGCGCCGAAAACCATGACGGAGTTTAGAGAGGCTTGTGAAAGCTTGTCCGGGACAAATGAAGCCGGTCAGCAGATTTGGGGATATGACGAACCGGGACTTTCCGGCTGGAATTTATGTCCCTTTATTTGGAGTATGGGCGGCGCGTTGACCAATCCAGAACAAACCAAAGCAACCGGTTATCTCAACGGTGAGAACACGGTGAAAGCCATTCAAATGCTGGCGGATTTACACGCTAAGAATGCAATCACTGGCTGGAACAGCGGGGACATTCCCATGACCGATGGATTTGGTACCGGCCGCTACGCTATGCTGTTAGAGGGACCGTGGAAGGTGGCGGAACTGGCCGGCGCTTATCCGGAACTGGGATATAAGGTAGCGGCGGTACCGGCTGGCGAGGGCGGCTCGATTTCAGTGCTGGGCGGAGAGGATATTGCTATGTTTCACAGTGCCCATAAAGAAGCGGCTTGGAAGTTTATGACATTTATGACCGGCGAGTTAGCGCAGGAAGAAATGGCTAAATGCGGACAAATCCCCTGCAATAAGCTGGCGCTGGAAAGCGATACTGTGAAAAAAGCGGATTTTGCGCCGTATATTGAACAGCTAAAGACAGCTAAGGCTCGGCCGACGGTGGCTGCCTGGAGTGAAATTGACGCGGAGCTTTCGGCGGCGGTAACGGAAGTGTTTAACGGAGAAAAAACGGCACAGGCGGCAATGGACGAATTGGCAGCCAAAGTCGATCAGCTGCTGGCGGAGGAATAGCCGGCGGGCAAGCAGGCAGGCCTAAACTGCCGACTCACAGGAGGGGGATATAGCCATGAAGTTAAACAAAAGGGCGAAGCTGCAAATCGGATTATTGCTGCTGCCGGGCGTTTTGATTTTTGGAACGTTTACTGTTTATCCTATTTTGCGTTTGCTTTTCATGAGTTTTTTTCAGTGGGATTTTGGCTCTTTTTTTGACCAAAGCTTTATTGCGCTGGAAAACTATCAGGCGGTGTTAAGCGATAAACATTTTTATACGGCTTTTGGTAATACCGTGGCCTATACTTTCGTAACGGTGCCGGCGCAAATGCTGTTTGGCTTTATCGTGGCGCTGATGATTCATTCGGCGGCAAAGGGCAAGATTTTCTTTCGAGTAGCGTATTACCTGCCTGTTATTACGTCATGGGTCATAGCTTCGCTGGTTTTTAAATATATCTTTAATACCGAGGGGCTGCTAAATTATGTATTAACCAGTGTTTTTCATTTGACGCGGCAAAATATTCACTGGCTGGATACAAGATGGGGCGGAATGGCGGTGGCTATGCTGCTGGGCATTTGGAAAGGGGTTGGCTGGAATATGGTTGTTTTTCTGGCCGCTCTGTATACCGTCCCCAAAGAACTTTACGAGGCGGCAGAATTAGACGGGGCGTCCGGCTGGTCCAGCTTTTGGAACGTGACACTGCCGGGAATTAAAGGCACGATTTTATTTGCGGCAGTGATGCTGACGATTGGCGGCTTTAATGTGTATACGTCAACCAAGCTGATTACAGACGGAAAACCGGCACACAGCACGGAAGTGATTTTAACTTGGATGTATTATAAGGCTTTCAGTACCGGTAAATTTGGTTACGCGGCGGCGCTGTCGTTTATTATTGCTTTGGTTTTGGCAGTTTTGGCATTTGTTCAGTTTCGACTGATGAAAAAGGAGGAATAGCGCGATGAAAAAAATAAAAGGCTTATCCCCAAGCAGACGGCTTTTTGCTTGGCATTTCAGACAGAAACGAGCGGTCAAGGCCGGACTGATTTATGCGCTGCTTTGCCTGGGAATGGGAATTGTGGTACTGCCAATGCTGTATATGATAAGCACGGCGCTCCGTCACAACGGGGCTTTGTATGAATATCCGCCCCGTTTTTTCCCTAAACCGGCGGAATTTACCTTGGAAAATTTTCGCTTTATTTTAAGCCGCGGCCAATTTATCGGCAATTTCGTAAATAGCGCGCTGGTGTCGGTCGCCACGGTAGCGGGGGCGGCGCTTATTGCTTCGGCGCTGGCGTTTTGTATTGCGCGATTTTCATTTTGGGGACGTCGGTTTTTATTTGGCTTTATCATTTTGACGATGATTATTCCGGGAACGACTATGATTGTGCCGCAGTATGAACTGGCGGTCAAGCTTGGCACCGTGGGCAGCGTTTGGGGACTGATTCCCTTTTATATCGCGTGGGTGATCCCGTATTCGACCTTTATGATTAAAGGCTTTGCCGAAAACATTCCCAAGGAATTGGACGAAGCCGCTTATATGGACGGCGGCAGCATATTGACCATTTATTTTCAGGTGGCTTTGCCGCTAATTAAGCCCGGAATTGCGGCGGTATCTATCTTTAATTTTTTAACGGCTTGGGAGGAATTTGTCTGGGCAAATACGGTTATTAACGATGATGCCAAACGAACCTTGCCGATTGCTATATCGGGCTTTTTTGGCCAGCATCAGTTTACTCAATGGGGCTATGTTTTTGCCCTTTCGGTCTTTAGCTTGATTCCTATTTTGCTGGTATTTATCAGCTTTCAAAGATTTTTTGTAGAGGGCTTAACGGCCGGCAGCGTAAAAGGCTGATGAAGGGCTGACAATAAATAAAAAACCTTAAGGTACTGTATTGTATGGGGCGGTGCTTTAAGGTTTTTTATTATGGCTTGGATAAGTAAGCCCAAGTTAAAATTTTGAGTTTCCCCGTTTTTTTTAACCCGAACAAACAAAATCCCAAAAATGCAAGGTGGTTATCCACAAAATGCAAAAAACACAAAATAAAAGGAGCAAACTTCGCAATCTTTTGGTATAGTTAATTCACCACTAAAAACCAACACAAAAGAAAGGGGTTTGCTCATGAATGATTATACCAGAGTTTCTGGAAATAAGAAAGACCAAATTTTTCGTTTTTGTAAAACCATCGCAAAAGGATTATCCGTACCCAATTTCAAGTTTATCTTTTGCATGATTTTTGGTATCCTTTCTGCAAAATCGGTCTTGCTTTCCGAAATAGCAAGAGCCTTGGGAGAACCTATTTTACTTAAAAAAACCATGGAACGCCTTTCCAATCGCTTAAAATCCCTTTCCTTACAAGAAAGAAAACTTATCTTCGATAATTATCTTTCCTCCATTCGTTCTAAATTTGATAATCGCTCCATCTTTTGCATTGACCTTTCCGATCTTACCAAAACCTATGGTACTCACTTTGAACATATGGGAGAAGTCTTTGATGGCTCTACCGGCAATCTCCGTGCCAAAGGATGCTCCCTTTTAGAAATTGTCGGCCTTTCTAACAAAAGCAATGCTCCTATTCCAGTATACTCAAAAGTATTTTCTAATGTATTACCAAGTTTCGTCAGCGAACCAGAAGAAATTTTAACTGCTCTCAAACAGTTAACTTCTTTTGCCTCTAATCATGGAATTCGTGCCTTAAATCGTGGATTTGACAGTAAAAGAAGTTTATGGT
>CAUVDV010000060.1:0-13304 GCA_963550755.1 uncultured Lachnospiraceae bacterium
GATAAGAGAACCTTGAAAATGAGGATATGTGGATAAATCTGCGGAAACTCAAGCAGGGATAGGCTTGAAAGCCGCCAAAGATTATGATAGAATAAAGTATTGGGTAAGAAACCGTAATAAGAGAGGGATTCAAATGCAAAATTTAGGCAAGGAATTTCAAAAGAAATATAAGCTTCTATCTGTGCGGGACGAAAAAGAGACCTATTCTTTATATGAAGTGGAAGAAATCGGCACGGGACATTTGTATGTTGTCAAGTATTACCGGTTAAGTCTTTTTTCTCAGTCTCTGGGCGCTTTAAAGCAGCAATTGGAAAAATTGGCGGCCGATGAAACTGAATTTTTACCGGTTATTTATGATATCGAGGAAGAAGATAACGAGCTTTATGTGGTGACCGAGAAAATTGAGGGCTATAAGCTAAGCGATTTGATTAACCGCAAGGAGAAGTATGACGTCGTCTGGGTTTTAAGGCTGATCAAAAAAATCGCCGAGGGAATTCAATATTTTTTCAGGAACGGAGTTGCCATGTATTTGGTCAATCCCAAAAATATTTTTATTGACATGGGCGACAAGGGCGAAAAACTCAGTATTAAGTTCAGCGAGCTGGTTTCCGGCGAGTATGTCGAGGAAAAAGACGGCAATTTCATGATGGAACAGGCGGTTTATATGGCGCCGGAGCAGGTTGGGATAAACCGGAAAAAGTTTGATATTCGGAGCGATCTGTACTCTCTGGGGGTGATTGCTTATCAGCTTTTGGCCGGCCGGCTGCCTTTTCGGGCGAAGTCTTTAAATCAATATATGTATCTGCAAATCGCTCAAATTCCAAGCAGTATTTCCCAGTATAATCTGGATGTCAATACCAGCATTGATCAAATGGTTCTTTGCCTTTTGGAAAAGGATCCGGCCAATCGCTACCAGTCGATTGAAAGCTTACTGTATGATATTCGGGAATACTTAAACGGTAATGTTAATTTTACTTTCAAAGCCTATGACGCCATTTCCAAAATTACCTTTCATGAAAAAGACTTTTTGCCTTGCCGGCAAATCAATCAATTGGAAGCTCTTATCCGCGAAAATAAGGGTTTTGTTGTGGTGTCCGGCGAAAAAAATACCGGTAAAAGTGTGGTTTTGGATCTGGTGAAGCTGGAAAGCCAGAACCAGAAAAACGTACTGCTGTACGGGGAATGCGGCCATGAGCCGTTCCAACCCGAAACTATCTGGCGATTATTGGCGGAATATCGTAAAGTATTTGATAACTATCCGATGCGGCGCAAGGATATTTTGCGGCAGGAGGTGGCCAGACGCAATAATATTTCCCGGGAAATCATTTGCACCAGGGAAAAATATTTTGATGTTTTTTTTGAAGAGGACTTTATCGCTTCCGCCTGTTCGGAGGACGCGCTGGAAAACCTGCTGAATTTATGGCAGGCCATCAGTGAGGTGGAAGATCCTTTAACGGTGATTCTGGAAAACTTAGCATTAGATGAGATTAGTAACGAGCTGTTGCTTCGCTTTTATGGTAATTTTAAAAGGATATTCCTGGCGGTTAGCAGCCGGCAGGCGGCGCCTGGCTCGGAGCAGCCGGATTTGAGCATTGAACTGGAAAAATTAACGCAGGCGGATGTTTTGGAAACTTTAAATAAGGTGTCCGAGCATCGGTTAGAGGACGCGGCCGGAGTGGCTGAGTATGTCTACCAAAGAAGCAAGGGCAATATTTATTTATCGACTGAGGTTGCTAACTGGCTGTTCCAAAAGGACGCGCTGACTTACCGGGAGGGCCGGTGGCGGATAAATCCTTTGGTGCTGATTGACTTAGGCCTGCCGATTGAGATTGCCGAGGAAATTATCAGCCGAAGCAGTCAGCTTTCAGCCGAGGCCGAAAAGCTGCTGGCGTTTTTGGCGGCGCTGGAGAATCCGCTGCCGTGGACTTATGTAAAACGCGCGGCCGAGCGGGAAGGCGTTCCTACCGATAAGGCTTTAACTGAGTTGGAAAAAGAGCAGTTTGTTGAGCAAAGAATTAAGGATACTGTTTATTACACCTTTACTGATAAAGAGATTTACCATCATTTTCGCCGGCGTTTGAGCAAAGATGAGATCCGGTATTACAGCGAAAAGATTGCCGAGGTGCTGGAGGCGGAATATTTGCGTTTTGGCAAAGCGGAAGAAGCCATCGCCATGACTCATTATTATCTGCGGGCGCAGAATAATGAGAAAATCAAGGCCTATTCTTTGGAAGCAGTTCAGTTTTTAAAGGATCAGGGCAAAAACGAGCAGGCAATTGAAGCGCTAAGCGGCTTTTTAAATGCGTTAGAATATCAGGATGATGAAATCGAACTGTTTTACAAGGCGCAGAAAATGGTCGGTGAAATTTATACCGCCGAAGGCCGGCCGGATGAGGCCAAAAAGACCTTTGAGGAGCTTCTTAAATTGAATTTAAGCGCAGAGATGAGAGCCGATATTTTAGAAGAAAGATCCTGGGTGGCTTTTTATAAGGGCAATTTTGCCGGAGCGCTGCATTACGTGAAAGAAGCGCTCAAGGAAAAGAAAATTTATTTACCGGGCAATAGTTTTCAGCTATATGTCGGTATTTTGATACAACTGATCATTCGGATCGGGCAAAGCCTGCTGGGAGATGTGAAGATTACTTCGGCGGAAAAGCCGAATCGGAGTCTCAGGCAGAATATCAATCAAAATATTTGGTGGGTCAGCTTAATGGTTGATATCCGCTATTTTGCTTATTTTTCGCTGTGGATGACCAACCGTTCCTGGTCACGGCACAAGATATCGCAGGAGCTGGCGCTGTCTTATTTCAACATGGGACAAATGCTGATGGGCACGCCGCTGCGGGGCTTAGCGGATCGTTATTTTGCTAAGGGCGTAAGGATTGCCGAGGAAATCGGCGATAATCATATCACGATGATCTCCTATACTTTGCTGGCGTATAAAAGCGAAGTTTTAGGCGATTATGAAAATCAGCTTAATTATGCGCTGATGGCGCTGCAGATTCATAAAAAATTACAGTTTTCCCCATTCCACGGTCTGACCATCAATGCGCTGATTCATGCGTATAATTATTTGGGCGATTTCAGCAATATGCTGCGCTATAATGATTTTTATCAGAAGAAAGCCTATGAAAGCGGCGATAATTACGGTGTTATCTCGGCGGATATTTATTATACCCAGTATTATCGGGGGCAAGGCAATACGCTCAGTGCCATTCAGGCCGGCCAAAAGGCGCTGGCTTTGGCGGAAGAAACCAATGATTATTTTGATCAGTTCTGCAGCTGTGCGGAATTGGGCGTTACTTATTTTTATGCCAATCAGGATGAGCAGGCGATTGAGTATTTTGCCCGGGCCATGGAGATTAAGAAGGGCAGATATTTTCCGATGCACTATACTTTGCTGGCCTATTCTTATTATGCGATGGCGCTGTGCCGCAAGCAAAAAAGGATCCAGCAGGATTTTCCCGAGGATAAATCACTCATGGGCTTGATTCAGCAAATGATGAGCGTGCCGCTCCGGGAAAAGAAATACCCGACTTATTACGGGGCGGCGCTGCGGGCGCAGGCGGAGTGGCATGTGCTGTGCGGCAATCCGGACAAAGCCAAAAAATACTATCAGGCTAGTATTGACCATTTTATCAAATATAAACGCCAGTGGTTAACAGCCAGTACGCAGATGGCTTACGGTAAGTTTTTAATGGAAACCGGCGAGCATGCAGCGGCTATCCAGCAGTTTATCCTGGCGGAATATAACTTTCGCAATTTAAAAGTGGAAGCCTATGCCTTGATTGCCCAACGGGAAATGGAAAGTTTGCAAACCGGTTTCGGCGGGGCGGAAACGGAATTTGATAAGTTTCAGCGGCGTTTGCAGCTGGAACGGAATAATATGTTTTTTATGGATTTAATTCGGGACTTAAGTTCGGTGCTGGATTATCAGGAATTGATTCAAAAAATGATCATGGTTCTGTTAGAAGCATCGGGCGCGCAGCAGGTAGCGGTCTTTTTGCCGGTAGAAAACAGCAATCAATTAAAAATGGAAGAGTTTTATACCAACGAAAAGGCGGAGTCGAAAAAAGAGGGCATGTCGCGGGAAATGCCGATGAAGCTGATTCGGATGGTACTGCAAACCAAGGAAGTGCTGACGCTGGATAACGCGGAAAAAAGCGAATATGCTAAAATTGATGAAATGCTGGCGGAAAAGCATATTAAGTCGCTGATGCTTTTGCCGGTCATTTATAAAGAAAACTTAAGAGCGATTTGCTATTTGGAAAATTCGCTGTCAACCGGTATTTTTACCAAAGAGATCGTTGAGAACATGAAGATCGTCGCCGGTCAAATGGCTATTTCCATGGAAAACGCCACGCTTTATAAAATCGCCACCACCGATGATCTGACCGGTTTATATACGCGCAAGCATTTTGATTACTTGTTCCAGGAAGAACTGCGTTTGGCCGTGGAAAGCGGCTCGAACGTGGGGGTGGTTTTTATTGATATTGATAAGTTTAAAAGAATCAACGATACCTATGGTCATATGGTCGGCGATAAGGTGCTGATTGAACTGTCGGCTTTTTTAAAGGGCAGCTGCCGGACAACGGATGTGATCGGCCGCTTTGGCGGAGAGGAGATTATTCTGCTGTTGCGCGGCAACTCGCTGGCTGACAGTTATAAGTTTGCCGAACGCCTGCGCCGCAAGCTGGAAACTTTCCCAATTGATACCGGCAGTGAAACTTTAAACATTACGGCCAGCTTTGGCGTCAGTAGTTATCCGGAAAACGGGGAGACCATGACCGAACTGATTAATAAGGCAGATACGGCGCTGTACCGTTCCAAGAATGAAGGGCGAAACCGGGTAACCTGCGCCAAGTAGAGAATCCGGCTTAATATCCCGACTGTAATTTGCGGAGGGCATTTATGAAAGCGGCGGTGCTTTCAGGGAAGGACGGAAAAATTGCCGGAATTGTAACAATAATTTGCTGCCATGGCGGGGATAATTTTTATTTTGCTCTTGTATACAGGGAATGAGAATGTTATAATAAAGGTATATGGAGGTCAGGCAGCGCTTGGGCGGCGGCTGAGGAAAAAGGCAGCTGCCGGCGGCTGGCTTTGGCTTAAAAAAGGCTTTAATGTAAGGCGTTATTTAATTTTCCGGTGAACCATAAATTTTGCTGAATCAGGTTACGGCAAAAGGCCGGAAAAGCAGGGCAATTCATATCTAAGGAGGTTATTATGGGAAAACACATGAAAACAATGGACGGGAATACGGCGGCGGCCTATGTGTCCTATGCCTTTACCGATGTAGCGGCAATCTATCCGATTACTCCTTCCTCACCGATGGCGGAATACGTAGATGAATGGGCGGCTAAGGGGCAGAAAAATATTTTTGGTGAAACGGTAAGTGTGTCCGAACTGCAATCCGAGGGCGGAGCGTCCGGCGCGGTTCACGGCTCGCTGCAGGCGGGGGCTTTGACCACGACCTATACCGCCTCGCAGGGTCTTTTGCTGATGATTCCCAATATGTATAAAATTGCCGGCGAGCTGTTGCCGGGTGTATTCCATGTCAGTGCCCGGGCGCTGGCCGGACATGCGCTGTCTATTTTTGGCGATCATTCAGACGTGATGGCGGCCCGTCAGACCGGTTTTGCTTTCTTAGCGTCCGGCAGCGTGCAGGAAGTTATGGATCTGGGCGGAATCGCCCATTTGGCGGCAATTAAATCGCGAGTGCCGTTTGTTCATTTCTTTGACGGCTTCAGAACTTCGCATGAGATCCAAAAAATTGAAGTCATTGACTATGATGATTTTAAAAAGATGCTGGATATGGAAGCAGTCAATGAATTTCGGCAGAGAGCGCTTAATCCTGAGCATCCCGTGACCCGCGGCACGGCCCAGAACCCGGATATTTTCTTCCAGGCCAAGGAGGCGTCCAATCCTTTCTATGAAAAGGTACCGGGCATTGTGGAAGATTATATGAAGCAAATCAGCGATTTAACCGGCCGGCACTATGAACTCTTTAATTATGTCGGCGCACCGGACGCCACCAATGTCATTATTGCCATGGGTTCGGTGACGGAAACGGCCGAAGAAGTCGTGAATTATTTAGTCGGCAAAGGGGAAAAGGTCGGATTGATCAAAGTTCACCTGTATCGCCCGTTCTCGGCGGAGCATTTCTTAAAAGCACTGCCCAGAACAGTTAAACGGATTGCTGTCTTAGACAGAACGAAGGAGCCGGGCGCTTTGGCTGAGCCGTTGCATTTGGATATTCGGATGCTGTTTTACGGGACCGACTGGCAGCCGCTGATCGTCGGCGGACGCTATGGCCTGGGTTCGAAAGACACCACGCCGTCGCAGATCTTGGCGGTCTTTAAGAACCTGGCGGCCGATCAGCCGAAGAATAACTTTACCATTGGTATTGAGGATGATGTAACTCATTTGTCGCTCCCGATCATCGAACAGATTCATACCGAAAAGGAAGGAGCCAAACGCTGCAAGTTCTGGGGTCTTGGTTCGGACGGAACGGTCGGCGCCAACAAAAACTCCATTAAGATTATTGGCGATAAGACCGATCTTTATGCCCAGGGCTATTTTAGCTATGACTCCAAGAAATCCGGCGGTATTACGGTATCGCATCTGCGCTTTGGCAAAGAGCCGATTCAGTCGACTTATTTGTTGCAGGAAGTCGACTTTGTCGCTTGCCATCAGCAGTCCTATGTGGATAAGTATGATTTGCTGGAAGGCTTGAAAAAAGGCGGTGCTTTCCTGTTAAATACCAAGTGGAGCGCTAAGGAGCTGGATGAGCATTTACCGGCCAAGCTGAAAAAAGAAATTGCCGATAAGGAAATTCGCTTATATACGATTGACGCTCGTGATCATGCCGAAAGCATTGGCTTGGGCAACCGGATCAATACGATCATGCAGTCGGCATTCTTCGCCATTGCGCAGGTTATCCCAACCGAGGAAGCCATCGGCTATATGAAAGAATATGCGGAAAAGACGTATGGCAAAAAGGGCGAAAAGATTATTCAAATGAACTTCCAGGCGATCGAAGTCGGCGCCAAAGCCTTTGAGCAGGTAGCCGTGCCGGAAAGCTGGAAGAATGCCGAGCCGGACAAGAAAGAAGCCGTTCAAAACAGCAATGAGCCGGAATTTGTGCAAAAGATTTTGCATCCGGTTAACGCGCAGCAGGGCGATAAGCTGCCAGTGTCGGTTTTTGTCGGCAAAGAGGACGGTACCTTCCCGCAGGGCTTAGCCGCTTTTGAAAAGCGGGGCATTGCCGCCTTTGTTCCGGAATGGATTCCGGCCAACTGTATCCAGTGTAACCAGTGCTCGTTTGTTTGTCCGCACGCTTCGATTCGGCCGTTCTTAGCGACCGAAACGGAAATGCAGGGCGCGCCGGAAGCATTTGTCGGTGTCCAGGCCAAAGGCAAGGGATTAGAGCCGTATAAGTTCCGGATGCAGGTTGATATTTTAGACTGTCAGGGCTGCGGCAACTGTGCCGATATTTGCCCGTCCAAGGAAAAATCATTGGTGATGAAGCCGATTGAAACGCAGGAAGCGGAAGTTGCCAATTGGGAATACGCACATCATAATATTACTTATAAAGATACGATTTTGGCCAAAGATACGGTTAAGGGCAGTCAGTTTGCCCAGCCGCTGCTGGAATTTTCCGGCGCCTGCGCCGGCTGCGGCGAAACGCCGTATTTGAAGGATGTGACCCAGCTTTACGGCAGCCGGATGGTAATTGCCAACGCAACCGGTTGTTCCTCTATCTGGGGCGGTTCGGCGCCGTCAACCGTATATACCACTAACGCTGAGGGCTGCGGTCCGGCTTGGGCCAACTCTTTGTTTGAGGATAATGCCGAGTATGGCTACGGCATGGCGATCGGCATTCGCAAGCTCCGTCAGCAGCTGACTGGCCTGATGAAGCAGTTAGCGGCTTTAAGCGTAGCCGAGGATGTAAAAGCAGTGGTTAATGAGTGGCTGGAGGTCAAGGACAATAAGGAACTGGACGAAGCGGCCTCTAAGAAAGTAAAGGCTCTGTTCGGCAAGGATTTGGGCAGCGCCGAAGCCAATCAGGTTTTGGCCGAGATTGAGAAGCTGGGCAGCTATTTAGTCAAGAAATCGGTTTGGATCGTCGGCGGTGACGGCTGGTCATATGATATCGGCTACGGCGGACTGGATCAGGTGCTGGCTTCTGGAGAAAACGTCAATGTCTTAGTCTTTGATACCGAGGTTTACTCCAATACCGGCGGTCAGTCCTCCAAATCAACACCGACAGCGGCGGTTGCTAAGTTTGCCGCTTCCGGTAAGAAGACGAAAAAGAAAGATTTGGGCTTGATGGCCACCACCTATGGCTATGTTTATGTAGCTCAGGTGGCAATGGGCGCCAATAAGACTCAGTTTATGAAAGCTTTGAAAGAAGCGGAAAGCTATGACGGTCCGTCGCTGATCATTGCATATTCGACCTGTATCAACCATGGCCTGAAGGTTGGCATGGGCAAATCGCAGGAGAGAATGCAGTTAGCGGTAGACGCCGGTTACTGGCATCTGTGGAGATTTAATCCGGAACTGGCCAAAGAAGGCAAGAATCCGTTTACCCTGGATTCCAAAGCACCGACCACTGACTTTAAGGAATTTTTGCGCGGCGAGATTCGTTACACCAGTTTGGAAAAGCAGTTCCCGGAATTGGCGCAGGAGCTTTTTGCCCATGCCGAGGAAAACGCCAAGGAAAGATACGAGTCCTATGTCCGGATGGCCAATATGGAATATTAAGCTTTTGGCTTAAAGGGGAAAAAGTTCAACTTTCCTCGGCGGAAAGCCTTGTGGTTCGCGCCGGCGCGTAATCAGCCCCAAAAGGCCGTTTGCGCGGACAGGAGAAAGTTGAAGTAAGGAATAAAAGGAAAAGGAAGCAGAGCGATCGGCTTCCTTTTTCTGCCTGATATAACGCGTTTTTTTTGGTGCGGAATCGGCCTTGTCCGGCAGGAAGTATTAGCTGTTTTGGCGGAAAGCGGGCGCCTGTTTGGAGGCATGACCAAAATAGGAAGTATGGAATAATTTGACCAGCGAAAACACTAAGCGCTTTAGCGGGAAAAGCGATTGGCCAGGGGGATCGGCCAGGGAGAGCAGAAATGAAAACGTTTAAGAGATTGGATGAATGTTATCAAAAAGCCAAGGTCATCGAGTTTGATGACAGCGATAAGTTTATTTTATTTAGTGATGTTCATCGCGGGGACAATAGTATCAGTGATGATTTTGCCACCAATCAGCATTTGTATTTTTCAGCGCTGCAGCATTATTATGACCGGGGTTTTACTTATATTGAGCTGGGCGACGGCGATGAGTTATGGGAACATGCTAATTTTGAACATATCGCCTCGGCGCATCATGATGTCTTTATGCTGCAGCGGGAGTTTTACCGGCAGGGGCGAATGTACCGGCTGTTTGGCAATCATGATATGATCTTGCGCGATAAAAACTGGGTCAGGCGCAATTTAATGCATTTTGAAGATGATTATCAGGAGGTGGAAACGGATTTATTCGAGGGGATCGCGATACCGGAAAGCCTGATTTTAAAATACCGCAAGACCGGCGATGAGTTTCTTTTGGTTCACGGTCATCAGGGCGATTTGGTCAATGATCAGCTGTGGCTCCCGACCATGCTTTCATTGCGTTATTTTTGGCGGTTCCTGCATGTTGTCGGTTTTCATAATCCGGCCAGTCCGGCCAAAAACCGGGTCAAGCGCCATAAGATTGAGCGCAATTTCAGCAAATGGATTTATAAAAACAAAAAAGCCATTATCTGCGGCCATACGCACCGGGCGAAGCTGGCGAAAACGGTGGAGCTGCCGTATTTTAACACCGGCTGCTGCGTTCAGCCGCGGGCGATTTCCGGGATCGAAATTGAGGATGGCAATTTGACTTTAGTTCAATGGAAAGTGGAAGCTGATTATAACGGCGTGTTGCGAACAATCCGCAAGGTGATTCAGGGGCCGCGGGATATTGAAAACTTCCTGTTTTTTAAAAATTATAAAAAATGGCGGCAGATGTATTTTAAGGGAAGCCGCCGGCAGAAGGCGGAAAACGCTTTTGCCGATAAGGTGATTAAAAAAGTAAGGAGTATATTGGATTAACTCCGTGAGGGCCGTTTGTCTGAATAGTTACTTTGGCAGGACAGGCGGCTTTCTTTCATTTGGCAGCCGGTGTTGGCTTAATGTCCTTGCTGAAAGTATAATTATTTTGGCTTTTAGCGAATGACGAATCGCTTGCCGGCGCGGGAACAGTTTTTAAAATGAGATTGCGTCGGGAAAAGAGAAAAAATAAAAAAAGTTCCGGAAGTTATGCAATGAAAATCAAAATTTGTTGTGTATATGAGTGAAAGGCCTTTACATAAAGAGAAGGGAGGGCGTATGAACGATCAGGAAATCATTGATTTATATTGGACGCGGGAAGAAAGCGCCATCACGGCAACGGCTGAAAAATACGGCGGTTACTGTCACGCGATTGCTTACCGGATTTTGTACAATAATCAGGATGCGGAAGAATGTACGAACGATACCTATCTGGGAGCGTGGAATTCCATGCCGCCGCGGCGGCCCAATCGTTTATCAACTTACTTGGGGAAAATTACGCGCAACCTTGCTCTTAACCGGTATAAGCATTATACCGCCGAAAAGCGCGGCGGCGGACAGGTAGAGAGCGTATTATCGGAATTAGAAGACTGTATTCCGGCCGCCGGAAGCGTTGAGCAGGTGGTCGAGGAGGAAGTGTTGGTTTCGGTGATTAACCGTTTTCTACAGGCGCAGCCGAAGGAAAAACGCAATGTTTTTATTCGCCGGTACTGGCATCTGTGGGCAGTTCGCAGTATTGCGGACGCTTATAACATAAGCGAAAGCAAGGTGACTTCAATGCTCTTTCGGATGCGCGGCGAATTAAAAAGATATCTGGAACAGGAGGATATTGTGCTATGAAAAGCGAAAGACTGTTATATGCCATCGGCAAAATTGATGATCAGTTGATTGCCGGTGCGGAAAGCAAAAGCGGAGCGGCTGCGAAAA
Source organism: uncultured Lachnospiraceae bacterium (assembly GCA_963550755.1). Taxonomy (GTDB): domain Bacteria; phylum Bacillota; class Clostridia; order Lachnospirales; family Vallitaleaceae; genus W11650. The sequence goes on from CAUVDV010000060.1 coordinate 11,049, forward strand.
GTACTTGGCTGAAATGGGGCTTGATGGCGGCCGGCTTAGCGCTGGCGGCTGGCCTGGGGATTGCTGCGAATTTCATTTACAGCAACATAGCGGTCGGAGCCTTTACCATGGATGTTAATCCCAGTGTCGAGTATGTTGTGGCGCAGAACGGAACGATTAAAGATGCCGTTTTTCTAAATAGTGATGCCGAACAGGCGCTGAGAAATGTGACGCTGAAAAAGCAAAGCGTGGAAATAGCGGTAATGCGCACGCTGGCGGCTTATGAAGCGGGCGGTTATATTAAGAATGGACAGGCGGCAGTTTTAATTTCTTTTGATTCCCGGATCAGTGCGGATAATAAGCTGAAAAGTACGATTTCGGCATCGATTCAAAAAGCTTGGGAAAGAGCGGATGTGGACGGCGAGTTGATTTTTCAGACGGTATCAGGCAGCGCTGAGGCTGATCAGTTGGCGGAAGAATTAAATATTTCTTCGGGCAAGGCGGATCAGATTTTGGCAGCAGCGGCGCAAACCGGCAAACCGGCGGCGGAATTGGCTCAGCTGCCGTTAAGCGAACTGCTTCAATTACAGGAAAAGCCAAAGGAAAATCAATTACAGGAAAAACCAAAAGACAGTCAATTACAGGAAAAGCCGGAGATCATCGGCTTGGAAGCGGCGAAAGCCATTGCCTTAAAGGATGCCGGAGTTGACGCGGCGGCGCAGAAGGTGGTCTTTACCAGGGAGGAGCTGAACCGCAATCAGGGCAAGCCCTGCTATCTGCTGGAGTTTTACACCGGTCAGTATCAGTATTATTACAAAATTGACGCCAGGGGCGGTAATATACTGGCCAGCCGGCGCTATATCCTGCTGGCCGAGGCTAAGCGGATTGCCGTAGCAGACGCGGGCTGTCAAAATAGAGTGGCCTTTAGCTTGGAAGAACTGATAACGGCCGAGGGCATGAAAACACCGTATTATCATTTGATTTTTGCTGATACGGAAACACAGTGGGAATATAAAATTGACGCGGTGCTGGGCATTATTTTAGACAAGCAGCAAAAAAACATGGTCGTTAAGCCGGAGTTTATCGGCCTGGAAGCGGCAAAGGCCATTGCCTTAAAGGACGCGGGACTTGACGATATGGCGCAGAAGGTGGTCTTTACCAGAGAAGAACTAAACCGCAATCAGGGCAAACCTTGCTATCTGCTGGAGTTTTACACCGGTCAGTATCAGTACTTTTATAAAATTGATGCCAAAACCGGTGATATATGGGTGCGCCAGCGCTATATCCGGCTGGAAGAGGCCAAGCGGATTGCGATAGCGGATGCGGGCTGTCAAAATAGAGTGGCCTTTAGCTTGGAAGAACTGATAACAGCCGAGGGCATGAAAACGCCGTATTATCATTTGATTTTTGCTGATACGGAAACGCAGTGGGAATATAAAATTGACGCGGCACTGGGCATTATTTTAGAAAAGCAACAAAAAAACATGACCGTTAAGCCGGAGTTTATTGGCCTAGAAGCGGCAAAGGCCATTGCCTTAAAGGACGCGGGACTTGACGATATGGCGCAGAAGGTGGTCTTTACCAGAGAAGAACTAAACCGCAATCAGGGCAAACCTTGCTATCTGCTGGAGTTTTACACCGGTCAGTATCAGTACTTTTATAAAATTGATGCCAAAACCGGTGATATATGGGTGCGCCAGCGCTATATCCGGCTGGAAGAGGCCAAGCGGATTGCGATAGCGGATGCGGGCTGTCAAAATAGAGTGGCCTTTAGCTTGGAAGAACTGATAACAGCCGAGGGCATGAAAACGCCGTATTATCATTTGATTTTTGCTGATACGGAAACGCAGTGGGAATATAAAATTGACGCGGCACTGGGCATTATTTTAGAAAAGCAACAAAAAAACATGACCGTTAAGCCGGAGTTTATTGGCCTAGAAGCGGCAAAGGCCATTGCCTTAAAGGACGCGGGACTTGACGATATGGCGCAGAAGGTGGTCTTTACCAGAGAAGAACTAAACCGCAATCAGGGCAAACCTTGCTATCTGCTGGAGTTTTACACCGGTCAGTATCAGTACTTTTATAAAATTGATGCCAAAACCGGTGATATATGGGTGCGCCAGCGCTATATCCGGCTGGAAGAGGCCAAACGGATTGCGATAGCAGATGCCGGCTGCCGGGAGGAAGTAACTTTTATTCTGGAAGAGCTGGTAGCACCCGAAGGCGTTAAGACGCCATATTATCATTTGATTTTCGCCAATGCGCAAAGTCAGTGGG
>CAUVDV010000061.1:0-13246 GCA_963550755.1 uncultured Lachnospiraceae bacterium
GAAAAGCAAAAAGCAGCGGTAAGCGATTATTCCATCGCCTGCCGCCGCCTTTTTTATTTTTTCCTATTTCTTAGCCGTTCAGCGCCCGGTCAACATTGCGGATGAAGTCCTGCGCATTGGTAACCATTGACACGGCGGTTAAAGTACCGCGGTCAGACAGCTTATTGACAGCAAATTCCTGAATATCAACCGTATACATATAAACCGGCCGAACTACGCCGTCAAACACATTATACGACGGGGTCATATTGCCGGTGGCAATCGTAAACAGGATTGCACCCATCATCATAATGGTTGAAGTCTTGCGGGCATGACTGCGCATGACATTTTGCGCATCATACACATTGTCAATCGTTTCCGGCAGACCAAAGCGGTCGCGAATCGTGCCGGACAGGACAAAAGGAACGTTCTTTTCAACGCAAGCCTTGATAAAACCATCTTTAACTTTCCCCGATTCAACCAACGCTTTGGTTGAACCGTATTTTCTGGCTAAATTAATAGCGGCGTACATATTTCTGGTCGTGTTCTGTTCCCGGGTAAAGTGCTTTTGTCCCCAGGTCGTTCCAAAAATACCGCGCTCCAAGTCAAACGCCGCTGTTTCCGTGCCACAGAAAATCGCCTGAACATAGCCCTCACGAATCAGCCGCTCTAAGGCCGCCCGCGAATCCCGATCAAGCGCCAGCGCCGAACCGACAATCAAGGTAACGTAGCCCTTATGCGCTTTTTCATAACGCAGCACTTCATATAAGGTATCATAGTCGATAGAAAATGCGGTTTCTCTGGAACGTCCCGCCCGAAAAGCAAAGGTATCGGCTTCGGCGTCTGTTTCCAAAAAGCCCTGCGTCCAAACATAAATTCCTTCCGAGGCATCCTCCGTCCGACCGATAACGACCTTATCGCCTTTCTTCAAATTCCGGAATTCAACAATATCAACTTTTTCCTGTCCGGGGGTGTCAACCGCTACGCAGACCGTATCCATCCGCGACTGCTCCGCCAAAACCCATTTGCCGTTAATCTTAAAGTATTCTGGAAAAACCGACAGGGCATGATAGTTCCGAGGACTAAGCCCATCTTTTTCCACTGCTTCTACGGTAATGTTCGGCGCTTTCTGCAAAAACTCCTGTGTAAAATCAGGATGGTGATATTTTGGTATTTCAAAGTTCATCGTCCCATCTCTCCTTTCCTTGCTTCTTCTTTTTTATCCAAACCAGCATATTCCATTTCCGGCAGTTCCATGGCCGCGGTCAGATTCTTATCGGCCGGCTTGACCAAAGCTTTTTCGCAGTTGACCACAAAATCCTGAACATTGGTAATCATCGGCACAAATGCCATATTTTCTCTGGCTGCGCCAACTTTATTGGCTACGTTTTCGGTAACATCAATTACATACATATAAACCGGCGTTACCTTGCCGTCTGGTCGTTTCCGATAGCCCGACGCCATATTTGCGACCGACATGTTATGCAGCATAGTAGCCAGCCCGATAATCAGGGTGGCTTCATTGAGCTGTTCCTTGGTGGCTGTCAGTGCTGCTGTAACCTCTTTATAAACCTCCGGCAGCGGCCCGTCATCACGAATCGAACCAGACAGCACAAAGGGAATATCCATATCCGACAAGGTTTTAATAATACCGTCCTTGACATTGCCCGACGCAATAAAATCCTTAATCGAACCAATTGTCCGCACTTCATTTAACAAGTCCAAATGATTGTAATGACCCATCGGCACATTTTCCTGAGTATAAATGTTTTGCCCCAAAGCCGTCCGCAAAAAACCGCCCTCTAAGTCATGTGTGCACATTGCGTTGCCGGCCAGCAGGCAGTTAATATAACCGTTTTCCGCAAGGCGATTCAGCGCTACCCGGGTATCGTAGTCAAAAACGACCGACGGCCCCAAGACCCAAACGATTTTGCCGTTATGCTCTTTTTCATATTCCATCAGCTGAAACAGAAAATCATAATCTTCGGAAAAAGAAGTTTCTACTGCCTTGCCCGGCGCAGAATATACCCAATCCGGAAAACCTTCACGGTAAACTAAAATCCCCTCGCTGCCGTCCGTTTTCTGACCAACCGCCACTTCCTGTCCTTTTTTTACATCGCGCAATTCCGTAATGCGAACGCCTTTGTTGTCTTTCACCGCTACACAATTAAGAGAATTATGATCAGGCAAAATCCATTCGCCGTTTACCTTATAAAAAGTCGGCATATGCGATGTCAGATAAAACTCATCCGGTGCTACACCGTCCATTTCCGCTGCCACAAAGTGAACTTCCGGCGCATTTGCGTATTCTTTTCGGGTAAAATCCGGATACACAAATTCTGGTAACTTAAATCCCATTTTTTAACCTCCTTGATTATTTCTTAATAAGTTTCCTTTTATTTTACGAGGCCGACAAATCGGCACAATCGCTTTCCATTTTAATCATCCCTTCTCCATCAAGTGCCAGCCGCACCGTCGCAAAAGCAGTCAGCTCTCCGGCAAAGCTCTTCATGGAAAGAAGTGTAATAATTTCCTTTTCTATCATCCTGTTCAGCAGTCCCGCACCCATGCCCTGCGCATAGACCCGTTCCGCTAAAAAGCCGGGTAATGTTTCCTCCCATTTTAGCTGGATATGACCAGCCGCCAACTCCTCCGCCAACTGCCGGAGTCGGAGCTCAGCTAACTCTTTCAGCTTGGGCAGGTCAAAGGCGTTCAGCGTATACTCGCTGTCTGCGGCCTGCACCAAGTCATTCGGCAGCGATATCCGGCCGCTGTCGCTTTCGGCGGATGGTTCTGTCGTTAAAAAAATCATGGTATTTTTAAAATCAATCCGCCGGCCGCGATTATCGGTCAACACACCGGCCGCCATAATCTGACGGATAATGCCCTGCACTTCCCGCTGCGCCCGTTCGGCATGATCAAAGACAATCACGCTGTAGGGCTTGGTTCGAACCGCTTCGGTCAGATTCCCGCCCTGCTCATGGCCAACATAACCGGGCGGCGCGCCAATCAGCTTGGTAACCGATGATTTATCGGTATATTCACTCATATCCAAGGTAATCAGGCTTCTTTCCCCGTCAAACAAGTAATCTGCCGTCAGTTTGGTCAGATAGGATTTGCCGGTGCCGGACGGCCCGCACAAAATAAAACTGCCTATTGGCTTTTGGCGCGGCAGCAAACCGGACTGCGCCCGGATATAGGCATTGATAATTCCTTCTATCGCTTCGTCGCCGCCTATCATCTTCCGGCGCATACTTTCCCGAATTTCAGCGATATGTGCCAGCTGATCGCTTTCCAGCCGCTGTTTCGGGCTGCCGGATAACTTGGATACAATCTCCCTGACCTCTTCAACGCCCACCTCGGACGGCAGCGGAAAAGCCTCTCCCGCTTCCTCCAGCCGCGTCAAAGCAGCCTGTGTTTTCTCCAGTACCGGCAAAAGCTCCGCCAAATCAGCAAAGCGATGCTCGGCTTTGGCCTCTTCCATTTGCAGCTGCAAAAGCTCCTGATCGCGCCGGCACCGAGCCATTTCCGTCTGCCGGCTTTTTTCGGCCTGATAGGCCTTTTCCATCCGGTCAAACTCGGTTGTTAAAGCGGCAATCTTTTCTTCCAGCTCAGCCAGACGATACTTTGAAACCTTGTCCTGTTCCTTGGCCAGTAAAATCCGCTCCGTTTCCAGCTGCACTAAGCTGCGATGCGTTTCTTCCAGCGCCGCCGGCCTTTCATCGCGGTACATCCGCACCAGCGCCGAGGCTTCGTCAATCACGTCAATCGCCGTATCGGGAAGCCGCCGCTCCGTCAGATAGCGCTTAGCTAACCGCACCGCTTCAATAATCGCCGGGTCACTGATCCGGACGGTATGATGATGCTCATACCGGGTTTTTAAAGCCCGCAAAATCGAAATCGCCGCTTCCTCCGACGGCTCCTCAACCAGTATTTTTTGAAAGCGCCGGTCAAGCGCTCCGTCTTTTTCAATATGCAGCCGGTATTCCTCAATGGTGGTTGCTCCGATCAGAAGGAGCTCGCCCCGGGCTAACATCGGCTTTAAAATATTGGAAGTATCCATCGTTCCAGAAGTATTGCCCGAACCGATAATATTATGCAGCTCGTCAATAAACAAAATAATCCGGCCATTCGAGTTCTTAATGGTTTCTAAAATCTGCTTCAGTCTTTCCTCAAAATCGCCTCGGAACTTAGCACCGGCAATCACCGCCGTCATATCAAGTGCAAAAACCAACTTGTCTTTTAACGGATCGGGGACATCGCCCTTCACAATCCGCTGAACAATCCCCTCGACAATCGCCGTTTTGCCTACGCCCGGTTCACCGATCAGCACCGGATTGTTTTTGACCCGGCGCGACAAAACCCGAATAGCCGAACTGGTTTCCTCCTCCCGGCCAACCACTTCGTCCAGTTTGCCGGCCTGCGCTTCCTGATTTAAGTTGCGCCCGTATTTGGCCAAAGTCTTTAGAGACTCCTCGGAAATCCCATTGGCAAACGCACTGCTCCAGCGGCGCACCAATTCTTTGCGCAAGGCGTCATAGCTTAAGCCGTGAACTCCAGCTAACTTTGCCGCCGCCATATCCTCTTCCCGCAGCAACGCCAAAAAAAGATGGGTTACCGTTACCAAAGACTCGTACAAGTTCCGGCAAATCTCCTCGGCAATCAGCAGCGCTCTTTGATACGAGCGGCTGACATAAAGGCTGGCAATCCCCTTAGCTGACCGAATTCGGCCAATCGCTTCCTCTAAGTCCAGCGAAAGTGCCTTGGTAATCACACCCATTTCCGTCAGCACCCGCACAATCTCCGTATCCGGCTGGCGCAAAATCGCCTGCATCAGATGGAGATCCGTCACTTCCGCATTTTGATTTTTAATCGCCAACTGATGCGCTTCTTTAATCACATCAAGCGCTGCCTGTGAATATTTTGATTTATCCATAGTTTTCCTCTTCTTTGTTTACCACTCGGACAAGCCGATTGCTGTACTTAATTGGTCGGAACGATTGCTTTCACCGCAGCAAACTTAAGGATTCCTCTGCTCAAGCCGCATCCGCAATTCATCAAGCCAAACTATGAACGGCTTACCGAACCGGGCTTAACCTTACTTTAACCCAGCACCATCCACAGCAGATGAGCCGCCACACCAGCCCCCAAGCCGCCGATAGTATGGGATAAAATAGCGTTACCGGTCATTTCCTTGGTGTCAAGCGCGTCCATCATGGCAATATGCGTTGACAAATAACCGCTCCAGCACATACAAATCGAGGTAAAGACAGCAATATCGTTCGCCGTTACTTTGCCGCTGATTGCCATCTCATTGACAATCCCAATTGCCGCCCCGGCGCTGCCCAGTGCCGTAATCGGTACGGCAATCGCTTCCGGCGTACTAAAACCGAACAACGGTTTTACAACAAAGCTAAGATACGATCCAATCTTTGGCAGAATCTCGATGCCCTGACGCGCAGAACCGTTATAAACACCGGCATCGCCGACACCGTTAGTCAGCATAATCACAATCGTACAAATCAGCAGGACACCGGGAATAATCGATAATCCCATATCCACGCCAATTTTGGCTCCTTCCAGCAAAGACTGAATAAAGCGGGAGCCAAACGATCCGTCCCGGATTTTCCGCTGTCCAGCCGGAATCGTCGAAGCGCTTTTGGTTTCTACTTTTTCGGTTGTACCGTAATACTTTTTCGTTTTCATGATCATCAGCCGCACCGAAATAACACTGCCGACGACTGCACCTAAAACACCAATCAGCGATGCTTTAATCGCACCCTCAACCGGAAAGCCCATCATCGTAGTGGTAATAATCAGTCCCATGCCGAAAGCCGTACCTAAATTGGTCAGTGCTGGCAGCTGATATTTTTTAAAATACTGACGAAAGTTGTCGTCATGTGCCAGCGTTAAAATCGCCGGATTGTCCGACATAAAGCAATTCAGCATTCCCAGCGAACTGGCGCCGGGCAGGTCATAAATCGGTTTCATTACGACCGATAATCCTTTGTTGATTAAGGCAATAACACCAAATTCAGAAAACACGCCGGAAATTCCGCCCGCCAGAACCGCCACGCCCATTAAATAAAAGCACACATTCATCAGCAAGTCATAGGAAGTCGCCATCATCGTTTTCAGCATATTGGTTCCGCCCATGATCCGGCCGACCGCAATAAAAAAAGCCAAAAACGCTATCAGAAAAACAACCGCCTCCACGCTGATTTCTTTTTTTGTTCTCACCTTATGCTCATGTTTATCCATTCCTGTTTTTTAAATCCTTTCCATAAACGCCGCGTCCTTCAAAAAATACCTTCCGCAAGACAGCTGTTTTGGCCACCGCTAAGAAGGTATTTTTTGTTTACGCCGTTAATTCCGGCTCTGGGGCATTTCCGGCAAGAGCCGTTTAAAAACCCAGCCGTTCATTTTTTGTATCCTTATTTTTTATCATCCTTGGCTATATCCTTCAGATAATACTTGCCAGGGGTGTTAAAGAATTCCTCTTTCAGCTTGACCACTTCGCCGCTTAAGAAAATCAAAGCGATCATATTCGGCACGACCACCAGACCCAAGGTAAAGTCTAAGAATACGCCGGCATTATCAAAGCTGATAAACAAAGCGACCGCCACCATGGCCGTTGCGGCAAAACGCATGATCTTGCCGAGCATACTGCCGAAAAGATACTCGGCCTGTTTTTCGCAGTAAAAGACAATGACGATAATGGTAGACAAAACAAACAGGAACAAGCAAACCGACACAATGGCCGAACCGACATTGCCGAAAATACCGCTGACCGCTTTAGCCACAGCCACTGCCTTGAACTCAGAATCCGGCGTTGTCTCCGGCGTCCAGGTACCGGTTGATAAAACCACCATCGCCGACATGGAGCAGACGATAATCGTATCGACAAATACTTCAAAGATACCCCACATGCCCTGACGGCAAGGATGATCCGTTACCGCCGTTGAGTGCGCATACGGCGCCGAACCCATACCGGCTTCATTCGAGTATACGCCGCGGGCTACGCCGTTTTGAATCGCCTTCGCCACGGTCGCGCCAACGATACCGGTCGCCACCGCCTTCGGGTTAAAAGCGCCGACGAAGATCATATAGAACACATTCGGCAGCTGAGTAATATTAGCCAAAATAACAATTAACGCTAATACAAAGTAAGCCAGCGCCATAAACGGCACTAATTTTTCCGTAACCTTACCGATCCGGCTGATACCGCCGTAAACAACCAGCAGCACCAAGGCCAAGATCAAACCAACCGCAATCTTTTTATCCACGCCCAGCGTTTCCAGCGGCGAAGCAGCCGACAGTGTCTGCAGGGTAATCGACGGCAATATTTCAAGCATAAAGAAGAAAGAAACGCAAAAGCCTAAAATCTTACCGATTGTACCCTTAACGCCCTTTTTCATATAGTACGCCGGACCGCCGACATATTCGCCTTCCGCATTTTTCTCCCGGTATTTTAAACCGAGTACGATTTCCGAAAACTTAGTGGCCTGACCGAGTACTGCCGTAACCCACATCCAGAATACGGCGCCGGGACCGGCTACGAAAATAATGGACGGAACCACGACGATATTGGCCGCGCCGATTGATGAAGCCAGCGCCGCTGTCGCCGCCTGGAACGGTGTCAATGTACCTTCGCCTTCCGCTTTGGAAAAAATCTTACCAAAGGTTTGTTTCATAATATAAGGAAAGTATCTGATCTGAAAAAAGCCCAACCGAACCGTCAATAAAATACCGCCGCCAACTACCAGAATCAGTAAAGGCGGTCCCCATAACCAGTTTGTAAAGGTTTCGATCAAGCGTACTATTTCGTTCATATTATTCCTCCTGAATAAAATAAATAATGTTGTCGTCTTGGTTAACAGCTGCTTTTACGATAAATCAATATTGTTTTAATTCAACCCTCCCCATATTCATTTGAACATTTTTACTGAGCGGTTCGCCGCAAGGCGCCCCCTCCCGGCATGGGAAAGCCGATTTTGTTACCCAAATTTAAAAGCTCTACAAATCAAACTCCTGCAAGTTGCCGCTTAACCGGAACTCCGACGGAGCCACCCCGCGCAGCTTATTAAAGTTGCGCAAAAAGGTTTTGGAATTATTATAGCCAACCTCAAAAGCGATGCTGGTAATATTTTTATCCGAGTTTAAAAGCATTTTGCAGGCATTGCCAATCCGGATAAAATTAACAAAATCAGCAAAGCTTTTTTCCACATGGTAGACAAACATTTCATTTAGCTGAGCATTGGTCAAACCGAACTCGCCGCTGACCACTTCAATGGATAAATCACCGCTGTAATTACGGCATACATAATCCAGGATCTTATAAAACAGCCGGATATCATTTTCATTGTACAAAAGAAGCTTACTGCCAAAAATCTGCCGGTACTTATTGGGCGATTTGCCCATCCGCCGGCTGAACACCTTGGTCAAATGCGCTTGATCGACAAAGCCCAAAATAAAGGCAATTTCGTTAATCGTCAGCTCCGTGTACAGCAACATTTCCATAATCTTGCCAATCTTCATTTCATTGACCAGATTTTCATAGGACAGACCTGTTGTTTTTTTAATATATTTGGTCAAAGTGGATTTGCTGGTAAAAAAGACATTCGCCACGTTTTCGGCGCTTAAACCCTTGCCCAGATGCGAATACATATATTTAAAAACATTGACCAGCGTCTTATCATCGGCTGTTGTTTCCGCTGCATCCGTCTCGGCCGGCAGCGCCTCATCCTTTTCCGATTTGCGGATAAACAAAGTAATGATCTCAATGATCTTGCAAATGACAAAAACCTCGGTCAGCGGCCGCCTTTTCCGCTCGGCAAAAACAGACTCCTCCCCCAGTTCTTCTTTAATAGAAGAAAAAATATTTTTTAAGGTTTCCAGCTCCGCTTTATCGCAGAAAATCGTATGTTTGGAATAAAGGAGATCCATAAAATTACTGTTGTCATTCAGGTCATGCAAGGTCTTAACGAATTGATTCACAATATCGACATTGTATTTTACAATATAATACTGCAGCGGTTTTTCAACTTGCGTCACCTCAGAAAAATGCCATGGCATCATCGCCAGCAAAGTCCCCTTTGCCAGCGGGCAATCCCGGCCATTGATATTGATAACGCCTTCTCCCTCTAAAATAAGAAGAAACCGGGCGGCCTGATGCAGCAACGGCAGCGTCGGGCTTTCAATCACTTCACGATCAAAACTAAACAGTCCCTCCAGCTTCATGCTGGAATAGTCAATTGGCTGTATATCTGCTTTTTTGTATTTTGTCATTTTTCCCCTTGTCTTAAAACTTCTGTTTTAATTCTTTTGGCGAACTTGTTTTTATTATAAATGGTAATATAATCCGAATCAAGACATTTAATTCTATATTTCTTGTACATTTTTACTATGTACGATATTTTTTTAACTTTCCCTTTGAAACTCGGTTTTTCTTTTTATTTAATCTTAAATTTACGCTTTCTTAGTGCGCTTTATATTCTTTTTTTATTATTCGACAAGCCGGCTGTAAATCCTTTTTTTCTTTATATTTTCAATTTTTACAGCCCATTAAATTGAAAATCCGGGCAAAATAAAAACGGAATCATACAATAATTTCGCCTTCATTTGCTACACATTTTATAAAAAATAAGATATAATAGAACATACGATAATCAATATTGCACTATAGTTATTTAAATGATACAGGCGCCAAAAGCGGATAAGATCCGCCGGGCTTGTATCGGGAGCGCCGGACGCTCCCATCCTTTATCTCAGTAAACCTATTAAGAAAGGAGCTAACATGGCTAAAAATTTACGTGGAAAGAGTTTCTTAACCTTATTGGATTTCAGCAGCGACGAAATCCGGTACTTACTTGACTTATCAAGAAATTTCAAAGAATTAAAAAGAACGGGTACCGTTCATCGTTATTTAGAAGGAAAGAATATTGTCTTATTATTTGAAAAGACCTCAACCCGCACCCGCTGCTCGTTTGAAGTTGCCGGTATGGATCTGGGCATGGGCGTGACCTACCTTGATCCGGGCAGCTCGCAAATGGGCAAAAAGGAAAGCATCGAAGACACCGCCCGGGTACTGGGCCGGATGTACGACGGCATCGAATATCGCGGCTTTGATCAATCGCTGGTTGAAACCTTGGCCGAATATTCGGGCGTACCGGTTTGGAATGGTTTGACCGACCGTTTCCACCCGACTCAAATGCTGGCTGACCTTTTAACGATCGAAGAAAAGTTCGGCCGCTTAAAGGGCTTAAACTTCACTTACATGGGCGACGCCAGAAACAACATGGGCAACTCTTTGATGATCGCTTGTGCTAAAATGGGTCTGAACTTCACCGGCTGCGCACCGAAGGCTTTATGGCCGGATGAGGAATTACAGGCTAAGGCTCAGGAAATTGCTAAGCAGAGCCACTGCACCGTCCGTTTCACCGAGGATGTGAAAGAAGGAACGACCGGCGCTGACGTTCTTTATACCGATATTTGGGTATCGATGGGCGAGCCGGACAGTGTTTGGGAAGAAAGAATTCGCCTCTTGAAGCCTTATCAAATCAATAAGGCAGCTATGGCTAATGCCAATCCGGAAGCTATTTTCATGCACTGCTTGCCGTCCTTCCATGATTTAAAGACCACCATCGGCCAGGAAATTCACAAAAAGTTCGGTCTGGCGGAAATGGAAGTTTCCAATGAAGTCTTTGAAGGCCCGCAGTCGGTTGTCTTTGACGAGGCGGAAAACAGAATGCACACGATCAAAGCGGTTATTTACGCTACCTTGTGCTAAGAGCGGTCACGGAGGTTTTTTATGGGAAAACGAGTTGTCATTGCTCTGGGCGGTAACGCTTTAGGCTTTACACCCAAAGAGCAGCGGGAGGCTGTTGATTTCGTAGCGGAAACGATCGCGAAATTAGTGCGCTCCGGCAATCAAATCATTATCGGTCACGGCAATGGCCCGCAAGTTGGCATCATCAATCTGGCCATGGATTATGCGGCCGAAGGGGAAGTTAAGACGCCGGCTATGCCTTTAGTTGAATGCGGCGCTATGTCGCAGGGCTATATCGGCTACCATTTGCAGCAGGCGATTGAAGAAAAGTTCCGCCAGGAAGGTATCGATAAAGATGTAGTCTGCGTCGTCACTCAGGTTGAAGTGGATGCAAAGGACAGCGCTTTCGCACATCCGACCAAGCCGGTTGGCATGTTCTACGCCAAGGAAAAGGCTGATGAGTTGATGGCGCAAAAAGGCTTTACTTTCGTTGAGGATTCCGGACGGGGCTACCGCCGGGTCGTGCCCTCACCTGCACCGACAGCAATTGTCGAGTTAAATGCCATTAACAAGATTATTGCCGAGGATATGATTCCAATTACGGTCGGCGGCGGCGGAATTCCGGTTGTCCGCAAAGACGGAAAATTAGTCGGGGTTGATGCGGTTATCGATAAGGATAAGTCCTGTGCCAAATTAGCCAATGATATTAAAGCAGATGTGCTTTTGATTCTGACGGCAGTCGAAAAGGCCTGTATTCACTTTGGCAAACCGGAACAAAAGGCGCTGGATGTAATGACTTCAGCCGAAGCCAATCAGTACATCCAAGAAGGCCATTTCGCTAAGGGCAGTATGCTGCCGAAAGTGGAAGCCTGCCTTGACTTTGTACTGGCCGGCGAAAACCGCGAAGCGATCATCACTTCACTGGAAAAGGCCGATGAAGCCATCAAGGGCCTGACCGGAACAAAGATCGTGAAATAAGGAAACCATCAAGATTCTAATTTGACTAAACTTCTTCTACACAATAAGAAAGCTCAACTTTTTCATGCTAGTTGCTTAGATTTTTTGACAAATCAAAATCAAAAAATCCGAAAAAGTTGAGCTTATTTATAATTCTTTTAAAATACAATCCATTCCCTCTGCCCGAATAAGGAGAAAAATTCTATGAATAAAAAAGTGGATCTTCTTGCCAAATTGGCGTTGCTAATTACCGCTTTCTTATGGGGAACTTCTTTAACTTTTGTCAAAACTGCTTCCGCTACGTTTAACCCCAATTTCATCTTAGGCATTCGGTTTATCGTAGCAGCCGCTGTTTTATCCATTGTTTTTTATAAAAAATTAAAGATGCTGAATAAGGAAAATATCATTTCCGGCTTTATTATCGGCTTTTTCTTATTTATTGCTTACTCCAGTCAAACCTTGGGGGTTACTTTTGCCGACCCCGGCCGATCTGCTTTCCTTTCTGCTTCTTACTGCGTTATCGTGCCGTTTTTATTCTGGCTTGTCGACCGGACAAAACCGGACAAGTATAATATTATGGCGGCTGTTTTCTGTGTTACCGGTATCTTTTTTATTGCCATGTCTAACTCCACCGGCTCGCTTTTTCCCAGTACTTATGAAGAATTAATGGGCGACGGTTTAGCGCTTTTAAGCGGGGTTTTATTTGCTTCTCATATCGTAGCCGTTGCTAAATTTTCTAAGGGAAAAGACCCTTTCCTGATGACGATTTTACAGTTTGTTGCTGCCGGTATTCTTTCGTGGATTACTACCTTAGCTTTTGAGGATAACTCGCACATCGTTTGGAATACTCGCCCTGTTTTAGAGGTTCTGTATCTGGCGCTTATGTGTACATGCGTTGCGCTTTTATTTCAAAATCTTGGCCAAAAGCATACCGACCCAAACAGTGCGGCGATTATTTTGGGATTTGAATCTATTTTCGGTATTCTTTTCCCATGGATGTTGGGCATGGAACAAATTACCGTTAAATCATTAGTTGGTTTTGTCCTGATTTTCTGCGCAATCATCATTTCGGAGACCAAGCTGTCGTTTTTGCAAAAAACAAAACCCTCTGCTTAAACGAAAATCCCAATAAACAATAAAAAAGCAGGCTGATTTTCAAAGGCAAAGTCTAAAAACAGGCTTTGCCTTTTTTCTTTTTTATAAAAACCAATGTTATCGTTCAGCCGGTATTTTGTGCATCGCAAAATCCTCATTATTTTCATTATTTTTGCTTTTCTGACCGGAAAATCCCAATTGACAAAGCCGGTCGTAGCCCTTAAAATAGAGAGAAAAAGACGGCGGTTTCCGTTTCTGCGAAAAGATGCCGTCTTTTTGTCTTTTTCACCGACAGAAACGCGAATGCCGGCGAAAAAGCAAAGCCTTTTGGTAAATACAAATAAGGCATTTGCCGCATCATAATGAAAAAGTCTAAGTAACTTTAGCCAATGGTAGCAATGGTCGTCCAAAACCAAAGCGGCAGTTTAGCGGCATTAAAAGACGCCC
>CAUVDV010000062.1:0-13177 GCA_963550755.1 uncultured Lachnospiraceae bacterium
TTTTTCTTTATGCGCGAATGGCTCAGTGGTAGAGCATCGCCTTGCCAAGGCGAGGGTCGCGGGTTCGAATCCCGTTTCGCGCTTTTTGTTGGGCATTAGCCAAGCGGTAAGGCACAGGACTTTGACTCCTGCATTCACTGGTTCAAATCCAGTATGCCCAGTCACAGACGATGAATCAGACGATAGCCATCGTCTTTTTTTGTGCTCAAGAAAAAAGGATGGAAGTATATGATAACCCAAAAAGCGATTAAGACGATTTTGAAGCGGCTGGATGAGCAGTATGGGCGGGAGTTTGTTTGCTATTTAAACTATACGCCGGGGCGGGATTATGAGCTTTTATTTGCCACCATCCTAAGCGCCCAATGTACCGATGAGCGGGTTAATCTGGTGACGAAGGACTTATTTAAAAAATATAATTTCTTATTGGATTACACCAAAGTACCTTTAGCGGAGCTGGAGGATGATATTCATTCCACCGGTTTTTATCACAACAAGGCTAAAAATATGCAAAACTGCGCCCGGATTTTGCTGGAAAAATACGATGGCCGGCTGCCGCGGACGATAGAACAAATGACCGAGCTACCGGGGGTTGGCCGCAAAACCGCCAATGTCGCCTTGGGGCATTTATACGGCATTGCCGGTATTATTGTTGATACGCATGTGAAGCGGATTTCCGGCAAGCTGGGGATTACGGCCGAAACCGATCCGGTTAAGATTGAATATGACTTGCAAAAGAAGCTCCCCAAGGAGCATTGGCTCCGCTACAATACGCAGATTATTGCGCTGGGGCGAACCATCTGCAAGGCGCGCAGCCCCCAGTGCGGCACTTGCTTTTTGCTGTCCGAATGCCCTTGGGGCAAGGCAAGGCTGGGCAAAAGCACCGATTAAAGCCACCCCATTTTCTTTGTACCGAAAAAGCGGAGTTATTATATTAAGCTTTCCGCCCTTTTCACCGACATTAGGGATTGACGGATTAGGCTGGGCAGTATAGTATTATAAAGGAAGAGATTTATTATATCTAAAAAATAGCTGCCGAGAGGAGATGAGAGGCTTTTGCAGAAAGAGCAGATTTTATATCACGGAAGCAAGGAAATTGTTGAATGGCCGGAGATTAGAATTCAAAAGTACAATAAAGATTTTTATTTCGGATTTTACTGTACGATGTATTCTGAGCAGGCCAAACGCTGGGCGACAAGATTTAATCAAATCGGTTTTTTGAATGAATATGTTTATATTCCTAATGATTCGCTGAATTTAAAAATATTTTCGGAGATGACGGAAGAATGGCTGGATTTTGTTGCGGCGTGCAGAAGCGGACAAGCGCATGATTATGATATTGTGGAAGGGCCAATGGCTGATGATACAATATTTAATTATGTTCAGAACTTTATTGATAAAAAAATCAGTCGGGAAGCGTTTTGGAGCTTAGCCAAATTTAAAAGGCCAACTCATCAAATCAGCTTTCATACAGCAAAAGCTTTAACGACATTGCGGTTTTTGAAAGGCAGGGAGGTAAGAGATGAAGAATGATAGCGCGCTGTTTTTTACGTGCAGCTTAATTGAGTTTATCGGCAGGCAGCAAAAGCTGCCAAGATCGGCGGTGGTAAACTGCTTGGGAAAAGAGGAAATAACGAGAATATATAAATATGCCGATGTTTTTCATTGCGAACCGATCGAAAAGGTGGCGGATGACTTTACCGGCAGAGCGCAAATCCCGGCGGGAGCGTTTGATAATGTCGGCAAATGCCGATATGAAGTACCGGATTATTGGACGATTGGCGAGGTATATGAGCGCTTGATTGAAGATGCCGCGGAAGGCGGCGAGCGCGACATTACGGAATGGATTATGGAGATTTACTCTTCGTGGATTGACACGGCCATATCTAATTACAATACCGATTTTTATTATCAGTCGCGGCAATATATTTACGAATGTTACAAAGAAGGCAAGATTTGCGCATAAGATATTTTGCCGATTAAAGCCACCCCATTTTCTTTGTACCGAAAAAATAGGGAATTTGCCGTGCCGGCGTGATAATATGGTCATGAAAGGAGAAAAGGCCGTGAATATGATACAGGCATTTAATCAAACGATGAATTATCTGGAAACGGTATTGGCGGACGAGATTGACGAAAAGAAGCTGCAGCAGCTTTCCGGCTACTCGCCGGCCATGTTTAGCCGGCTGTTTTCCATCATGACCGATATGACGCTAAGCGAATATCTGCGTCAGCGGAGGCTGACCGAAGCGGCGATTGAATTAAGGGAAGGAACGGCTAAAATTATTGATATTGCCGTTAAATATGGGTATGAAACGCCGGATTCATTTGGCGGTGCCTTTAAAAAATTTCATGGCTTTTCTCCTTCGCAGGTTCGAGCCGGGAAACAATTTAAGATCGTTTCCCGAATTCAATTAGCATTGAGCATACGAGGAGGAAAAACAATGAATATCACGATTGAAAAAAAGCCGGCGTTTACCGTCGCCGGGATGGAGCGGGCCAATATTGACAGCCAGCTTTGTCCGGAGATATGGCGGGAGCTTTTCGCCAAGTGTCCGCCCGAGCAGCTGGCGCGCTTAGGAAGCGGCCAAAGCTTTGGCATATGTCATGATGTGAAAAATCCGGCGATTATCAATTACATGGCGGCTTATGATGTTAAAGATTTGGCCAGGGCCAAAGAGCTGGGATTAACCGTACTGGAGATTGAAGCGGCCGAATATGCCGTTGCCGAGCTGCAAGGCCCGGTGCCGCAGTGCATTCATGAAGGCTGGAAATACTTAATGGAAGTATTTTTCCCGGAGCAGGGCTATGTTCATTCCGGGCAGCCGGATTTTGAAGTGTACAGTGAGGGCGACATGGGCGCCGAGGACTACCAAATGCAGCTATGGGTGCCGATTGAAAAAGCGGTATAGTTTAACTGCCTCTTGCCGGAAAAAGCGGAGTTATGGCCGAAACGGCAGCCGGTCTTTATTTTTCACACCAAAAATGTTGAAAACTTTATCTGTTTAAGGCGTATAGTCAATGAAAAAAGCATAGCTAAGCCAAAACCGGCTTTCTATGCTTTTTTTCATACTTTCTTTTATGTGCTTTTACGCGCTTTTTTCACCAAAACCCTCAAAATATCCATACTGCGCCAGCACCTTTTTTAAGATGACATGACCGATCAGCAGGGCCGACAAAGCCGGCAGAAAGAATAAGATAAAGGAATATTCCACATAACCGAAAAAAGAAATAAGGAAAACAAAAACAATCGCTGCGTTAGGCAGGGTACAGAGAAAGACCCAAGGCAAATGCTTGTTGGCGATAATAAAGCTGATCTTAATTAAATCCAAAAAGCGCAATCCCCGGTTCTGTGACAAAAGCGGCAAAGCCACCGTGCCAAAAAGCGATAATTCCATGAAAATAAAAAAGTAAACCGGCAGCAGCCAAAGCGCGCCGAATCGGCCGGTAAAGGTCAGGTAAAGGTTAAAGAGCGACAGCGCCATAAAGATAAAGTAGAGCAGGCAAAAACCAAGCTGAAAGAAAAAGCGTTTTTTCAGCGAACTTAAAAAGGTTTTAAAAAAATAGCCTTCCTGCAAAACGCTGCTTTGATAAACGCTTTGATAAAGCGCTAAAGTTGCGGGGCCGGATAAAATCCCGGCGCTGAATATTGTTAAAAAAAGCCAAAGCAAATTGGCAGCTAATAAATCAAAGACCATTCCGCCATAATGCTGAAAAGGCCCGTCTAAATCAAAAAGCTTCAAGGGAACTCCTTTCTTGTTTATACCATAACCATAGCTTTAACGTGAGTGCGAGAAAATCCTTACGGATTTTCTCTACGCATCACCGCTCATATAAGCTGCTCGAAAAATGTGCCTATGCATGCCCGCATGCCCTGCCCATTTTTCTCTCATCTTGCACTCACGCTTTTAGTGCGCAACATAGCTGGGGAATTTGAGCTTTTCTGCGCCGGCGTCAGGTTTCGCCGCAAGGGTAAAAAGATATCGGCAATCAGCTGCGTGGCCGCTGACTGAAAACCGACAAGCGGAGAAGCGGACAGTTTAAGTTTGGTTTATAACAAACTAAGCTTGGCAATTGCGTCATTTTCCATAATTAGTTCACAATGTTCCTTGTAATATTCAAAGGAAACGGCATTATTTTTATAAACACTGCCGAACTCCGCCAAAAGACCGGAAATCAGAATCCGCAAATCCTTAGTCGTGCTGCGGTTTTTAATCAGCAGAATATAAGTGTCATCTTCCTGATAAAGATCGCTTTGGCTGATTCGGTACTTGGCTAACTCATGAGCGGCGGCGATCACCGCCTCTAAGCTGTCAAATACGTAAGCAAAGGAAACATCCGTTAATTCATTTTTCTTGTAGGAATTCAGATCCTGAAAAACGGGCTTGGAAACTTGCGGGTTGCTGTCGGCCTTGCGGATGTTAGAACTGCTTTCCTTGCCGGTCGGCTGCGGCTGCTGAAATTCCAGGAACTGATCGTCAATATCGCTGGGATCTTCAACTCGGGTGATGATCAGCATAATGCTGTCGTAGGACACCGGCACGATTTCAATCATAATCGGTACGTCCTGCATATCAAAACCCAATTCCTGAAAGGCCTTAGCCATCATATCCTGAAATAAGCGCTGGGTTTTGGGATTGCCATAGGCGATTTCTGAAAAGTTTAACTCCCGCGCCGAAAGATCGCTTTTATTTAAATAACATTTAATTTGATTATTGTTGACTCGCTCCATTCTCATTTACTCACAACCTTTCTATGAAGCTGATCAAAGGAATATTGAAAGACTTCACGTTGCCCGGCGGCTGAAACTGCTCAGCACCGGCAAGCTTAAAACTAAGGACAATACCCCTTTCATAACATATTATATCAAATTTTATGAAATAGTAAAGACTAATTTGTCCCCTTTATAACATTTCGACAAAATCCCTTGCGAATCGTTCGGATTTCTGATATGATAAAAAATGGTGCCAGGCAGGATGCCATGTTTTTAGTCAAGCGGCCGGCGGAGCTTTCACTTAAAAAAGGAGGACTTTGTCAGCCGGGGGGCGGCTGTGGTGCAAACGGCGCGGCCAATCGATGAAGGAGGAAGAAAATGGCGGTAAGAGTAATTATCGGAGCGCAATGGGGCGATGAGGGCAAAGCAAAATATATTGATATCTTAGCGGCAAAAGCCGATATGGTGGTCCGCTACCAGGGCGGCAACAATGCCGGACATACCGTGGTAGTGGAGGATAAGGTCTATAAGTTTCATTTGGTTCCGTCCGGTATTTTGTATCCGAATACTCTGTGCGTCATTGGCAACGGCGTAGTCATTGATTTAAAGGGGCTGCTCGAGGAAATGGCCGAACTGGCGGAGCAGGGCGTTCATTTTGAGAACCTGCGGATTAGCCTGCGGGCGCATTTGGTCATGCCCTATCATAAAATACTTGACCAGCTGCATGAAGTTTACCTGGGCAAGGACAATATCGGCACGACCGGCAAGGGCATCGGGCCGTGTTATGAGGATAAGGCCGGCCGGACCGGGATTCGGGTTTGCGACTTGCTGGAGCCGGAAATCTTTGCTGCTAAAGTAAAACAAAATGTTGAATTTAAAAATAAAATGATTGAGAAAATATACTTATCGGATCAAACCTTGGATGCCGATAAAATAATAGAAGAATATTTGGGCTACGCCGAGCGATTGAAGCAATATTTTACCGATACAACGGCGCTGGTTGACGAAGCGGCCGGCGCTGGTAAGGAAGTCCTGTTTGAAGGGGCGCAGGGTACGCTCTTGGATTTGGATTTGGGGACGTATCCGTTTGTTACTTCCTCGCATCCGACAACCGGCGGCGTTGCTTCCGGCAGCGGGCTGGGTATGAACAAGCTGACACAAAGCATCGGCGTGATGAAGGGCTATGTGACCAGAGTTGGTTCCGGGCCTTTCCCGACGGAGCTAGATGATGAAACCGGCGAACGGATTCGGCAGGTTGGCCATGAGTTTGGGACAACGACCGGCCGGCCGCGCCGAACGGGTTGGTTTGATGCCGTCATCGGGCGCTTTGCCGTCCGGACAAACGGGCTGACTGATATTGCTTTAAACAAGATTGACGTGCTGTCAAATCTTCCGGTAGTTAAAGTTTGCGTTGCTTATGAAAAAGACGGCCGGCAGATCAAAGATTTTCCGGCTAGCTTAAATGAACTGGCCAAGTGCCGGCCGGTTTATCAGGAATTAAAGGGCTGGGGCGATATTTCCCATATTCGCCGATATGAGGATCTGCCGCCGGAAGTAAAGGATTATATTGCTTTTATTGAGGAAAAATGCGGCGCTAGGGTCAGCTATGTTGGGGTTGGTCCAAACCGGGATCAAAATATTGAGGTGAAATAATTTGGCTTATTTTGCTAAAATCGGAGCTGTCTTTTTTAGTTAGCGGCTTACTTTTTCGCGATTGGCGGAAGCAGTTTTTAGACACCCCACGGTCAAAAGGCTAAGACTGCTCTTTTGGCGCGGGTGCAAGCGCTGCTCTTGGTGATTTGTCCACTTGGCTGGGCAAGGGGGGGGCGCCGGAGAAAGTGTGTTGACATCAAAAGAGAGCAGCTTGAAGACAGACTAAGGTTTTAAGGGCAAAAGAGAAAAGACAGC
Source organism: uncultured Lachnospiraceae bacterium (assembly GCA_963550755.1). Classification (GTDB taxonomy): domain Bacteria; phylum Bacillota; class Clostridia; order Lachnospirales; family Vallitaleaceae; genus W11650. The sequence continues at coordinate 6,620 of CAUVDV010000062.1, forward strand.
CGGTCAAACGCCGGCGCAAGAAAGGGTAGAAACATGAAGATCATTGCCGGATTAGGCAACCCGGGGACGCAGTACGCGGCCACCCGGCATAATATTGGCTTTGAAGTGATTGAGCGGCTGGCCTATGAAACCGGAATTCGGCTGGATAAAAAAAAATACCGGGCGATTTGGGGACAGGGGCAGATTGGCGGCGAAAAAGTGATTTTGCTGCAGCCGCAGACCTATATGAATCTCAGCGGCGAAAGCATTCGCGCCGCGATGGATTTTTACTCGCTGACGTCGCAGGACATAGCGGTTGTTTATGATGAAAGCAGTCTTGATTTGGGGCAGCTCCGGATTCGGGAAAAAGGCAGCGCCGGCGGGCATAACGGCATGAAAAATATCATTGCCCATCTAGGCACGCAGGAGTTTATTCGGTTTCGGGTCGGGGTCGGGCCGCAAGTTCCGGGCATGGACTTGGCGGATTTTGTGCTGAAGCGGATGAGCCGCGAAGAAATAAAAACAGCGGCGGACATGGCGCTGAAAGCGGCCGAAGCGATCAAGGCCTATTTGGAGCGGGGAATCGCTTACGCCATGAATCATTATAACGGGTAAGATTTTCAACGAAAAAAATCGATGCAAAGTAAAACAAAGGAAAAAGGAAAAATGAAAGAACAGGAAAAAACGATTGCCAATACAGATGATATAAAAATGGCGGAAAATACGGGCAGTGCCGAAAATATCGAAAGTTTAGCCGCCGGCAGCGCAGAGGCAATGAATTCGGCGGAAAATGGCGCTGATCGGGAAAAAAATGAGCCGGAAAAGTCTGAGCCGGAAAAAACAGCCGGGAAGACAGAAACCGGGGAAGTGGAAAAAACAAACGGCGGCCGGCCGGCCGCGCCGAAAAAACGGGGCTGGCGCGGCCGACTGGGGAACTTACTGCTGATCGGCGGTATTGTCATTATTTGTATTCCCTTTATCGGCCGGTACCTGGCGGATCGGCAGCAGCAGCAAATGCTGAAAGAGTTTTATGACCAAATGGATATCAATGACGCGATTGGGACGGAAGCGGAAAAATTAAACCAGGAACTGGGCTATACCGATGATGCCACTTTGCAGGGCGATTTGGACGCGTCGGCCAAGGCCATTCGGGAGATTGAGCAAAGCGAGGGTCTGGATCCGCATAGTGCTGCCAAGCTGACAACCGGTCCGACGGCAATTGGGATTATTGAAATTCCCAAAATCAAGCTGAAATATCCGGTGGCGGAAGGAGTGGATAACGCTACTCTGCGCTTTTGCATCGGTCATATGCCGCAGACGGCCGGGCTGGGCGAAAACGGCAATTCCGTGCTGGCTGGTCATCGCAGTCACAGCTTTGGCGATTTCTTTAACCGTTTGGATGAGTTGGAAAACGGGGACAGCATTGTGATTAATACCAAATCGGGATCAACGGCTTATACGGTTTACGAGAAAAAAAGAGTGAATAAAAAAGACATATCCGTTTTGTCCCAGAAAAATAAAACCGATAAAGTCGTTACTTTGATTACCTGCGAGCTGGGGATTAACCCGGAGGAAAGGATCATTGTCAAGGCCAAAGCGGCAGCGCCGGCCGAATCTGCTCCGGAACAGCCCGAACAAAATTCGGCGCCGGCCGAATCACCGGCCAAAACTGCGGAACCAACCCCGGCGGCAGAGCAATAAAAAATATTTTTCAGCAGACCTAGAATTGACAAGGGCAAAAAGACTAGAAAAATGATGAGAATAATAGGAATATTTTCCTATAAGAAGGACTTGATTTTTGGGGGAAAATATAGTAAAGTAGGGTAAAACTTAATAGGGCATGGCTCATATAAAGCTTGGTGATTTGACGCCGCTTTGCGAAGCTTTATGATGGGGCAAGCGCTTTCAGCGACAAGGGCAAACTGCTTGAAAGAGCAGGACGCAAAACTATAGGGCCTTCCTTAGGGGTGGCAGCCAGCAACCGAAAGAAAGCTTCTTTTATTTTTAGCTTTCTTTTAGGCCGAAAGGAGAAAGAAAAATGAAAAAATGGATCATGCTAATTGGTCTGGTGATTATCGGTTTAGGTCTAATAAGCGGCGAAGTATGGGCGGAAGAAATCAGGATTGACGACAGCAAAAGCGCGCAGGGTAAGGTCGGGATTTATTTTAACACCGGCACGGCCAAAAAAACCAAACTGATGGTCAGCAAAGGCACAGAAAAGTATACGTATAACTTGCAGAACTTGGATAAAATGGTTTACTTTCCGCTGCAAATGGGCAATGGCAGTTATAGCGTCAAGGTGTATGAGAATACCGAAGGCAATAAATATCGGCCTTTGACCGGTAAGGAGTTTAACGTTACGTTATCCGACCCGAACGCCGTTTATTTGCAGTCGGTGCAGGAAATTGACTGGGATGAGCAGAAAAAGGCGATTAAGATATCGCAGCAGCTGATTGAGACGCAAGAAAAAGAGTTGGGCCGCAAACTGACTGAGGATGAAAAAATCAAGGTCTTATATCAATACATTATTGAAAAGATTGTGTATGATTACGAGAAGATTAACCGGATTGATACTTCTTATCTGCCCAATATTGACGATACGGTGACGACCCAAAACGGCATTTGTTATGACTATTCCTCGCTCTTTGCGGCGGTCCTGCGCGAACAGGGGATTCCGACCAAGATGATCAAGGGGTATTCGACTTTTACGACCGTCTATCACGCTTGGAATGAAATTTATGTTGGCGGCAAATGGGTGATTGTGGACAGCACGACCGATGCGTATATGTTTCAGAACAAAGCGCCGTATACCTTTGAAAAACAGTTAAAGGATTACAATAAGGCCAAAGAACTGTAAAGTACTGATCCCCCGGCGGATTAATAGGGGACTCGCGCGGCTGGATTTTCCGCAGGGAAAATGAGCAGGGTAATTACATAAAGGAGTAAATCTGATGGATTTATTATTAAAGCCTCTAAATGATTTAGAGGCTTTTCGGCTGTTAAAAAATAAAATCGAAAGACAGGAGGGGCCTTTGGCGGTAAACGGCGTTACCGATGAGCAAAAGGTTCATTTGGCGCATGCTTTGACCGCCGGCCGGGAGCGGCAGAAACTGATCGTCACTTATAATGAACTGCAAGTGCGGCAGCTGGCGGAAAGCTTTGCGTTTTATGAAAAAGAGGTTTGGCAGTATCCGGCCAAGGATGTTATTTTTTATCAGGCCGACGTCCGCAGCCAGGACATTGTTCGGCTGCGCTTGGCAGTGCTGCAAAAATTGCTGGCGGGTGAGGATATCACGGTGATTTGCAGCATTGAGGCCTTAAAAGACGCCATGCTGCCTAGGGATGCCTTTGCTGCTGCCCGGATTCGGCTGGAGCGGGGCAGTCAAATGGCGCAGCCGGTTTTGACTGAAAAGCTGGTTAATATGGGCTATGAGCGGGCAGCGGCCATTGAAGGACGGGGCGAGTTCGCGCTACGGGGCGGAATTGTTGATATTTTTCCGCCGTTTGGCGAGTTTGCCGTGCGGATTGAGTTTTTTGATGATGAAATTGATTCGCTCCGGCTGATCAATCCCGATACCCAGCGTTCGGTGCGGGAGATCGAGAGTCTGGAAATTTTTCCCAACCGCGAGATTGTCTTAGCGCCCGGTATGGCGCAAAAAGCAGTGGCCAGGCTGCGCCGGGATCACAAAGCAACCGCTCAAAAATTAAAGGGCGATGCCGAGGCTTTGGCCCAGCTCGATAAAACCGTGGCGGCGTTGATTGACAAAATGGAAAATAACGGCAGCTTTGCCGGAATTGAGAGCAATTTAAATTATTATTTTACGGAAACCGCGGATTTACTGGATTACTTTACCAAACCGCTGATTATTTTGGATGAGCCGCTGAAAATTTTAGACAGCATTCGGACGCTGGAAACGGAGTACCGGGAAAGCCTGGAAAATCGTTTTTTTAAGGGCCATCTTTTACTGGAGCAAAAAAACGGGGGACTGGATTATAAGAAGCTGCTGTTTCGCTTAGCCGGCAAGGAAAGCCTTTTGTTCAGCAGCCTGTATCAGGCCGGCAAGGAGATTCCCTACCGGGAAGAGGTGCAGATAAACGGCAGCAGTGCGCACTTATATCATCATGATTTTGCGGCCATGGCTAAGGATTTGGCCTATTATGTCAAGCAGCAGTACCGGATTGTAGTGTTGGCGGCGACCGGCGTGATGCTGTCCAATTTGCAGGAGCTGTTGGAAAATTATGGGCTGCCCGTTTTTCAGGCCAGAGAAGAGGGCGAAGCAGTGGCCGGCAAGATTGCGCTGGCAGTGGGCGGCTTGCGGCAGGGCTTTATTTATCCGGAAATCCGATTGGCGGTTTTTGCCGAAGCGGAGGCCAGGGGGAGCCGAAAGAAAAAAAAGACGGGAACGAAAACGGCCGGCCAGCGGCTGCAAAGCTTTTATGACTTGAAGGCCGGTGATTATGTCGTCCATGAAAGCCACGGCGTCGGTATTTTCGCCGGGGTGGAAACGATTGAAACGGACGGCATGGCCAGGGATTTTATTAAAATCAAATATCAGGATGATGGGGTCTTATTTATTCCAACCACGCAGCTTGACCGGATTCAAAAATATATCGGCGGCGAGGGAGCAGCGCCGAAGCTAAGTAAGCTAGGCGGCCAGGAGTGGAAGCGGACAGTCAGCAAAGCCAAAAAAGCAATTGATGAAATGGTGACGGAGCTGATTGAACTTTACGCGCACCGCGAGCAGGCCAAAGGCTTTTCCTTCAGCGCCGACAGTGTTTGGCAGCAGGAGTTTGAGGAATTATTTCCCTATGAGGAAACGGATGATCAGCTGACGGCGATTGCCGATGTAAAAGCCGATATGTGTTCGGCCAAGGTGATGGATCGGCTGATTTGCGGCGATGTCGGCTACGGCAAAACCGAAGTGGCGCTGCGCGGGGCTTTTAAGGCGATTCAGGACGGCCGGCAGGTGGCTTATTTGGTGCCGACGACAATTTTGGCACAGCAGCATTATAATAATTTTGTGCAGAGGTTCAAGGACTTTCCGGTCAGGATTGGAATATTGAGCCGTTTTTCTACGCCCAAGGAAATGAAACGGACGCTGGATGAGCTGTCGCGGGGCTTGCTGGATATGGTGGTGGGTACGCACCGACTGCTGTCAAAAGACGTGCGGTTTAAGGAGCTGGGACTTTTAATTATTGATGAGGAACAGCGATTTGGCGTTAAGCACAAGGAGAAAATCAAACAGTTAAAAGAAAATATTGATGTTCTGACCCTGACGGCCACGCCGATTCCGCGAACGCTCCATATGTCGCTGATTGGCATTCGCGATATGTCGGTCCTGGAAGAACCGCCGCATGAGCGGCAGCCGATTCAAACCTATGTGCTGGAGCATGACGAGGGCCTGATCCGGGATGCGATTTATCGGGAAATCAGCCGCGGCGGCCAGATTTATTATGTATATAATCGGGTGCGTAATATTGAAGAAGTTACCGGCCGCTTGCAGGCATTGATTCCGGAGGCTTCCATCGCTTACGCGCACGGCCAGATGTCGGAGCATGAGCTGGAGAGCATTATGCTGTCCTTTATTCGGGGCGAAATTGACGTCCTGGTAGCGACGACCATTATTGAAACGGGTCTGGATATTCCCAATGTCAATACGATTATTATTCAGGACGCCGATAAAATGGGGCTTAGTCAGCTTTATCAATTGCGGGGTCGGGTCGGCCGTTCCTCGCGGGTAGCGTACGCTTATTTAACCTATAAAAGAGATAAAGTTTTGCAGGAAGTGGCGGAAAAAAGGCTGAAAGCGATTCGCGAGTTTACCGAGTTCGGCTCCGGGTTCCGGATTGCCATGCGCGACCTGGAAATCCGGGGAGCAGGCAATGTCCTGGGCACCAGCCAAAGCGGACACATGGACGCCATTGGCTATGAGCTTTATACCAAGCTGGTAGCGGGCAGTATCAGCGCGAAAACTAGGCAAATGGCAGTATCCGAGGACTTTGAAACCAGCATTGAGCTGAAAATTGACGCTTATATCCCACCGGAATATATTGAACAGGAAGAAGAAAAATTAGCTGCTTACAAAAAAATTGCCTCGATTCGAACCGAAGCCGATTATTTGGATATTTTGGATGAACTGATCGACCGTTACGGCGAACCGCCAAGAAGCGTACAAAATCTCCTCAAAATCGGCTTGATTAAAGGCCTAGCCCATGAACTGGAAATCACCGAAGTGCAAATGCGAAACGGCGAAGTTGAATTAGTTGTCCTGCCAAACGCCCGCTTTGACGGCAGCAAACTCCTGCCCTTTTTGGAAGAAAGAAAACAAGAAATCCGCTTCCAAACCAAAGGCAGCTCCGCCTTCCTGCTCCGCATCCCCACCCCCAGCGCCATGCTCGATCAAATTAAATTTGTATTACAAGACCTAAAAAAATTGCGCTTACCCTAGATGGTTGGTATAATGTAATAGGAAAGCCTTGTCATATGGAAAAACAGTCGGCAAGCTTGCTTGCCAGACGGTTTTTCCATATGACAAGCAAGGAAATCGAGAGTAAAGCGGCGCGACCAGCGGGAGCGAC
>CAUVDV010000063.1:0-13120 GCA_963550755.1 uncultured Lachnospiraceae bacterium
AATCCGGGTAGCCAAGGTTGAGGAAGTTGTTCAGGTCGGCGTTGTGATTAAAGTCAAGGTAGTAGAAATTGACGAGCAAGGCCTGATCAACTTATCGCGCAAAGCTTTGCTGTAATAGTAGAAAATGCTGTAAGCGGCGGCTGCCTGCCTCGGATATGCTTTAAGAGGCGGGCGGCTGAGCCGTCTGTTTTCATTTGATAAGCGTTGGCACGGGCAGGCGGCAGGCATTGCCGCACCCTTAAAGAGAAAGGCCAAGCCGCTAAAAATCAGCAGATTGGCGTTTGGGAAAGGAAAGATAATGCAGAAAATTCAAATCGAGTTGATTCGCTTGGCTAAGGACTTGCCTGTGCCGGCGTATCAAACGGAACTGTCGGCCGGGGTTGACCTGATGGCGGCGGTTGATGAGGAAATTGTTCTTTTACCGGGGGAGATCCGCTTGATTCCAACCGGCGTTAAGCTGGCGGTACCGGACGGCTATGAAGCCCAGGTTCGGCCGCGCAGCGGTCTGGCCTTAAAGCACGGTATTTCCATGGTTAACTGCGTCGGTACGATTGACGCTGATTACCGGGTCGAGATCGTCGTTATTTTAATCAATCATTGCCGTGAGACGTTTGCTTTTAAACGGGGCGACCGGATTGCTCAGCTGGTGATTAATCCGATCGTGCAGGCTGATTTTCGCGAGGTAGAAGAACTGGCTGCGACAGAGCGGGGCGAGGGCGGCTTCGGTCATACCGGGAAATAGAAGAAATAGGGAAAACAGAGGCAACAGGCAAGCCGGGAAAATACAGAAAGCAGGAAAAACAAGGAAAGTAGGAAATATTGTGCGGGAGATTACCATTGAGGAAAAGAACAGCGGACAGCGGCTGGATAAGTATTTGCTTCGTTATTTTCCGCAAATGCCCAAAAGCTTTCTTTATAAAATGCTGCGTAAAAAAAACATTTGCTTGAATCAGCAAAAAGCCGCGGGCAGTGAGATTCTGGCGGCAGCCGACCGAATTCAAATTTATTTTTCGGAGCAAACCTTAGCGGAGTTTGGGCGCAGCAACCGGACGGCGGCAGAGCAAACCTTTGCGGTTTTGTATGAAGATGAGGACGTGCTGGTAGTCAATAAGCCGGCCGGGCTCTTATCGCAGCCGAACGGGAAGGACGCCGATTTGATTGATGAACTGTCCGGCTACTTGCCGGGCGAGCGCTTTGGCGTGGTCAGCCGGTTAGACCGCAATACGACCGGCGCGGTGATTGTCGGCAAAAATATTAAAAGCTTGCAGTATTTAAATCAAATCCCGATTCAAAAAATCTATCATGCTATTTTGTGCGGTAAATTAGACCAAGAACTGCTGCTTCGCGATTATCTGCAAAAAGAAGAAAAAAATAACCGGGTGCGGGTCTGCCAAGACTTGGAAAAAATGGGTGCAGGCGGCCAAGAGATTGTGACCAAAGTGGTTCCGTTGGCGCAAAAGGGTGATTTTACCCTGGTGCAGGCGGAAATTAAACATGGCAAGCCCCATCAGATCCGGGCGCATTTAGCCAGTATTGGCCGGCCGATTCTGGGGGACTTTAAATACGGACGGCGGGAGCGCAATGAAGATTTTCGCCGGCGGTATGGTTTAAGCGGCCAACTCCTGCACTGCCATCAGGTGATTTGGGATCGGCACCGGGTGACGGCGCCTTATCCGGTAATGTTTGCCCGGATAAAACAAGATTTATTTGCAAACTTAACTTTTCCGTATTGACCAAAAGCAAAGCTTGCGAACGGGCAGAAAACGAAGTTTTCAATTAGGGAAGATTTCCTGCCAGGCAGAAGCAAAGTTTTCAATCAGGGGAGACTACCGTCTGGAAGAAAACGGAGCGTGTAATCGGGAAAAATTGCCGTCTGAGCCGAAAGCAAAGCTGGCGATTGACGGGTTTGCCGGCTTGGGGACAGGGGAAAATTGAGTTAAAAAGGATGGAATATGGGCTATTGGGCATCGAGAGGGCTGCGCGGCGATACTTTTGAGGAATTGATTAATTTGGCCAATGAACGATACCGGACGGCCGGTTTGGCACTGGTGCAGAAGATACCGACGCCGATTAAGCCGGTCGAACTCGATCCGCAGCGGGGCAATATTAAAAAGGCTTATTTTGAAAAACGCTCAACGGTTGATTATATCGGGGTAGCGCAGGGGATTCCAATTTGCTTTGATGCGAAAAACATTCAGAAAGAAGTTCTGCCGCTGGCGAATATTCATGAGCATCAGCTGGAATTTATGGCCGATTTTGAAAAACAGGAAGGCATCAGTTTTTTTTTGATTCGGTTTGAGGCGGAAGAAGCGGTGTATCTCTTACCTTACCGATTTGTGGCTGACTTTGCGAAAAAAAGCAAGACGGGCGGCCGGAAAAGCATTCCGTTGGCCGAGATCCGGCAAAACGGCTTTGCGGCCGAGGTGCAGCAGGGCTATTTTGTGCATTATTTAGAGGCGCTCAATCAATATTTGCAGGCGAAAAAGCAGTAACTCAGTTTGATAGAACAGTTTTTTACGCAGGGATTCGCCAAAAGACGTTGCCTTTTCGCTGGATTCGTTCGTCAAAAGACAGTGTTTTTTTGCTTGATTTGTTCGCCAAAAGACTTTGCTTTTTTGCTTGGTTTGTTCACCAAAAGACTTTGCCTTTTTGCTTGGTTAGCTCGCCAAAAGGCTTTGTCCTTTCGCTTAGTCCGCGGTTCGTTTAAGGACGTGTTTTTCGTCGGGTAGATAAGGATGACGGGCAAAAGGATTTAACCGTTTGCCGGAAAGGCGGACACCAGAAACAAAACAGTTTATAGAAAGTAATGCAGCATTTCACGGGGAAGCTGCGGGATAAAAGAGGATTAAAGATAGAAAAAAGGGGGGAAAAGAATGTTAAAAATTAAATTTAAGAAAATAGTGTCGATAATTTGCCTGATGATGACGATAATTATATTGAGTGCTTGCGGGGAAAGCGGCAGGACCGGTCAGCCCGCCGCTTCGGGAAAGGAACCGGCTGAAAAACAGGAAAAACAGACAGCCGAGCAGGAGGAAGCGGCCAAGCGGCAGGCGGAGGAAGAAGCCAAGAAAGCCGAAGAAGAAAGAAAAGCGGCAGAAGAAGAACGGCTGAAAGCCTTGGCGGCGGAGCAGATGGAAAAAGCCGATTATATGGCCAGAGGCTATTATTATGATGAGGCGATCGCTGAGCTTGCCGCATCGGAAGCGGCTGGGCGCCCGGAAATACAGGCCAAAATCGCCGAGATCCAGGCGCTGAAAGACGCTTTGGTCAAATATGAGGGTGACACCTATCATATTTTCTTTCATAGTTTGATTATTGACCCGGCGGCGGCGTTTGCTTCGCCGACGTCTAACGGTTATAACTTTTGGATGACGACGGTTGACGAGTTTAAGGGGATGCTGCCGATCCTGCTGAAAAAAGATTTTGTCATTTACCGGCTGGAAGATATGCTGGATTATGATGAAGCCGGCAATGCCAAAGCCAAAGATATTTATTTGCCGGCCGGCAAAAAGCCGCTGATCTTATCGGTTGACGATGTGAATTATTATGAGTATATGCAGCGGGATAAGTGTTTTCCGGTGCGGCTGGAAATCAATGACCAAAACGAAGTGGTGACTTTGGTGCGGCAGGCGGACGGGACTTTGGCGCAGACCTATGACGGCGATGTTTTTCCGATCGTCGAGCAGTTTGTCAAAGAGCATCCGGAGTTTTCCTGGCGGGGAGCAAAAGGAATCGTGGCTATGACCGGCTACGAAGGGGTGTTCGGCTATCGTTTAAATGAGCTGCAAAAGTTTCGGACAGCAGCGGATGCTAAGCTTCCGGTGCATACGCCGGAAGAAGAAGCGGAAATTGAGGCCGGAGCCATGCGGGTAGCACAGGGCTTGCGGGCCAACGGCTGGGAACTGGCCTGTCACAGCTTTACGCATGGTCAGTATTTCCGCAAGGGCACGATTACGGTTGAGCAGTTAAAGTATGAGGTCAATGAGTTTAACCGCAAAATCATTCCCTATACCGGGGAAATGAAGATTTTTATTTCACCCTTCGGCATGCATTTAAAGGGCGATGACCCGCGCTTTAAGTATTTGACGGAAGAAGCGGGCTATCCGATTTTTTGTCCGGTCGGCAAGCATATGACGACCTTTTATGCCGGTAAGGGCATGAGTCAGGAAAGGCTGAACTTGGACGGTTTGACCTTGAAGCATCAGCCGCAGAATGCCTGGAAGTTTTTTACTTTGGAAGAGATTGACAGCTTTATTGACAAAACCCGGCCGGAACTTATTTGGTAAGGGCAGAGGCAGCAAACGCAAAGCGGCTGAAATAGCCGCAGGATTTATCATAAGTAAGCCTTAGCTGCAAATCGCAGTGCGGCACAGTATTCAATCAAATACGGCTTAGGTGTTAAGCAGGCGGCAGCGGCCGAATATTCCTTTATAACAGGCTTTCTGCCGATCAAGCCCTGAGCGGCAACATCAAATCGATCATGAAAAACAGGAGGTAATTATGTTAGAAAGATATTTACTGTATGACATTTTTATGCTGGTAGTTAGCGGCGTGCTTGCAGTTGCGGGTTGGAAGATTGGCAGCGCTTTAAGAAAAGCCAAGAAAAACTAATCTTTCCTATATTTGATCGAAACCGTCTTTTTTATTTGGAGCGGAAACAGAGCAAAAAGCCAAGGAAAAAGCTGAGCAGCGAAAAACTATTTATGCTTGGCAGGATACGAGAGCCAAAAGCGGGAAAAATTGAGCGGCTGACCGCAAAAGGATTTTTTCCTCTTTTGGTTTGAAAAAATAAAAGGCTTTGCCCAAAATGGATGGCGTATGTTTTTAGAAAGTTTGCTTTCAGGCGGAATATCAAGCATAAGCAGCGATGGTGCGGTTGGTCTGTAGCAGCAGGTTGAGAACGTTTGTTCTCATTAAATTTTAATTTTACATTTTTACGGCGGTCTGGTATAATTATAATATAGTGAATTCTGATTTTATCTATTTTCTATTCTTTTTCTTTATTCCCCTTTATTGAAATAAATAACCGAGGAGGTAGTATGAACAGTAGTATTGATTATTCTAAATTTAAAGTAAGCGAATTGCGGCGGTTGGCGCAGACAGAACTGGGGATTCAAGACGCTAAGGTTTTTTTAAAAAGCCAGTTGGTCGATTTGCTGACTAAAAATGAAGAAAAAAAAGCAGAAACAACAAGTGCAAAAAAAATGGGGGCTGCGCCCAAACGACATTATTCGGCGGATAAAGAAAAAATGGAACCATCCGCCGATGCAAAAAGCATGAGACCGGAAAAACCGGAGGAAAAAAATAGCCGGGAATATCGGGAAGAAACCGAAGAAAATTCTATGCCGGAGGAAATGATGAAGCTGGACAGCGGCAATGTCGCTTACGGCTTGCTGGAGGTTTTGCCGGACGGCTTTGGCTTTATCCGGAGTGACAATTATATGCCGGGCGAGAATGACGTGTATGTCGCGCCCTCGCAGATCCGCCGTTTTCAGCTGCAAACCGGCGATATCATCAGCGGCAGCATTCGGAAGAGCAAGGAAAAAGAAAAGTTCCAGGCGCTGCTTTATGTCAACACGGTTAACGGTCAACCGGCCAGCGCGGTCATCGGCCGGCCAAGGTTTGAAGATTTAACGCCGATTTTCCCGAATGAAAGGATCTCTCTGGCCACGGAATACAACAATTATTCGCTGCGTTTGATGGATTTTATTGCGCCGATCGGCAAAGGGCAGAGAGGAATGATTGTATCGCCGCCGAAAGCCGGTAAAACGACTCTGCTTAAAAAAGTGGCCAATGCCATTACCCAAAATCATCTGGAGATTAATTTGATTGTCCTGCTGATTGACGAAAGGCCGGAGGAAGTGACCGATATTAAACGGTCGATTCACGGCGGCAAAGTGGAAGTCATTCATTCGACTTTTGATGAGCTGCCGGAACATCATAAGCGGGTAGCGGAAATGGTGTTAGCCAGGGCGCAGAGAATGGTGGAGCAGAAAGAGGATGTGGTCATTTTGCTGGACAGCATTACCAGGCTTGCCAGAGCCTATAATTTGATTATTCCTTCCAGCGGTCGGACCTTGTCGGGCGGTCTTGACCCGGCGGCGCTGTACATGCCAAAAAAGTTTTTCGGTGCGGCCAGAAATATTGAGGAAGGCGGGAGTCTGACTATTTTAGCAACGGCGCTGGTTGACACCGGTTCCAAGATGGATGATGTGATTTTTGAGGAATTTAAAGGCACCGGCAATATGGAACTGGTACTTGACAGAAAACTGCAGGAAAAAAATATTTTTCCGGCGATTGATATCACTAAATCCGGTACCAGACGGGATGATTTGCTGTACTTGCCGGTAGAAGCGGAAGCCGCGGCTAAGCTGCGCCGGATGACAAACAATATGCGCTCGGAAGACGTGATCGAGGGTATGCTGCGTACTTTTGCCACGACCAGAACCAATGAGGAATACTGCAAAAGAATCATTGAGATGTAGCGAGCTTAAAAAAAATAAGACAGGCGAAAGCAGAAAGGATATAGTATGGCGGAAAAGAAAAAGAATATTCCCAAAGTGGAAAAGAAGGTTGGCGATGAGCGGGAAAAAGCGCTGGAAGCGGCCATTGCTCAGATTGAAAAAAACTTTGGCAAGGGCGCGATCATGCGCTTAGGCGAGGAATCCACCAAGCGCAATGTTAAAACTATCCCCACCGGCTCTTTAAGCTTAGACATTGCTTTGGGGGCAGGCGGAATTCCGGTCGGCCGGATTATTGAGATTTACGGGCCGGAGTCATCGGGTAAAACAACCGTTGCCTTGCATATGGTGGCTGAAGTGCAAAAACTGGGCGGAATCGCCGGTTTTATTGACGCGGAGCATGCTTTAGACCCCAAGTATGCCAAGGCGATCGGCGTGGATATTGATAACTTATATATTTCACAGCCGGATAACGGCGAGCAGGCGCTGGAAATCACGGAAACCATGGTGCGTTCCGGCGCGGTCAATATCGTGGTAGTCGACTCGGTGGCAGCCTTGGTGCCGAAAGCTGAAATTGAGGGCGAAATGGGCGACTCGCATGTCGGCTTGCAGGCTCGGCTGATGAGTCAGGCGCTGCGTAAGCTGACGGCGATCGTCAACCGCTCGGAATGTACGGTTATTTTTATCAATCAGTTAAGGGAAAAGGTCGGCGTGACCTACGGCAGTCCGGAAACTACTCCCGGTGGCCGGGCGCTTAAGTTTTATTCTTCTGTTCGGCTGGATGTCCGCCGGGTTGAGTCGCTTAAGCAAAGCAATGACTATGTCGGCAACCGGGTGCGGGTCAAAGTCGTTAAAAATAAGATTGCGCCGCCATTTAAACAGGCCGAGTTTGATATTATGTTCGGCAAGGGGATTTCAACGGAAGGCGATATCCTGGACTTGGCGGCGGAAGTAAATATTATTAAGAAATCCGGCGCCTGGTTTTCCTATGGGGAAACCCGCCTGGGGCAAGGCCGGGAGAACTCCAAGGATTATTTAAAAGGACATCCGGAGCTGCTCAAAGAGGTCAGTGAGAAGGTTAAGGCTTATTTTGAAATGTCGCCCAATTCCATTTTATCCATGTCGTCGGTTGACGGCGAGGACGAAGCGGCCGATATGCCGAATGACGGCGAGCCGGAAGCATAGCTTGATAAAAACCGTGAGTTAAAAGTTAGGATATAGCTTTCCGTTCACGGTTTTTCTGTAATAAAGCCAAAACAGCGGTTTTGCCAATAGTCCCTCAAAGATTGATGTGGGTGAGATGTTTAAGCTGATGATTCCTGACACAAGGATAAAGGTGATATAATGGGAAAAATGTTGATCTATCACGGTAGTTATACAGAAATTAAAGAACCTGCTATACTCACGGGGAAAAATACCAAAGACTTTGGCAAGGGATTTTATTGTACTGTTATTAAGGAACAAGCTGAGCGCTGGGCAAGACGCTATGCTACACCGGTAGTAAATGTTTATTCTGTTTTAATAGATGAAAAGCTGGATATTAAAGAGTTTAAAACCATGACACAGGAATGGCTTGATTTTATTGTGGACTGCCGTTCGGGAAAGGATCATTCTTTTGATATTGTTATTGGAGCTATGGCAAATGACCAGATATATAATTTTGTTACCGATTATATAGAGGGAATTATAACAAGAGAACAATTTTGGAGCATGGCAAAGTTCAAATATCCAACTCATCAGATAAACTTTTGCACAAAGAAGGCGCTGGAGTGCCTGAGATTTGAGTATAGTGAGGAGGTGAAAAAATATGAATGGACGGGAAGATAAAAAGGCGAATGATTTATTTTATACCTGCAGCTTAATCGCTTTTATCGCCAGAAAGACAAAAAATAAACCTTCTTATATTGTTGATGTGCTTGGCGCGGATGTTCTTTACAGGATTTATGAACTGGCGGACATTTACCATAGCGATAATATCGAAAGAGTCAGTGAGGATTTTATAAACGAATGCCACATAGGAAATGGTAATTTTGATAATGTCGCCAGCTGTGAGTATGCCGTTCCTACTCATTGGGATATAGGCAAGGCATATAAGCGGCTTATACTCAAAGCGGCCGAAACGGAACAGGCGGATATTATCGACACGCTGAGGAAGGTTTACCATTCTGTCGTCAGCGAGTTGATTGAAGATTATAACAGCAGCTTTTACTATGACAATCCCATGCTGATTTTTGAAACCTATCAAAATGGCGGATTATTGATGTGAAGTTACAATTGAAGCATTAAAAATTCCATGCAGATGCCGTCAAAGTTGGGGCTGATGTGTTTGCCGGGCGACCATAATTCGCGCTATTTCCGCGCATTGCCGCGCCGGATAAAACGTTCCAGCGGGACGAACGGATTAAAGGCATTGACAATCAGGATACCGAGGGCGATGGCGGCCGCGGTCTGCATGGTGGAGAAGAAATAAGTGATCGCTGCCGGGTAATCGGAAATCACGACCGAATAAAGAATATGGTACATTCCGGCACCGGGCACAATTGCAAAAATGGCGATAATCTGAAAAGCGGTAACCGGCGTTTTGCAAATTCGGCTGAGAGTCAAAGAAACCGCGCTGATAAAGAGAGAAGATACAAAAGTGGCGGAAAAAGAGGAAAAACCCCAGTCAATAATCAGTAAATACACCGCCCAGCCGGCTCCCCCCAAAAGCGCCGCTAAAGGGAGCTGTTTTTTGCCGGAACGGAATAAAATCCCGGCTGAATAAGTGGCAATCGCTGCTGCCAAGATTTGCATCCCTGCGCTGTTACTCATAATAATCCTCCTGCCATAGAATAAAGTTTTAAAGCAAAACCAACGCCCGCTGCGATCAGGGCGGCGGTAATAAAAGCGTCGGCTGCCCGGGAAACGCCGGAAACCAAATCGCCGTTAATGATGTCCCGAATAGCTGTAGTAATAGCAACGCCGGGAACAAGGGGCATGATCCCGCCGATGATAATTAGGTTTAAGCTGTCGCCGATATGGAGATAGCGATTTAAAAAAATAGACATAAAACCAATGATGAAGCTGCCCATTAAAAGCTGAAAAAACTTGGAGGTACTGGTTTTATCCAAAAGAAAGTTGGCTGCGCCAAGACAAACGCCGGCAATCAGAGCCGCCGCCGCGTCATACAGCGAGCCACCGAAGACGATGGAAAAGCTGGAAGCGGTCAAGGCGGTCGCGATCAGGATCTGCCAATTCGAATACTCCACCTTTTCTTTCAGCTTATTCAGCGCCAGTACCGCTGTGTCCAGATCGATTATATCATCGCAAAACTGCCGCGAGATTTGATTGGCTTCCACGATTTTATTCATATTATTGCCAAGCATACTGACCCGCCGGATGTAACTGAGCGGCAGTTCGGAATTATCCGCGGCGGAGGACATAGTCGTAAAAATGCCGGTTGGGGTGACAAAAGCCTCGACATGCTGATAATGCGATTTGGCTAAAATTCGGCGCATCGTGTCTTCCACCCGAAAGGTTTCGGCGCCGCTGCTCAGCATCAGTTCGCCCAAATCCAGCGCAAATTCAAATAGTTTTTTATGGTTCATGATTTTTCCTTATCTCATTGCTCTCCTTTAGTTGGTTATCATTTGGCGGCAGCGATTATTTCTCGATTTTATTTTCTCTTGTTATAAGGCTTCCGGTGCGCCTTGAGTGCTTCTTGCAGCAGCTTAGACATAGCTTTTCATTATTGAAATCCTCCTGAGATTCCTCTTTTTTTCTTTATTATACTAAAATATTTTATTTTCTACAACTATTTTAATAAAAACCCATCGCTCCGCTGGATATAATAAACCGACAGCAGCAGCATGATCAGCTGGGACAGCGGCACCGCCAGCCATACACCGATCAGACCCAGGCAAGGCGGCAGAATAAACAGCAAAAGCGCCAGTACTACCGGTTCGCCATAAATCAGCGCGGAAGCCGGCTGGCTATGATTAATCGCATATAAATAAGCGATCCCCGGACGCAAAAAAGCAGCCAGCAGCGCCCCTACTAAGAAAAAAGGCAAAACCTCGGCATACATCGCTGCCGCGCCGGCGGAAGAACCGAACCAGATGGGCATTTGATAGCGGGTCAGATAGAGCGCCACAGACGAGCCGATGCCGATCAAGCCGGAGGCCGCATAGCTTAGCCGCCGCAGCCGGCGTAAGGAAACGGCATCCTCTGCCCCGTAATAGCGGCTGATCATTGGCTGGGAACCATCGCCGATACCCTGAACCAGAAGCTGGACGATATAAATGACATAGCTGATGACCGCATAAGCCGAAACCGCTAAGACGCCGCCGTAAGCGAGTGTTCCCCGATTTAAAAAAATGATGACCACATTCGGAATCAGAGTAACGCCAAAAGGAGAGCGAGCCAGCGGCAGGATTTTCTTTAGCACCGCCGGATGGGGTTTTAAATCGGAAAGCGCAAAAAGCCGCCGGGGATAAAAGAAAAAGGGCAGTAGACAAAACAGTGTCATTGCCTGTCCCAACACCGTGGCTGCTGCCGCACCGGCCGTGCCCCAGCCGAAGCGCTCGATAAAAAGGTAATCTAGTACCGTGTTGGCGGCCAGTCCCAAAATCATCGCCCGCATCGCTCGCAGTGCGCCGTTATAGTTGCGAACCAGCGGCACCAGACCGGTGCCCAGGACCTGAAAAGCCGTACCGTAAATAATGATTCGCAGATAATCCGTTGACGGCTTCAGCAGCTCACCCCTTGCTCCCAAAAGCGGCAGCAGCAGGGGATAGGTCGCCAGCAGGAGTCCCCCCAAGAGGAGAGAAGCAAGTAGCAGCAGGCACAGCGAAGTGCTCAGGAACAAAGCCTCATCTCGGCTGTCCCGGCTGCCCCGCTTCATTGAAATCCAAATTCCTCCGGCCATGCCGATGCCGGTGCCGGCCGCCTGCATCAAAGCCGCTGCCGGGTAATTGATATTAACTGCCGACAGCCCGATGTCGCCGGTATTGCGGCCGACAAAAATGCCGTCGATGATGATGTAAATTCCGGAAAAGGCAAAGGCCAGCATCGAGGGAATCACATTTTTCAGGAAGTTTTTCGTTAAAACATTTGGCATGATATTATCCTTTCGGCCGGTTCAGGCGGATAGCGTAAAAGCCTGACCGGTACGGTTATCATACCATAAAACCGGTGCAAAGTAAAATTTGACCGAACACAAGCCTGAAAATCAAGACTGTTCCTAAGGCGTGATTACTATAAAATTACGGGAAATGCCAGAAAACGACTATAATAAATAATGAATTAGAATTATTAAGTGCAAACTCATAGAACCATATTTAACTTAAAATAAAATAGTCTTTTAGCGCTATAAAAATTCCGTAAAAAACGGATTTCCCTTTATTTACCGGGGAAAACAAGCGTAGGCTCTTTTTTTAAAAGACTATTGACCTATAAAGAAAAAAGCGGTATAATAAAAACAATTTAAGAAGGCAAGCCAAAAGAAATTTTGGGACGCTGGGAAAAAACTTCGGCGATGCGGACTTTCCTGTCAGGATAAAGATATTTTCCGGCGGAGCCGCGCGGCGGCAGACAAAGGCATTAGTAGAGGTTGAATTGATAAAATTTTAACTTCTTTTTGCAATTATAAAATCAATCAAGTCATCATTATCAAGAGAGGAGAACAAAGTTATGAGTGGAGAGAGGACAAGGAAACACTCCCTGCTGGCCAAACTGATGGTCATGCTGATGGTCGTCAATTTGTTCCAAGGCATGATATCCACGCCGATAGCAGCAGCGGAGGATACGGAACACTTTCAAGGCGGAAAACTCGTAGAGGGAAAAGAAAAGGACGGCAATAAGGGGATTAAGATCCAAAAGACAGCAAGCAACTATGACCCGGCGACGGGCACCTTTGATATTCAGCTGGATATTTGGGGCGATGGGGAAGAAACGTTAGCCAAACCAGTTGATATTGTTTTGCTGGTTGATACTTCTGGTAGTATGAAGTGGCCACACAACACAAATGGCAGAATTAATAAGGCAAAAGATGCCGCTAGGAAGTTTGTGGATGAATTGCTGCCCCAAAACGCAGGCAAGGTTCAAATTGCGGTCGTAGGCTTTGCGGACGAAGCGGAAGTTAAAGCAAACTTGACCGATAATGTGGAACAATTGAAATCTGCTATTAACAGCTTAACTCCGACTGGCGCTACTTTTACGCAAGCCGGACTGCGTAAAGCAGCAGAACTATTGCAGGGAAATCAGGAACATCAAAAAAAGATTATCTTGATCAGTGATGGTGTGCCGACATGGGCGTATACTAATCGTATCATCCCGGATTTTGAACATAAAGATAACCATAAAGCAAAACAAAATGTCCCCAAAGAAGGCTTTGAAATATGGCATACGGGTGCATTTCACGGTTGGCACAAAGGCTTTCAATCAAACTGGTATTGGACTTCTTGGTATATTAAGTTGGTTCCCGAAGTTTTTGGCCCGGGAAATGCAATGTCTCCAGAAGTTAAGGCTGCTACGCTGGCTGAGGCTGCTTCCATAAAAGATAATCAAATCTCTATTATTTCTGTCGGGATCGATTTAAAAGATGATGCAGAAGCTAAAGATGTTATGAATCATATCGCCAGCAGCGGGAAATACATAGATTCCGGTGAAGCCGGCGGAAA
>CAUVDV010000064.1:0-13035 GCA_963550755.1 uncultured Lachnospiraceae bacterium
CGGAAAATCGGATCGGCATTTCGGTCAGCAAAAAGGTCGGAAACAGTGTTGTCAGACATCGACTAAAAAGATTGATAAAAGAAGCCTATCGCTTAAATCAGCAGAAAATCAAAGCCGGCTATGATATTGTGATCGTAGTTCGGGCGGCGGCAAAAGGAAAGAGCTATCAGGAGATAGAAACTACCCTATTACATTTGTTTGGCTTGCGCAAGATGGTAACGGAAAACGGAAAAGAATTGAACAAAGGGGAAATATGTTAAGTCGTTTGGCGATTGCTTTGGTACAGTTTTATCGTAAGTATCTTTCGCCGCTGAAAAAGCCGAGTTGTATTTACGTTCCGACTTGTTCCGCTTATGCTTTGGAAGCCTACCGAAGATTTGGCTTTTGGAAAGGAACTTATTTGTCGGTCAGGCGGGTATTGTCCTGTCACCCTTTTTCTAAGGGCGGATATGATCCTGTGCCTGACAAGGAGGAAAAGAGATGTTGTTAGTTTCGTTGACCCAGTCGACGGCGCCGATTATCGGACCGATTTCGCGGTTTTTCGGCGTGGTAATGGACTATATTTATAATATTTTAAAAAACGGCCTGGGGCTGGAATCGATAGGTATGTCCATTATTTTGTTTACTATTTTTACCAGGATTTTGCTGCTGCCGCTGGCCTTTAAGCAGCAAAAGTCGATGCGCCAGATGCAAAAGCTCCAGCCGGAAATGAAAAAGATTCAGGATAAGTACAAGAATAAGAAAGATCCGGAATCGCAGCAAAAAATGCAGATGGAAATATCGCAGCTTTATCAAAAGCATGGAACCAGTCCTTTTTCGGGCTGCCTGCCTTTGCTGATTCAGCTGCCGATTATTTGGGCGCTGTTTCAGGTTTTAAGAAATCTACCGGCGTATATTGGGAGTGTTCGGGATATTTATCTGGGAATTATTTCTAAAATTTCGGGAATTTCCGGGATCAGTTCGGTTTTAATGGAGATTAACGAAGGCTTAAAAAGTTTGGGTGTCCCCAATTTTGACCCGCTCTCGGAAAATCATTTAATTGATTTGTTCAGTAAGTTTACGACCGACCAATGGAATTTGCTTTTTGAGAAAATGCCTCAGCTTTCCACGCTGTTATCGGATTCCTTGGCTCATATTAACAGGATAAATTATATGCTGGGGATTAATTTGGCGGATAACCCCAATTTGGCCAGTATTGGTATTTTAATTCCGGTTTTAAACGTAGCCGCTCAGTTTTTGGTATCTAAGCTGTCGATGGATAAAAGTGCCGGCGGCAATGATCAGGCGGCTCAAACCAATAAGACGATGATGTATACAATGCCGTTTGTGACGGGATTTTTTACTATCAGCATGCCGGCCGGCCTTGGTCTTTACTGGTTAGTCGGTACTTTATTCCAATTGGTGCAGCAGATTGTGATTAATAAGTATTTGGATGAAAAAAAAGCTTAGTTAATACCTGATTTTTCCGGGTTCGTTAAAAATTGCTTTGGCCTTAAACGGCAAAAAAAAGCATTTGCAAAGGAAAAATAAAGGAAATATTTTGACGGAGGATAGAATGGAATCGCTTGAAAAATCGGCAAAAACGGTTGATGAGGCAGTGACGGACGCTTTGGTGGAACTCGGTCTGACGTCAGATCAAGTTGATGTGGAAATATTAGACGAAGGCTCGAAAGGACTGTTGGGGCTGTTTGGTTCCAAAATGGCAAGAGTTAGAGTAACTAAGAAGGTAAGCCTGAAGGATATCGCGGAAAACTTTTTAAATGATCTTTTAAAGGCGATGGATATTTCTTCGCAAATCACGGTGGCAGAAGAAGACAAAAATACCTTATCCATTAATTTGGAAGGGGAAGAAATGGGCGTTTTGATCGGCAAAAGAGGCCAGACCTTAGACGCCGTTCAATATTTAACCTCTTTGGTCGTCAATAAGTATTCCGATCATTATATTCGGATTAAGATGGATACAGAGGATTACCGGAACCGCCGGCGCAAGACGCTGGAGGCTTTGGCCAATAACTTGGCGATGAAGGTGAAGAAGACCGGCAAAAAGTTTACGCTTGAGCCGATGAGTCCAAATGAAAGACGGATTGTTCACTCGACGCTGCAAAAATATAAGTTTATTGAGACGCACAGCGAAGGGGAAGAGCCGTTCCGCCGGGTAATTATTGTTCCGAAAAAAAGAGAGGCTGAATAAAGAAGAAAGTCAAGATTAAGCTATGCTTATTCTTGGCTTTTTTACAACTTTTAAAGATAGGAATGAACCAAAAAATAATGGAGAAAAATATGGAAGATACAATTGCAGCCGTCAGCACGCCGCCGGGCAGTGCCGGAATCGGAATTATTCGCCTGTCGGGGCCGGAGAGTTTCTTGATTTTGGATAAGGTTTTCCAGCCGAAAAACCCAGCCAAAGAGAGAAAGTCGCATACCATTCATTATGGCCATATTGTGGAAAAAGGCCGGATAATTGATGAAGTCTTGGTGTCGGTGATGAAGGCGCCGCATACTTATACCAGAGAAGATATCGCTGAGATTAACTGTCACGGCGGTCCGGTCGTACTGCAAAAGGTGATGAAGCTTTTGCTGGAAAACGGAGCGAGGCTGGCGGCCGCCGGTGAGTTTACCAAAAGGGCTTTTTTAAACGGCCGGCTGGATTTATCGCAGGCGGAGGCGGTGATGGATATGATATCAGCCAAAACCGAGCGGGAGTTAGCGGGCTTTGCCGTGCATTTATCGGGTGAACTGAAAAGGAAAGTCACCGCTCTGCGCGAAAAAATGATCCAGCTGCTGGCCAATATTGAAGTCGGCATTGATTATCCGGAATATGAGTTTGAAACGCTGGAGCAGCCGGTAATGATTGTCGGAATTAAAGATATTTTACAGGAAGTGGAAACGCTGGGCGCGACTTATGAAAATGGCCGGCTGATCAAAGACGGGATCCGGACGGCTATTATCGGCAAGCCAAATGTTGGCAAGTCCTCTATTTTAAACGCGCTGCTCCGGGCGAATCGGGCGATTGTGACCGATATCGCCGGTACGACCCGGGATACGCTGGAGGAATACTATTATTTAAACGGCTTGGTTTTGAAGCTGATTGATACGGCCGGCATCAGGGAAAGCCGTGATACGGTTGAAAAAATCGGGATTGAAAAATCGCTGGAGTCGATTCAGCAGGCAGATTTAATTTTATTCGTGCTGGATTCTTCCTCGGATTTGGCGGCGGAAGATCATCGGATTTTAGAGGAAATTCGCGATAAGAAATGTATTTTTATTTTGAATAAAGTGGATTTGGTGAGTAAACTTGACCGCCGCTATTTTGCCGAGCATTATCCGGCGGCGGTTTTGATTGAAACCTCGGCCCTGACCGGTTATGGGATTGACCAGCTGGAGCAAATCATTTCTGATTTATTTGCTTTGGGTCAGCTGGAACAGTCGGACGGGCTTTATATTACCAATCTTCGGCAAAAAGAAGCGCTGCTTGACGCGGCGGCGGCGATGAAGCAGGCGATTGCCTCTGTTCAGGCGGGGTTAAGCGAGGAGTTTTGGGCAATGGATTTAAAGACCGCTTATTTGGAGCTGTCTAAGATTTTGGGCGAGAGCGTGGAAGATGACGTGGTGTCCCAAATCTTTGCCCGTTTTTGCGTGGGCAAGTAAACCAACCGCTGAGCTGCCCCGCGCGGAAAGTGAATTAAAATAAATTGGAGTTTAGGCAGGTCGCGCTTGGTTTGCTGACAGGGACGAGAGTTAGTTTTGATATTTTTGGGGAAAACCAAGCCTTCCGGTATATCAGGACTAACTCTTTCTTGACGGTAGCCGGCAGCCGGCCGGTGAAGAATTTGCTTTTCAAGATGGATAAAATGTGTTAGTATATCTATACGTAACTTAGCTTTTCCGGTTAAAAGACTTGGCTTTTTGCGGGATGGTTTTAGGAAACGCGGAGAGCTAAGCGCATGAATAAATTGGGCGGCAGCTTCCGAATATTATGCCGCCGAGAAGGAAAAATAAATGACAGAATATATTATCGATTCGGCTGATGTCGTCGTTATCGGCGGTGGTCATGCCGGGTCAGAGGCGGCGCTGGCGGCGGCCCGGAGCCATTTAAAAACTATTTTATTTGCCGTTAGTTTGGACAGTATTGCCATGCTGCCGTGTAATCCCAGTATCGGCGGTACCTCGAAGGGTCATTTGGTTCGGGAGATAGACGCGCTGGGCGGGGAGATGGGCAAAAATATTGATAAGACTTATTTACAAAGCCGAATGCTCAATCAAGCCAAGGGTCCGGCGGTGCACTCCCTGCGGGCGCAGGCGGATAAGCATGCTTATTCCCGGGAAATGAAAAGAACCTTGGAAAATACGCCGAATCTTAAAATTAAACAAACAGAAGTGGTTGATATCTTAGTGGATGAACAAAAAAATGTCCGGGGGATAAAAGTCATTTCCGGCGGTGTGTATCAGGCTAAGGCGGTTATTATTGCTACGGGCACTTATCTGAAAGCCAGATGTATTTACGGCGATGTCAGCATCGCCAGCGGACCGAATGGTTTGCAGGCAGCCAATCATTTATCGGACGGCCTGCGGGCTTTGGGGATTAAGCTGAATCGCTTCAAGACCGGGACGCCTTCTCGAGTTGATCGGCGGACCATTGATTTTACGCAGCTGGTAGAGCAGCCGGGCGATGAGCGGGTGGTACCGTTTTCTTTTGAAAATAAAGCGGAAGATATCCAAAAGGAGCAGGTTTCCTGCTGGCTGGCCTATACCAATCAGCAGACGGCTGAGATCATTTCCGCCAACCTTGACCGTTCGCCGCTTTACGGCGGGGTAATTAAAGGTACGGGGCCGCGCTATTGCCCGTCGATTGAGGATAAGGTGGTGCGCTTTGCCGATAAAGAAAAGCATCAGATTTTTGTTGAGCCGGAGGCGGCCAATACCAATGAAATGTATTTGTCGGGACTAAGCAGCTCCTTGCCGGAGGATGTTCAGATCCGAATGATTCGGACGATGAAGGGCTTTGAGCATTGCGAGATTATGCGGATTGGCTATGCAATTGAATATGACTGCATTGATCCGCTGGAACTTACGCCAACGCTGGAGTTAAAAGCGGTGCGGGGTTTATTTAGTGCCGGGCAGTTTAATGGCAGCAGCGGTTATGAGGAAGCGGCGGCGCAAGGGATTATGGCGGGAATTAATGCGGCGGCTTTTGTCAAAGGAACGGAGCCTTTGGTTTTAGACCGGTCAGAGGCCTACATTGGGGTGCTGATTGATGATTTAGTAACCAAAGGAACGAATGAGCCTTACCGAATGATGACTTCCCGGGCGGAGTATCGGCTGCTGCTGCGGCAGGATAACGCTGATTTGCGGCTGTCCGATTATGGCTTTCGGGTTGGCCTTTTGTCGGAAGATCGTTATCGGGCGTTTTGCCGAAAGCGGGAGCAGATTAGCGCTGAGGTTGAGCGCCTGCAAAAGAAAATCCTGGGCTGCACGCCGGAACTGAATCAGTTTTTAGAAAGCCAAGGCTCGACGC
The DNA here is from genome assembly GCA_963550755.1 of uncultured Lachnospiraceae bacterium. GTDB lineage: Bacteria > Bacillota > Clostridia > Lachnospirales > Vallitaleaceae > W11650. The sequence continues at coordinate 5,516 of CAUVDV010000064.1, forward strand.
CGGTTAAATCGGGAATTAGTTTATATGAATTGCTAAAGAGGCCGGAAATTACCTATGAGAGTTTGGCGGCAGTTGATCGGGAGCGGCCGGCGCTGCCGGCTGAGGTGCTGGAGCAGGTCAATATTCAGGTTAAATATGAAGGCTATATTGTTCGCCAGATGGAGCAGGTAGAAAAGTATCAAAAATTAGAGAATAAGAAAATTCCAGACGGGCTTGATTATGACCAAATCGGGAATTTGCGGACAGAGGCGCGCCAGAAGCTGAAACAAGTTAAGCCTTTAAATATTGGGCAGGCCAGTCGGATATCGGGTGTTTCGCCGGCGGATATCTCGGTTTTGCTGATTTATTTAAGTAAGTAACTTAGCCCTTGTTTGGCCGAATGGGTTTTTAGGCGCCATTCCGGAAAATCTGGGTCTTTCAGAGATGGTGCTGCTGGCGAAAGTAGGGGTTAGCGAAACGCGCAGCGTTTTAGCAGGAAAGCTGCTTTTTAAGCGGGATGGGACTCAAAAAACGATGGCGGGCTGCTGCTTAGGCAGGTTGTGCGGCGTTTCGGCCAGCGGGAAGGAAGCAGGCAATCCGTGCCGGAAAAGAGGGAAACTTGGAACAGGAAATTAAAAAAATTTTGCAGGCCGTTGATTATCAGCCGACGGAAGAGCAAATCAGCCGGTTAAAGCGGTTTTATCAGCTTTTAAGCGAAAAGAATAAGGTGATGAATCTAACAGCTTTGGCTGAGCCGGCGGATTTTTTAGAGAAGCATTTGCGTGACAGTTTGCTGCTGCATCGGCATTTTCGCTTTCGACCCGGCGCGAAACTGATTGACGTCGGTACCGGCGCCGGTTTTCCGGGGATTCCGATCGCAGTAATGGAGCCGGAATTAACGGTCACATTGCTTGATTCTTTAACCAAGCGAATTCATTTTTTAGAGGAGGTTTTGGCGGCGCTCTCCCTCCCCAATGGGCAGGTTCTTAACAGCCGGGCGGAAAGTGCCGGCCGCCAGCCGCAGCTGCGGGAAGGCTTTGATTACTGCGTGTCCCGGGCGGTCAGCCATTTAAATAAGCTGGCGGAATATTGCCTGCCCTTGGTGCGGCCGGGGGGGTATTTTATTCCCTATAAGGCGGAAAAGGTGCTGACGGAGCTGCCGGAGTCGGAGCGGGCGATTTCGCTTTTGGGCGGAGAGCTGACGGCGATCAAAGAAGATCAGGTTTTAGAGGCCAGGCGATTCTTTTTGCTGATTCAAAAAAAGAAAAAAACCCCGCCGGAATATCCCAGAACTTCAGAAAAAATAGCAAAAAAAACTTTATAATTTATTTTTTTGTGTTATATTGTATTCAATAGCGAGAAGTTTAAAAAATAACGAATGTTTTTATTGACAAGTATCATTAATGTTTAATCTTTTCGTTTTTATCATTAACTTAACTTTCCGTGTTCGGTCAAATTAAGGGCCTTTTTGGCGGCTTGCGTTGTTAGTCAGGCGCAAAGCGCTTGGTCATGTTTTGCTGGCAAGGCATTTATGACTTGAGCGTTTCTTTGCGGGCCGTTTCGCATGGTCGGTCGGCTGCCGGACGGAAACAAGAAATGTTTTGACCAGGAATTTAGGATTGATGAAGTTTCTGACATGAAATGGAAAATTTCAAGAGCTTGAGGCGGATGCTTCAACCAATAAAAGGGAGAAAATGAATAAAAATCAAATAAGAAAAGTGAAAAGTTTGGGCTCCTCAACTTCCGTAATTCATTTAAAACTGGGAGAACAGTTAGATCAGGTCTTAGATCAAACCATTGAATTTATTGCGGATGGAGAAAAAGAAATTTATGAAATTCGTAGTTACGTTCAGCGGGAATATGATGATCTGGAAAAAAAATTAATAGATTTAAAAGTAGAAACCTCGAGTCTGATCATCTCCGTTGATAAATTATATCAAATTTATGATTTGAATCGCAAAAAATTAATTAATATCAATGCTTATAATAAAGAAGAATTTCGGCGGCTGCAAAAGGAGACGGAGGAGCTGCAGATTCGACTGGAGCTGGAAAAAGATAAGGAAAGAACGATTATTCTTCGGCGGAATGATTTGGAGATTCAGCTGCGGAGCATGAAAGATTTAAATGACCGGGCGGAAAAGTTATCCAGCGACTTTAGTATCACCATGTCTTTGCTTAATGGGGGCATTAAAAAAGTAACGGATACGATTGAGGATATCAACAACAAGCAGGCGATCGGGGTTAAAATTTTACAGGCGCAGGAGGAAGAAAGACGTCGGATCGCCAGGGAAATGCATGACGGTTTGGCACAGCAATTATCGCAGGCGCTGATCAGTGCAGAATTTAGCGTTAAGCTTTTGGATAAGGATATTAATGTAGCCAAAAGAGAATTGAATGCGATGAAGCTGGATTTAAGAGAAAGCATTGGCAACATTCGGCGAATGATTTATAATCTCCGGCCGATGTCGCTGGATGATTTAGGGCTGATCCCAACGATTCAAAGGGACGTGGAAGCGTTTCAAAAAAATAATCCTGATCTGAACTTACGCTTTTCTTTGTCGAATGAATTGGAAGAAAATCGGGTTTCTATGTCGGAAACGGTGATTTTAACAGTTTATCGTATTTTTCAGGAAGGCTTGTCCAATATTAAAAAGCATTCGCAGGCGAAAAATATTAAAATTGAACTAAAAACAAGGGGAAATAAGCTTCTTATTCGGATTGAGGACGATGGGATCGGACTGCCGGACGAATCTGTGGAAGGCGCGATTGATCATGGCTTTGGCCTGTCGATCATGCGGGAAAGAGTGGACTTGCTAAGAGGGAAAATTGATATTCAGTCAGAAAAAAATATGGGAACCAAAATTAAAATTGAGATTCCTATTGAAAAAGGAGGGAAGCATGAATAAGATCAGAATAATGATAGCAGATGATCACGCCATGATCAGAGAAGGTTTAAAAAAAGTATTAGAACTGGAAAATGATATGGAAGTGGTGGCACAGTCCAGCAATGGACAGGATACCCTTAATTATTGTGCGCAGCACCAGAATGAAATTGATATTTTGCTTTTAGACGTCAATATGCCGAAACTAAACGGTATGCAGACTTTGGGAAAATTGGGGCAGGAAATACCGAACTTGAAAACGATCATGCTGACCATTCATGATGAGGCGGAATATTTAAGGCGGGCGATGGAACTGGGCGCCAAGGGATATGTCTTGAAAGACAGTGACTCAGACGCTTTGGCCAGTGCGATTCGGGCGGTTTATAATGGTTCGATTTATATCCAGCCGACCATGGCGATTTATTTGCTGGGTGACTTCAGTGCCAAGACGCCGGCCGGAAAGAAAACCTTTTTAACGAAAAGGGAAATTCAAGTTTTAAAGTTAGTGACAAATGGAATGTTAAATAAAGAAATTGCAATTCGGCTGCGCATTAGTGAAAAAACGGTAAAAAATCATGTTTCTAATATTTTTAAAAAGATCGAGGTTTCTGATCGGACACAGGCGGCCATTTATGCGATCAAGACCGGCTTGGTAGAATTATCGGAAATGGAAGGGCAATAGATAGGAGTATCATTTATAATAAAGTTAAAGGGCGCCATGTTTTGGCTCGGACTCTTTTAAAATGTTTCACGTGAAACAGTAAGGGGAAAATTGTTACGGTTTAAGGAAGCCATTCCGATTTATCAAAATAAGGATGTTTTGGGCAGAATTTCGATAAATCGGAAGGGGTGTTTTTGGCAGGGGATTTTTTTGGCCAAAAACATCCGTGCGGCCTGAGCAATAACAAAAGACCAGCGATGTTTCACGTGAAACATTTTGTTTTATATTGTAACCGCTAAAAGATTATGATATACTGTAACCGGCAGGTTTTGATACAGAGCGAGAAAAATCCTTGAGAAAACGGCGTTCAACTTTCCTGAGTCTGTCAGAAGGATTTCTTTAGACCGGTCGCGGCGGCAGGAAGTTTTTCGATATATGCGGTTTAATGCCGTATTCATATTCATGAAAAGATTGCGCTTTTTCGCTGGTCATTCCGCTGGCGAGCCGCGTCCGGGAAAAAGTCTTGCGACAGGGAAAAGCGGAAGGAATAGTACAGGTTTCCTTTTGAAAAGTCTGGGCAAAGGACGATTTTTTAAGGAAAATAAAATAGATGGGAGGAGTTTATGGGAAGAGTTATTGCTATTGCAAATCAAAAAGGCGGAGTGGGCAAAACCACAACGGCTGTTAATCTTTCCGCCTGCTTAGCTGAGGCGGGAAAGAAAACCTTAATTATTGACTGTGATCCTCAAGGCAATACCACGCAGGGGCTGGGGGTGAATAAAGCTTCTTTGACCCGGACTACTTACGATGTTTTTTTACAGACGCAAAAAATATATGATATTATCGGTGAAAATGTTTATCCCAATCTGGATATTTTGCCGGCTAATATTGATTTGGCCGGGGCAGAAATTGAACTGATTCAAGTACCGGATAATAATGGAATATTAAAGCAAGCCATTGCGGAGATCAAAGCGGATTATGAATTTATCCTGATTGATTGTCCGCCGTCATTAAGTCTTTTGACGATCAATGCCCTGACAGCAGCCGATACCGTGCTGGTGCCGCTGCAATGCGAGTTTTATGCCTTGGAGGGGCTATCACAGCTGATGTATACGATTCGGTTGATTCAAGACAGGTTAAACCCAGCGCTGGAAATTGAAGGTATCGTTTTTACTATGTATGACGCCCGTACCAATTTATCACTGGAAGTAGTGGAAGAAGTAAAAAACGAATTGAAAAATACCAATATTTACAAAACGATTATTCCCAGAAATGTCAGGCTGAGCGAAGCGCCAAGCTACGGACAGCCGATCGCCGCTTATGATCCCGCATCCAAAGGAGCGATTGCTTACCGGGAACTGGCGCAGGAAGTGATCGAAAGGAGATAGCATGAAGAGAAAAGGACTGGGAAAGGGCGTAGGCGCTCTTTTTGGAGAAAACCGGCAGGAACAGGAATTAGAGGCAGCGGCGGATAAGGAAGTGATTTTTTTGCCGGTATCAATGATTGAGCCAAATCCCTTGCAGCCGCGAAAAAGCTTTGAAGAGGACAGCTTGCTGGAGTTAGCCGAGTCAATGAAAAACTTCGGGGTGCTGCAGCCGATTTTGGTGATAAAAAAAGAAAAAATCTATGAGATCATTACCGGTGAACGCCGGTGGCGAGCGGCTAAACTGGCAGGTTTAAAAGAGATGCCGGTTATTATTAAGCATTTAACCGAAAAAGAACTGGCCGAGGTTAGTTTGATTGAGAATATTCAAAGAGAAGACTTGAATATTATGGAAGAGGCCGGCGCTTATAAGCGGCTGCTGGAAGAATTTTCCCTGACTCACGATGAGCTGGCGGCCCGGATCGGCAAGAGCCGGACGGCCATCACCAATACGCTGCGGTTATTATCGTTAAGCCCGGCTGTTCAGAAAATGACCGCCGAGGGTATGATCAGCATGGGACATGCCCGGTGTCTCTTGGCGATTAGTGATGAAGAAAAGCAGGCCGAGATTGGGATGATGATTTTTGACAAGCAGTTATCGGTTCGGGAGACCGAAAATTATATTAAGAGCCTGACGAAAGAAAAAAAAGCGGCGCCCATTTCGGCTAAGCTAAGTCCGGAAATGAAGGAAGTAGAAAGAAAAGTGGCGGAGCATTTTGGTTCGAAGGTAACTTTAACTACCAGAAAAAACAATAGCGGAAAAATAGAAATTAACTATACGTCAATGGAAGACTTGGAACGGATTTTAGATATCTTGCATTACAGGGAAGACTAAGATGGAAAATATTTGGCAATGGATAGAAACAAACCAGAGCGGTCTGCTTGTGAGCCTATCGGGAGTTATTCTGCTGCTTTTTATGTTGTTGCTTTGGCAAGGCGACAGGTACCGGAAGTTGGAAAAACGGCTGCGGAAACATGAGAGCGGCTCACTGGATAAAACTTTAGAAGAAAAAGCAAAAGAATTAGAAACAAAACTGGAACAATTTAATCAGGAGTTTGAGGAAGAAAAACGAAGGCTGACCCGGTTTATGGCCAAAGAGAAAAAAGCGATTAAAAAAGTAAGGCTGGTAAAATACGATGCTTTTGAAACGCAGGGCGGTAAGGTTTCCTATGCTTTGGCGCTGCTGAATGAGGAGAACAGCGGGATTTTGATCAATAGTATTCACAGTACGGACTTTTCCTTTTCCTACGCCAAGGAAGTAGTCAGAGGTGAGGTCGATCAGGTCATGTCAAAAGAAGAAAAGCTGGTGCTGGAAAAAGCAGTTTCGGAGCGGGAAAAGCTGTTTAGTAAATAACCGAGTTGATAGAATTGTTTTTTTAGGAAGCCGCCAGGCGGAAAGCCATAGTTATTTTTGCGGCTTAACGATTTAGAAATTTGCAAAGCTGCACCTGACCAGACGGCGCAGTATAGAAAATGCCGGGCGGCCTTGATGAAACGAATAAAATCAGCTTAAAGGCGGCGGGTCAGTTAAAAAATGAATCAGAAAGAAAATTAGAAGCAGAAAGGGAAAAATATGTATCGGTTGATTGCGATTGATTTGGATGATACTTTATTAGCGGATGATTTATCGATCCATCCGGATAATTTGCACACGCTCCGCCAGGCGAAAGAAAAGGGCGTTTATGTGGTGCTTTGTTCCGGACGGGAAAGTGCGTCGATGCTGGATATTATGAAAAAAACGGGATTGTTTGAGGATGGGGATTATTTTATTTCCTATAACGGAGCAGTGGTGCAGACCGTCGGCGGAAAAGTTTTGTGGCGGGATGAAATTAAGGGCAAAAACCTAAAAAAAATGATTGCCATCGCCCGTCGGCACGCCGTAATCATTCAATGTTATTGCGACGGACTGACGGTCGATCAGGCTGACCCGCGCGTCAACCAATATGAAGTCAATACCGGTGTAGTTAGTAAAGTAGTAGCGGACTTAACCGAGCTGCCGTATTCGATTAAGATTTTGTTTAATTCCCCGGACAAGAAAGAGTTGGAAGTACTGCGGGCAGAACTGGAGGCGGAGTTTGGCGAGGAATATCATTATTTCTTTTCTAAGCCCGAATATTTGGAAGTCGTTTATAAAACATCCAATAAGGGGCTGGCGGTAAAATACTTAGCGGAACACCTACAGATTCCGGCCGGCGAGGTGATTTGTATTGGCGACAGCTTTAACGATGCCTATATGATTGAGTACGCGGGGCTGGGCGTGGCAATGAAAAACGCCAATCCCCAGGTTCAGGAAGTGGCGGATGTAGTTACCGAAAAAAACAATAATGAGGGCGGCGTCGCCGAAATTGTGGAGAAATATATTTTAAATGAAAACGGATACTAAAAGTCTGGTTTGGGAGCATGGCTTTGTCCTGAAAAAAAAGTTCGGCCAAAACTTTATTACCGATCAGCGAATTTTTCAGGAGATTGTGGAAAAAGCGGGTGTGACAAAAAGCGACGTGGTAATTGAAATCGGGCCGGGGGCGGGCGGCTTAACGGCTTGTCTGGCTATGGCCGCTAAGGCGGTTACGGCA
>CAUVDV010000065.1:0-12975 GCA_963550755.1 uncultured Lachnospiraceae bacterium
GATGAGGAGCTGACCAAGCAAGCGCTGCTTACGGAAAAAAATGTTTATAATTTAGAAATTGACACGGCGGCGGGCAAAGCGATGGTAAATTATAAAGTACAGGGATTTTATGTTCCTGTGCTTTATTCGCTTGTACCGGCTGAGGACGAGGCGCTCATTACTTACCGGCTGCAGCCGAAAGCACTGGGCAAGATTGGTTTGCCATTGCCGCAAGGACTTTTTGCCGTGTTAAATACGGCGCTGCGGACCTCGCTGCCGCAAGGAATTCAAATTCCGGATCAGGATTTTCAGCGCTATGGTCTGACGTGCAGCGCCTGGAACCGGCAGGAAGCGGCGGTGACGGTCGAACTGGGACTGTCCGGGCGGGGATTTGATGAAATTCTGATGGAATTAAAAAGTCTGCCGGAAAATGAGGCAAAATATATTTTTGAAGCCGGCAGTGCCGGGCAGAAAAAGTTAGTGGAGCTGCTGGCTGCCTATCCGACTTCAGAGGCGGAATTAAAAAAAGAGCTGGCGGCGTCTTATTTTGCAGCGGAGCCCATGTTTAAGGATCTGCTGCTGATGATGAATGCCGAACTTTTGGAAAAAACTTTTGCCTGCTATCCTTTTCTTAAAGGGAAATATGCAATTGGCCAGTTGCAGGAGGAACGGAGCGATTTGATCGCGCAGTCGATCAGCCGTTACGGCCGGGAAATTTTAAAAACGGTGCACACCTGGATGGAAACCTCCGGCGGAGAGTTTTATAATAATGGCTATCCTTTCTTAAAAAAATCCTTACGGACGGTAACGGTGGCCGATGTCATCGCCACTTGGAATTTGCCGATTTCTGAAAGCATTAGCCGCCGCCTGCATTTTGGGCTGGATATGGCCGATAAGAAGCTGGCAGTGCTTTATATCGTGGACTCGGCCAGCTATGTTGTCATTAAGGAGGACAGCTATTTGGTGGTCGATGAGCCGACGTATTTGGCCCGCTATCAGCGGGAACTTCCTTTGCCCGGAGAATTAACCAAAGACAGCGCCATCTGGCGGGCGGTTTCTGATAAGCTCAAATCCAGCTTTAATACCGCCGAACTCTTTATCCGCTATATGAAAGACGACGGCCAGGATGTTTTTATTTTGCTGTCCTTTTTGGAAAAACCGCAGGATGTGCAGGCGGTGACCTTTTCCAAGATTAACGGGCAGTGGCGGCCGACGGCCAGCAATTTTAAAAACATTCAGGAACTGCAAGCCCAAGACGCGGCTTTTAATTTGAACCTGTATACCGATAGCTATGAAGACCCAAAGCTGATTTATATTGATGAAAACGCTTTGGAAAATATAGAGGAAGAGCTGGCCTACGCCGGTAAGCTTCCGGCCGGAGTAAAACCCGTTTATTATTCGTATAAGGACAAGTATATTTATGTTCGGCTCTCTGATGGGACGGAATATTTAATGACCACCTATCATCAGTATTTGGATAAAATTTATACGCGGGAAAAGGCGTTGGAATTGTTTGGCGAGATGCTGCCGCAGATTATCCTGCTGCAAGAGCCGCCGGCAGAGGCGGCTGTACCGGATAAGGGAAGTGAGGAAAGCCCCAAACAAAGCGAGTAGGCAGATCTATGGAATGACTTGGACTATGCCGGCCAGAAAATCAAAATTAGAATCGACAGGCTTTATGGCAAAAGAAAGCGAAGCCGCGTCGCCGATGAAACTTTGTACCAATGGAAATGGCCGTGTATTTTAATAGGAAGAAAAGTCAGGAAGGAGGACTTTAACAATAATGGAAAAAAGAATCGGTATTTTAACCAGCGGCGGCGACTGCCCGGGACTGAACGCAACGATCCGCGGCGTGGCTAAAGCGGCATATGGGCTGATGGACTGTACGATTATCGGGATTGATAACGGCTATAAAGGTTTGATGGAAGGGAAATGGCGGGAGATGACGCCGCGAGATTTTTCGGGACTTTTAACGCTGGGCGGCACCTTTTTGGGCACAGCCAGAACGCCTTTTAAGAAAATGCGGGTGATCGAAGAGGACGGAGTGGATAAGGTCAAAGCGATGGTAGAAAATTACCGGAAGCTAAAGCTGGACTGCCTGGTCACTTTGGGCGGCAAGGGGACGCATAAAAACGCCAATCTGCTGGCGGAAGAAGGCTTAAATGTGATTGGCCTGCCCAAAACGATTGATAATGATATTTACGGGACGGATGTAACTTTTGGCTTTCAGTCGGCAGTTGACATTGCGACCGAAGTAATTGACCGGATCCACACGACCGCCGACTCGCATGACCGGGTGATGATTATTGAGATTATGGGCAACAAAGTCGGCTGGCTGACCCTGCACGCCGGGATGGCCGGCGGGGCGGACGTGATCCTGCTGCCGGAAATTCCATACAGCATTGAATCGGTGATCGAGGCAATTGAAAAAAGAACCAGAGAAGGCAAGGATTTTACCATTATCGCGGTGGCCGAGGGGGCCAAAACCAAAGAAGAAGCGGCCATGAAAAAAGAGGAGTTTGAAGCGTACCGCAAAACCTGGGGATATCCGTCCGTTGCCTATTTCCTGATGAGCGAACTGAATCAAAAGAGCCGGTTTGAAACCAGAGCCTGTGTGCCGGGACATCAGCAAAGAGGCGGCTCGCCCTCGCCCTATGACCGGGTGTTGGCGACTAATATCGGCGCTTATGCGGCCAAGCTGATTAAAGAAGGAACTTATGGCGTCACTGTATCGGTCAGGAATAACGAATATGTAGCCACTCCCCTAAAGGAAATTGCAGGGAAAACCAAGAAGGTCGATCCGGAGTCGACAATTGTCCGCAACGCTAGGTTGATCGGGATTAAGTTTGGAGATGAGTAGATGAAAGGTGTAGCCGATACTTTATTTATTCCGCTGACAGCGCGGATTTATGTATCAAAGCGTTTTCCGGAGTATTTTTATGACAAGGCGGCGCTGTCTTTGCAGGAGCATTTACCGGATAGCGGGATTGAAAAAGCTTCAACCGAATACATGATGATGGCCTCGGTTGCCCGCTATTATAATCTGGATCAAATGACGGAGGACTTTATTCGCCGGACGGGCGAACCGTGCAATATCATCAATTTGGGTGCCGGACTGGAAACGGCTTATTTTCGGGTAAAAAGAGGGAAAGCACTCTTTTATGAGATGGATTTGCCGGAAGTAATCGCCAGCCGCCGCCAGGTGCTGGGCGAGCGGGATGGCGAAAAGCTGATTGGCGGCGATTTGTTTCGGCCGGACGAGTGGACGGCGGAAATTGATACGGCGCTGCCCAGTTTGCTGATTGTATCGGGCGTGTTTCAGTATTTTCATAAGGCGGATATTCTGCGGCTGGTTAGTGAGTTAAAAGCGCTGTTTCCAAAGGGCGAGCTGATTTTTGATGCAACCAATCAAGCGGGGCTTAGCTACGCCAACCGCTATGTTAAAAAAACCGGCAACGCTTCGGCCGAGATGCATTTTTATGTGAACAGCGGCCGCCGGTTTGGCGCGGAGGCCGGTATCCGGCTGATGGATGAGCGTCCGTTTTTTACCGCGGCCAGAAAGCAGCTAAAAGGGAAGCTTCGGCTCATTACTCGGATTTTCATGGCGGTGACCGACCAAACCGGCCGGGCCAGGCTTTTTCATTACGCACTGGGGTAGTTTATTGTTTATTATTGCAGATATTTTCTTTTGCGAATATCGCTGCCGAAGAACAGAAGCGGTTCATATTCGCCTAAAATCCGCGAGGTGATACGCTCAGAATAAACTGCCGATAATTGGCTGATTGAAAAATTGGTGGAAATAACGGTACATTTCTGTTTGTTAATCCGCCGGTTGATGGTTTGGAAGAGATCGGACTGGGTCACGCTGGAAATCACCTCAGTCCCCAAATCATCCAAAATCAGCAAATCGCAGTCATACAAAGACTCCAAAAAGCCGTAGTCAATCGTTTCTTCCCCGTGGTGAAAATGGTATTTCTCAAAAAAACCAAAAAATTCCGGTGCGGATAAGTAAATAACAGAAAAACCATTATCCAAAACGGCTTTGGCGATACAGCTGCATAAAAAGCTTTTGCCCAGGCCGGAAGGGCCGTGCAGCAAAAGATTGCGGCTGCTTTTACCGAAATCAGCGGCAAAGCGGCGGCAGGCGTCAAAAATCGTCCGCATATTTTCCCGCGGACTGATGCCGTACTCGGCATCAACGATGTCCTCATAAACGGCAAAGGAAAAGACTGCAAAGTTATGGCGTTCTAAGCTTAAGACTAAGTTGGATTGCTGATAAGCCCGCGCGATAAAGGATTTTTTCAGGCAGGCGCAGGCGCCTTGATCCGGTAAAAAGCCGGTATCCCGGCAGCTGGGGCAGTCATAAACCGGCTCCATAAAATCCGCCGGCAGGGAATGAGCCTGTAAAAGCGCTGCTATTTTTTCGGTCGTTTGGCGCTGTAAGCGGAGGAGCTCTTGGCTAAACTCCGCTTTTTTTTCGGGGGAATTCATCGTCTGCTGAATGAGGGCGCTGGTTTGCTCGGCTAACTGCTGGCGTAAGCGTGGAATTTCCGGCAGCTGACGCTGGATTTGGTCATAGCGCTGATCGACAAGGCGCTGATTGCGCTGCCGCCGTTCGGCCAGTTCCTTTAAGGCTTCCTGTAAATATTTTTCGCGTAAGTTCATTGCTCCGACTCCTTTTTCTGGATGCGCATGGCAAAAGCTTTCTTTTCAATCGCATCGTAATCTTCGCGGCGCTGGGTATAATTGTTAAAAGTAGTAGTTTTCACTCCGGCAGCGGACTTCGCCGGTTTGCCGCCGGCGGCTGTGGGAGCAGCTTTTTTCGGCTTATTGGCCTCGGCCTTATCCACCTGCTCGCGGCTGAAAAGCTGTTTTTCCTGCCAAGCCTTTAAAATGCTGTCGGTATAGTTCAGCTCCGGCTTTCCGGCTTGCAAAATGGTTTTTTCACAAGCGTAAACAATCAAGTCCAGCGGCAAACGGTAATCTTTCAGCCATTTATCAATCATTTTAATTTGAGCCGGGATCGGCGCCAGATTATAAATGCCGTAGGCTTTGAGCACCGTGTAATAATGGCTGGGATAAGCGGCCAGATAGTCCTTGGCCTGCTCGACCGTCTCAATTCGCTTTTCATGCCAGTCAATGGCAATCTTTTCAATATAATTTAAATGCGTATGATTTCTTTCGGCGCAGTATTCAATCAAAAAATAAATCAAAGTATCGCTCATTTTCAGCCAATCTTTTAAGCCGAATAAAATATGCAGATCATTTGGTGTCAGATTTTTTTTCAGTAAGGTCTGCGTATAAAAAATCAATTCGTCGCCGTCTTTATTTTTCGCGAAATCTTCAATTAGCTCAGCCGAATAGGCCGGCCGGCGGCCAGGACGCTCAGTGGCGGGCACATCTGCGGCGGCTTGGTTTGCGCTAGGCGCGCCTGAGTCAGAAGCATCTGCCGGAAAATCAGCGGATTTTACCGGCGCGGTTAAATCTTCGCCTTTAGCGGCCGAGTCCGACACCTGGCCGGCTGAGAAGTCCTGCCGCTTTTCGGCGATGGCTGAGTTTTCCCCTGATGCCAAGGGAAAACGGTCAGCTGCGGGCGAATTGGCGAAACGCTGCAGATTTTCGGCCGGCGCGGACAGATCGCCGCCGATGGTATCTGCGGCGGTAGTGCCGGCAAATACAGAGCCGACACGATCCGCGGCAAGGCCGGAAGCGGCTAAATGGCGCAGAGTCTCCACGCTTCGGCCGGCTGTTTCCGGCAGGGCAACGGAGCGGTATTCGCCGTCGGCTGTTTCGCAGCGTAAGAGCTGTTCCTTGGCTAAATGGTGAAGCGCCCGGAAAATATCGGATTCGGTTAAATTTAAACGGTCGGCGATTTCATCCAAATCAAGGCATTCATAGTTTTGGCCAAATTGGTACAGCACAAATAAATAAACTTTAATTACCGAGCTGCTCAGCTTGGACATTGATTCCAAAATAAAGGCGTCCGGCACGAGAGTAAAACGGCGGCTTGTGGGTAACATACGAATCATGAGAGTTCCTTTCCTTGCGCCAGCAAAAAAGTAAAACAAATGAAACCTCTTTCTCACAGCGGAAAAGAGATACTTTTCTTAAATGAAATATTAGAATAAACAGGCGGCAGAAAATGCCCCGTGTGTATTCTGTGGATAACTTAGCAAAAAATACTGTTTTCCCAGTTTTCAAATTTCGAACATGTGGAAAAAAGGAAAAACCTCTTAAAATAAGGAAGTATAATCAAAAAAGCAACTATTTGGCAGAGTTTTCCTGTGTTCAATCTGTTGACAACTCTGTGGACAATGTGGAAAACTAAAACGACAGCAGCGCTTCCCCAACCAAATAGATATCTCCGGCCCCCATGGTTATCAACAGGTCGCCGGGCTGGGCATGTTCCAAGACAAAGTTTTCAATTTCATCAAAAGATTCCAAATAACACGTGTTCGGATTATGAACGGCGACCGCAGCTGCTAAATCTTTGGCATGAATGCCATAGGTATTTTGCTCGCGGGCAGCGTAAATATCAGCTAAAATAAGAAAATCCGGCTTTTGCAAAACAGCGACGAAATCGTTGAACAAGAGCTTGGTGCGGGAATAGGTGTGCGGCTGAAAGATCAGCCAAAGCCTTTTATGCGGAATCTGCTCGGCGGCCGCTAAGGTAGCGGCGATTTCTTCCGGATGGTGGGCATAATCATCATAAACATCGATCCCGGCAAAGCTGCCTTTTTTCTGAAAACGCCGGTCGGCGCCGTGAAATTCGGCTAAGCCGGTGGCGATCGCGGCAAAAGGGATGCCCAAAGTATCGGCGGCAGCGATCGCGGCCAGCGCATTGGAAACATTATGCAGGCCAAAAACCGATAACCGAATATGCCCCAGCAATTTATCCCGATAAAAAGCGTCAAATTCCGGCGCGCCGCTGTCTTGATAGCTAAAGTTTTTGGCGTGGTAATCCCCGTCCTGATCAAAGGTGACTAACTTTTGCGTCCAGCCTTTGGTTAAGTCTGGCACGGCCAGGAGCGAAGAATGCAAAATGATCGTATCTTTGGTGTTTAGGCCAAACTGATGAAAAGAAGCCCGAATCGCGGTCAAATCTTTAAAAAAGTCAAGATGATCGGCTGCCACATTTAAAATGATCGATACCGTCGGGAAAAAATTATGAAAACTGTTGCAGTACTCACAGGCTTCGAGCAGAAAATACTCGGAATTGCCGATGCGGTAATTGGCGTTTAGCTTATTAAGATAAGCGCCAACGGTGATCGTCGGATCGGTGCCAGCCGTCAGCAAAATATGACTGAGCATGGAGGTAACCGTTGTTTTGCCATGGGTTCCAGAAACGGCAATTGACCGGGAATATTCCTGCATGATCCGGCCCAGGAGCTTGGCTCGGGAAATTTCCGGAATGCCCCGCTCTTTGGCGGCCAGATACTCTGGATTATCCGCAGCGATGGCAGCCGTATAAACGACCAGATCGGTTTGCGCCGGAATGTTTTCCGGACTGTGACCAAAAGCGACCGGAATCCCTTGTTCGGACAGGTACTGAGTAGTTGGGCTAATATGAAAATCGGAGCCGGAAACCGAGATATTTTGATTTTTCAGCATCATCGCCAACGCCGACATACTGACGCCGCCGATCCCGATAAAATGCACATGTTTTAGTTGCTTTAAGTTAAGTGAAGAGTCCAGCATAAATTTCCCCCTGAAGAAAATCTGGTTTTCCTCCTCCGCAGGCACAACTGCAAACTATCTGCAGCAGCGGAGGAAAAAGCTTTCTCAAAAAATCAAATTAAAAAGTACTTTCTTATTATAATGGGAATCCTTCATTTATTCAAGTAAAACAAAACGAAAAATGAAAAGGGATAAAACAAGAAAAATATATATAAAAAATGAGTAAAAAAATAGTAAAAAAGACGGAAAAAGAACGAAGATATACTTTTGAAAAGAAAAAAATGGGTAATATGTATATAAATGCATATTTTATAAAAAATTTCTATAAAGATGTTCCAATTCCAATATTTTGTGGTATAATGGAATCAGTAAAGGCGGTTCGCTTTGCCGAATTACTGTGAAAACCTTGTCAAGCGGCTATGCGGCTATGCGGCTATGCAGATATGCAAGTCGACCGTACGTCTGGGCAAAGCATAAAAGAATCAGGCTTGACCTGATCCGTTATTTATGTGACTGAACAGACAGACGACGCGTTCATGCGGAAAGACATTTTCCGCGCAGGCAAAACAAAAAACTTCGGGCAGCAAATACTGAATTGTATTTATGCAGAAGGGAGCTTTTGGGGACGGGCGTGGACAGACAGCAGCAGGAAGGCTTAACATCTTTTGCTAAGCAAAAAGCTTGCTTGGGAGCTTGACAGGAAAGTAGGAGCGGTAGGTTGCGTGAAAAACGTAGGGAGTAGGGCGATCGGCTTTTATTTATTGTGGAGCGTTTTCGCTGAGCGAATAAAACGCTTCTTAAGTGTTTCCTAAAAACCGGGGCAGATGGATGCAAGAGGGGAGGCGGATACTAAAATTGGACACACAGACAGCAGATAGCAAAACGGCGTCAGACAAATTACCCAAACCGATTCGCTACAGTTTTATTCTTAAGGAACTATCAGAAAATCCGTATCGTCAATTTCGCCTGCAATATTTTGCTGACAAATGGAATACCTCTAAGTCAACAATCAGTGAGGATCTGGCGGAGATAGAACGTTATTTGCACAAAGCCAGGGAAGGAAAGCTGCTGACCACAGCCGGTGCGGCCGGCGGGGTAACGTTTCAGCCCTATTTTGGTCCGGAAGATTTGCGGCGGCTGAAAGAGGAATTGTGCCGGCGATTACAGGATACGGACAGGATTATCGTTGGTGATTTATTGTATATGAACGATCTTTTCTATGACCCCAATCTTTTGGAGCAAATGAGCAAAGGCATTCTTTCCTACTATGATTTGTCAGCGATAGATTATGTTGCAACCATTGAAACCAAAGGAATTCCGTTGGCCACGAAAATAGCAGGACTGGCTAATAAACCGCTGGTTATTATCCGCAAAAGAACAGTACTGACGGAAGGCACTTCCCTTTATAAAAATTATACGGACAGCACCAGCGGCCAGATCAAAACCTTGACTGTGTCGTTAAAAGCTGTACGGCGGGGAAGCCGGGTACTGTTTGTCGATGACTTTATGCGGGCGGGCGGAACAGCGAACGCCGTTAAGGATTTACTGAAGGAATTAGATACCGAATTAGCGGGGATTGCGGTTGTGATGGTGACGGGGACGCCCAGGCAAAGGGCGATTGACAATTATCAGGCGCTGGTTGAGTACGATGGTGTAAAGGATGGAAAGATACGAATCACGCCCAGATGAGTCGGATAATTTTGCTAGAAGGAGCTTAAATTTATGGAAATTACGGATATTAGAATACGGAAAATAGACAAGGATGGAAAAATGAAAGCGATCGTGTCGATTACGTTTGATAATGCTTTCGTAGTGCATGACATTAAGGTAATAGAAGGGAAAAAAGGACTTTTTATCGCTATGCCCAGCCGAAGAGCGCTGGACAATGAATTTAAGGATATTGCGCATCCAATTAACCCGGAAACTAGAAACCAGCTGCAGGAAATGGTTTTGAGCAAATATCAGGAAACCCTACGACAGGAAGAGGCGGTGGAAGTAGCCTCTTACGTCGGATAAATAAAAAAAGGCCGGAGCTTTAGGTGCCTGCCGCCAGAATTAACATAAGTTTTAAAATAAAAAGCGAGAGTCTAAAGGAACAGAAAACTCTCGCTTTTTTGTCCCCCCTTTTTCTTAGCGGATTTTATAGGGACGGTTGAATAATAGTCTATTTCCCTTTTTTCTACAAGGGGAAGAGGTCATATTCTACCCCTTTCTTGCAGAAATAACTTTTTCACTTTACCAAAAAAATAAAAACTGCCAAATTGGAAAAAGGGACTTGCTTTTTAAAGCGGTTTTTCTTATAATTAGAAATGGGCAAAGGCGGCAAGTGCCGAACGATTTGTCAAACGTAAAAAACGGCTTTTAGTGCTGGCCGGTGAAGGCGCAGCGCTCGCCTGGCGGTGGAAAACGGGTACCATACATAATAAGGAAAGAACATGAAAACAACCTTTGGCAAAGATTCGTTAAAAGAAAAAACGCAAAAGGAAGCGCAGCCGGAGTTTGCGCGGGAACGCAATCGTCAGCTGCAAAGGCAGGGCGTAACGATTCCGGATATTACGGCAGTATGGGTTGATGCGGCGGCGGAGATTGCCGCCGGGTGTATACTGTATCCAAATACTCATATTTTGGGTCAGACCAAAATTGAGCCGGATTGTCAAATCGGGCCGGACTGCCGGATTGAAAATGCCGAGATTGGCCGGGGCAGCCGGATCAGGCAGTCACAGATTGAAAGCAGTATATTGGCAGCGGGCTGCGCAGTCGAGTCAAACTGTCAGTTCAAAGATGTGCAAATAGGCGAGAACAGCCGGATAAGCCAATCCCAGATTGAAAACAGCCGGATAGCGGCCAATTGTGAGATTGGGCCGTTCAGCTGTATTCGGGCGGGAGTCAAAATCGGAGCAGGCAGCCGAGTGACGCAGTCGCAGCTGGAAAACAGCCAAATAGCGGAAAACTGTGAAATTGGACCATTCAGCCATATTCGGGCGGAAAGCAAAATTGGCCGGGGCAGCCGAGTAGCACAATCGCGGATAGAAAGCAGTCAAGTGGCGGAAGATTGCAATATCGGGCCATTCAGCTATATTCGGCCGGATTCGGTGATTGGCAGCCGAGTTCGGATCGGCGACTTTGTAGAGATTAAAAATTCGGTGATTGGCGATGATACGATGATTTCGCATTTGACTTATGTCGGTGACGCCGATGTTGGCAGCGGGGTCAATTTCGGCTGCGGTACGGTGCTGGTTAATTATGACGGCATAAAAAAGTACCGGTCGGTGATCGGCGATCATGCCTTTATCGGCTGCAATACCAATTTGGTGTCGCCGGTACGGATTGGCGAGGGCGCTTTTACAGCGGCCGGATCGACCATTACTGAGGATTTGCCGCCGAATAGTCTGGGCATTGCCAGAGCCCGGCAGCAAATTAAGGAAAATTGGGTAACTAATCGGAAAGGCAATTATAAAGGAGGCAACAACAAATGAGCAGTCATGGCCAGTACATGGATAAGATAAAGATTTTTTCCGGCAACGCCAATCGCAGCTTAGCAGAAAAGATTGCCCATTATTTGGGGATGGAGCTGTCGGCGGCTGAGGTGGGCCAATTCAGCGACGGGGAAACCTTTATCAAGATCGGGGAAATGGTGCGGGGAGTGGATTGTTTTATCATTAATTCGACTTCTTATCCGGTCAACGATCATTTGATGGAATTACTGATTATGATCGACGCGCTGCATAGAGCGTCCGCCGGCCGGATTACGGCGGTCATTCCCTATTATGGCTACGCCCGGCAAGACCGAAAGGCGAGGGCCAGAGATCCGATTTCGGCCAGATTAGTGGCTGACCTCTTGCAGGCAGCCGGCGCTGACCGCATACTGACAATGGATCTGCATTCGTCTCAAATTCAGGGCTTTTTCTCCGTTCCGGTCGATCATATGTATGCCCGGCCGCTCCTAGCGGAGTATTACGGCAAAAAGATTCAAGGCAGGGAAAATGAGTATGTAATGGTGTCGCCCGATGTCGGTTCGGTTAAGCGGACCAGAGCATTGGCCTCCGAGCTGAATGTGCCGATCGCTATCATTGATAAGCGCCGGCCGGAGCCGAATGTGAGCGAAGTCATGAATATTATCGGCGAGGTGAAAGACAAAAATGTTATTATCGTCGATGACATGATTGATACCGCCGGAACAATCGTCAATGCCGCGCAGGCGCTCAAAGAACAGGGCGCAAAGCGGGTTTTGGCCTGCTGTACGCATCCGGTGCTGTCTGGACAAGCAATTGAACGGATTCAGAATTCGGCTATTGAGGAGCTGTTGGCCTTAGATACGATTGAGCTGCCGGCGGAAAAACAGATTCCGAAGATTCGTCAGCTGACGGCAGCAGAAGTGCTGGGCAATGCAATTTTAAATATTCATGACAATCGTTCGGTCTCACAGCTGTTTAATTATCGGCACAACTAAGCGTCAGGATTTATTGGCTTCGCCATCCTGATCAGGCTTGACGGCCGGTAAAAGAGATCAAAGCATTCGCGAATATAAAATAAATGATAGCCAAAGCACATGGTTGGACTTTTCCCCGCCATGTGCTTTGGCTTGTTTATTGACGTTTTTTATCAGCTTTATTGATTAAAAAATGACCACGCCTGTTTATAAATATTTTTTAATTTCCGCCAGCACCGCGTCAGTTCCGTCCGGCGAAGCTTGCATAGCGGCGGTCAAATCGGCGTGCTGGGCCTGCAGCTTCCTAACGGCGGATATCAGGCTGTCCGGATTGAGTTCTTCCTGGGGCAGCGTTAAGGCATAGCCTTTTTTTTGAAAATACTCAGCGTTTAAAAGCTGATCGCCGCGGCTGGCCGAAAGCGGCAGCGGGATTAGGAGCATTGGTTTTTTCAGGCTTAAAAACTCAAAAATCGCGTTGGAGCCGGCCCGGGAAATGACGAAATCAGTAATTGCCAGGACGTCGGCCAGTTCGCCGGCTAAGAAATCATAACAAACATAACCGGGCAAATCCTGCGGCATGGCGGCAGCATTCCCTTTGCCGGCCAAATGAATGATTTGCAGCTCTTTCGTCAGTTCCGGCAAAGCGGCCAGCAGCACCTGATTGATGGCGCGCGAGCCCTGCGATCCGCCCATTACTAAAACTACCGGTTTTTCGGGGGTAAAGCCGGTCAGGGCATGGCCGGCGGCCGGCCGGCCGGCGTGCAGCTGGCGGCGAATCGGTGTTCCTGTCCACACGGCTTTTGATGCGGGAAAGCAGCGGAGCGTATCTTCAAAAGTCAGGCAAATCCGGTTGGCAACTTTGGCTGAAATCTTGGTTGCCAATCCCGGTG
>CAUVDV010000066.1:0-12522 GCA_963550755.1 uncultured Lachnospiraceae bacterium
TAGCTTGTTCTCTCTTGGCTGCAAGAGCCTTCGTCTTATATACTGTCCGCACAGGGACTTTATGTTATTATAATAACACCTGACAAGGGAAATGTCAATTGAGTTTTATTTGGAAATTTTGTAAACTTTTATTTCCCCGCACTCAGCAGCCGCTCCAGGAGCCGATTGCTTCTTTCCAAAAAGGCAGTCATCTGCTCCGGTTCCAGCGGTTTATGGCTGAGGCTGGCCAAATCGTAAATCTGATGGCAAAGCAGCGTGACCGTTTCTTCTGGCGCGCCCGGGTTTTCCAGCAGGTATTTCACCAGTGAATTGTTCTTATTGAGCAGCAGTATTTCATCGGCTGCGCCCCCCAAATCCAGTCCCATAAAGCCGTAGAGTTTATTCATATCCTGCATCCGCCGCTTTTCCTCGGATAAGAGGATCAGGCCGGAAACCTGCGGATCCTTCAGCGGCTCGACGGCAATCGTCAGCGAGTCTTTGGCTAGCGCTTGACGGAAGATTTTTTCCAGATTTTCGGCTAGGCTTTTTTTAACGTCGTCGCTGATAGTTTCGTCCGTTTTCATTTCGGCGGTCACGTCCGAGTCGATCCGCTGAAAATGCAGCTTATGCTCCTTGTCCTCGGCTTCTAATTTTTGCAGGAAGGGCTGATCAATATTATGGGCCAGCTCAACCGCATCCAGTCCGTTTTTCACAAAAGAGGCGATATAGGACGCCTGAAGCTTGTGGTCGGTAAAGTAATAAACGGTATCGGCCGATGTCTTTTCCCGGTATTCCGGCAGGGTGAGGTAATCGCCGGCAATATCCTTGAAGAGCAGGATATCCCTGACTTTCTCAAAAAACTTCTCGTCGCGCAGGCAGCCGTATTTGATAAAGGGGTGAATGTCCGGCCAAAACTTTTCATAGGCCTCCTTACGCTCCTTTTTAAACAGGGAATTCAGCTTGTCGGCGACTTTTTTGGTGATATAGTCGCTTAATTTTTTAACGAAGCCATCGTTCTGCAAAAAGCTGCGGGAAACATTGAGCGGCAAGTCCGGGCAATCGATCACGCCCTTTAAAAGCAGCAGGAATTCGGGAATTACTTCCTTAATATTATCGGCAATGAAAACCTGATTGTTATACAGCTTAATCTGGCCTTCCATGGTATCAAACTCGTTTTTCAGCTTGGGAAAATACAAGATCCCTTTCAGCCGGAAGGGATATTCCATGTTCAAATGAATCCAAAAATGCGGCTCGGCAAAATCCATAAAGGTCTTGCGGTAAAACTCCTTATATTCCTCCTCGGTCACTTCGCTCGGATTCTTTAAATACAGCGGAGCGGGGGTATTTACCGGCGTTTCTTCCTTGACAATGATATTGCCGGCCTCGTCTTTTTCCGGTTCGGCGTCGGCATTGGTCAAATAAATGGGATAAGGCATGAAAGAGCAATATTTGCGCAGGGTATCGCGCATGGTCCATTCGCTTAAAAACTTTTTGCCGTCCTCGTTGACCGTTAAAATAACATCGGTTCCGTACTGGGTGCGGCTTCCTTCCGACATTTCATATTCCGAGCCGCCGTCGCAGCTCCATTTGACCGGTGCGGCGCCCTCCTGACAGGAAAGCGTCTGAATCTCAACTTTTTCCGCGACCATAAAAGCAGAGTAAAAGCCCAGTCCGAAATGGCCGATAATTTGGTCGCCCTCGTCCTTGTCCTTGTATTTTTCCAAAAAGTCATAAGCGCCGGAAAAGGCGATTTGATTGATGTATTTTTTAACTTCCTCACCGGTCATGCCAATACCGTGATCGGAAAAGGTAATCGTCCCGTCCTTTTCGCTGACGGTTACGTCAATCCGATAGTCGGCGGTTTCAGCCAGGCTGATTTCCCCCAGGGAAGTCATTTTTTTCAGCTTGGTCATGGCGTCGCAGCCATTGGAAACCAGCTCCCGGACAAAGATATCCAGATCCGAGTAGAGCCATTTTTTTATAATCGGAAAAATATTTTCGCTGTGAATCGATAAACTGCCTTTTTCCATAATAGTAATGTCCTCCTGAATAAACGTCGTTTTATTGAATAAAAATACGCAATGTTTCTTAGGCCGCGCTGGCCGCTTTGACTGGCAGCTACCGGTCAGAGCAGGCGAAGCGCGGCAAGACGTGGCTTTCTGCGGGAAAGCCGCGCGTAAGAAGCATTGACTTTTCTTTATTTTAAACATTTTCACCGGGTTTGTCAATTCCGGGTTTCCGGGGAAGGGATTTTCCAAACTTTTTTGTTTTTATCATGGGGCAGTTTTTCGGCTTTTTCCGGAGCGGCAGATAGTTTTTGTATTTTGGCCGGCCGGCGGCTCGGACGCAGGAACAACATAAACAAAAGATTAAAAGAGAATAAAGAAAAAATGGACTGGAACAGAATTGCCTTGAAATGGCGGGATTGAAGAAAGAAAAAAATTGCCTTATTAAAAATAGGACTAATTGCTTACGAAAGATGGGTAGATCACTGGTCAATAGTATGATATAATCATTCAAGATGTTTAAGCAGAGGCGCAGAGATTTTGGAAGTGTATTTTTAAAAGAAGATATTTGCAAATCTAATGACAGACTGAAACCAAGAAACATTACCGCTTAGGTAGGCGATTCACCATTCGGTGAAAAAGGGACCCTGAGCAGGAAACAAGAAAAAAAGGAGTGCAAGATGAAGAAAAAGATCATAAGCTGGAGTTTGGTGCTGATGCTTCTTTTGAATCTGGTTTTTCCCAATGTCAATATATTGGCGGAAGAGGGAACAATGACAGAAGCCGGGCAGACGGAGCAGGCAGAAACAACGGAAAATTTGATGCCGCAGGCGGCCTCGCCAACGACGATTCAGTTGGTTCGGCAGCAGCCGCAGGCAAATGATGTGTCGGGGAAACTAAAGAACTTAGAAGCGGAATTGCTTCAAGACGGACAACCGGTTTCTCCCAATGGAACGCTGGATCAAAATAAGCCGTTCCAGATTAAGGCTAGCTTTAGTGTTCCGGTGCTGGGCGATAGTATTTCAGCCGGGGATGCCGTACAAAAGGGAGACAAAGCCACGATCGTGCTGGCTGAAGGGCTACAGCTAAAGGAAGAAACCAGTTTTGGACTGCAGGAGGGTCTGAAAATCGGAACCGTAACGCTGAAGCAAAGCGGCAGTCAGATTTTGGCGGAGGTTGTTTTTGACGGTGACGATGATATTTATAATGGAAATTCCAGTGATGTAAAAGCACATTTTGAAGTAAACTTTGAGGCGCTTTCTTCCGGCAGCGGGCAGACCGGGGAAACGGCTGTCTTTGGTGTTCTGGGGAAAGAATATAAGTTAAAGCTGGTCGATATAGAATATGTGCTAAAGAAGGAAGGCGCTTTGGATTTAAAGAACCGGCTGGCCAACTGGAAAATTACGGTTGAACTAAAGGACAAAAATGATCCGAATAATTCCCTTGACTTGGCAGATTATATCCTGGTTGACGATTTGTTTTCTAAGGAGAGCCAATTTAATGCCGGTCAGTATGTAGAGGATTCTTTTAAAGTAGAAGATGAAAATGAAACAGATAAAACCGATCCGGCTAAGTTGAATAAGAAGTATGAAGATCCGCAGGACGGCAGCAAGGTAACAAAACTGCATTATACTTTCCCGCAGGGTTCTGTCGGCCGGCAGGTGATTACCCTGCAGACAAGCTTGACTGCGGCGGAAGCCAATCCGCAAAAGCATGTGTCGGTTACGAATAAGTACAACGAAGCACAGCTGTATTTTAAAACGGATCAGGCGGCCAAGGCCAAAGACGGCAGACTGCTGAATGCTGAAGGAAAAGAATGGATCCAAAAATGGGGAGGCGCGCCGGATAAGGATAATAAGACCTTTGAATGGACGATTGCGCTGAATCAGGAAAAAGAACACTTGGAAGATGTGGTCGTTACGGATGCGCTGCAAGCCGGTATGACCTTTGTCAGCGCCAGATTGATTAAGAATGACCAAGTGGCTAAAGAATGGACGGCTGAGCCGAATAACAGTCAGTATCAGCTTGGTACTCTTGACGGAGAAGCACGGCTGATTATTAAGGTGCAGGTCGAGCGGCAAAACAATGAGTTTAGCCGGAACTTTAAAAACCTGGCCGAAGTAACCTGGAAGGACAATCCGTCGCCCTTTAGGCGGACAGCCGACTATACCTTTAAGTTTGTGAATAATATTGAAAAAGACCTTGTCGGCGGCCGCAAAAGCGATACCGCCCGCAATTGGGAGCAGGCGGCAATTCGCTGGGAAATAACGGTGGATGACGAGGCCTTAAAACAGATGCAGACCCCGCGGGTGTTTGACTTAATGATTTATGATAAAGTGAATGCCCCGAAAGACAGCAATAATCGCTACCAAGTGAAAGACTTGGAGAAATTTACCTTAACCGAGGAGGCGCGGCAGACTTTAGGGATTGCAGACGATACGGCCATGAAAAGCTTTATGCAGAATCTGAAGCCGATATACCATGATTATCTGAAGTATGTGGAAGGAAGTTTTAAGCCGTTATCAGGGCTGGAGCAAGGCCAGATCACGGTTTTCCCGGTGCAAAATGCCGATGGTGTTACGGTCGGCGATTTGGTGATGGTTTCCGGTCCGGTCAAGAATCAAGAGAACTGGAAGTTTATCCTTGAGGCGGCAGTGACCGATCCCTATGTTATGAATATACAGCCGAAAGGAATTGATATTAATAATACCGCTCAGCTTTTTGACGGTACTGTCTTTAAGGGAGAAGCCAGAGTCAGCATAGCGGATTATAAGTCGCGGATGCTGGAAAAGGAATTGCTGGACGAAGCGCAGGCTGAAGAGTTCAGAAAGGCTCCGACTGCTGCATTAGTCAACAGCGCTAAGACCACCGATCCGAAAAAAGGGTATCATTATTCGGATAATACGGTTCTTTACCGGATCAGTATCAATGGTGATAATCATCAATATTTGGATTTGGCCTTGGGTCAAAATGTTCAGCTCAAGGACGTCCTGCCGGAGGGCTGGGAATTTGTCAGCGTTAATGAGCAGGCCGATTATCTCATTTTTGCAGGAGAAACGATCAACTTCAATGCCGATAATTTGGCGGTAACGGCCAAGGGTCAGGCGATTAGCGGCAAATGGAATGAAGCGGTGCCGGGGCTTAATTGGCTGGCCAAGAAGTCAACAGAAATTGAAACCATTAGTCCGGCTGAAACCATCCGGCATCAAAAAGCGGAGATTGTTATGGGTAAGGCAGCCGCTCCCTATGTGGTGGTTTTAGCGGCGCGGCCGACCGAAGCCAAATTGAAGGAATATTTGACCAAGGGCGGTATGCCGGTTATGGAAAATAAGGCGGTGCTGAGGGGTGACAACACAACGGATGCGCTGTTTAGAACGCAAAAGGTTGAGTTTGATGTTCGGCTTTTAAACAAGGACGTTATTACCTTGGGCGGCGTTTTGGAATGGACGATTCAGTATAATCCGAAGAACTTCCCGGTACCGGTAGAAAAAGCCGTGTTGGAGGATACCTTATCGGAGGGAATGAATCTGCGGATGAAGGCCGACGGTTCGCTGGATTTGGAAAACGCGTTTTTCCTGAATGAAGTGACGGCCGGCACAGAAAAGCGGATTCCTTTAACCGAAGGACAGGATATTACATATGATGCGGGCACGAGGACTTTGACCTTGAACCTGCCGGATAAGCAAAAAGCCTACCGGTTTACGTATCTGACGGATGTGACCGGCACAGAGGGAACCAAGCTTAATAATAAGGTTAAGCTGAAAGGAATGGACGGCAATTCTCAAACCACGGAAAAAGAGTATAAGATTCAGGCGATTGACGGCGGCGGCAGCTATAAAGCTAACGCCCTGATTGAGCTTAGAAAAGTGGATGAAGCCGGCAATCCTTTGGCTGGAGCGGAGTTTCAGCTGACTGCTGCCGGCACTGCGCCGCAGACGCTGACGACTGGTGCAACCGGTTTTCTCCGGTTTAATCATCTGCTGGATGAAATCGGGACGCGCACCTATACGTTAAAGGAAACGAAAGCGCCGGAGGGCTATTTGCTTGACGAAACAGAGCATACCGTAGCGGTCGAGCGGGAATCGGCCACCAAGGTTAAGGTGCTGATTGATGGTATAGAAACCCGTGAGATTAGAGTGGTTAATCAGAGAAAGCCGGTTGACCCCGGTAATGATACGCCGCTGAAGCCTTATGATCCGGACAACGGCGACGATACGCCGCCGGTGACCCCGCCGACTCCACCGGTGACCCCGGTGACACCGCCGGCCGATATTGACGAGAATCCGATTCCGGAAGGCAACACCACTGTTCCGCAAGAATCGGTAACAGTACCGGAAGTGCCTTTCACCGATGAGATTCCGGAAGGCGTTCCGGAGCTGCCCAAAACTGGCGGTATTCCAGGAGAAGCATTCAGTTTCTTCGGTATGGCTTTAGCGGCATTGGGATTGTTGTTTAAGCGCAGTAAGTAAGGCGGCGCGAATAAAACGGATAACACAGCCTAAAACCGGCGCAGGGAATAAAGCGGCCGGCGGCTGAAAAAGAAAAAGCAGCGCTTGGCGGGTTTTTGTACCGCTTTCCAATCGTTAGATTTTGGGTCTGACCTTTGGGGACGGGATAGGATCTCCGCGGGGGCTGCTTTTTCAATTTTTAGGACGGGAAATAAGCCAAACCGGGGAAGTTTTGCCGGTCGGCAGTAAGACCGCCGGGAAAAACAACAAACCACCCGCCACCCGAAGGCCAAAACTTTGATGCCGAATCGATTCGGAAATTACCGGCCTGACCGCAGAGCAGAGAGCCAAGTGATGACTGCGTCCGCCACAGCAGACAAAAAACAAAGAAAACATAAAGAAAATATTAAAAAATAGAAGTGAAAATTTTCTTGTTTTTATAATTCCCTTTAAACAGTGGAGCTGCAGCAGTGATGATTTTTTTGAGCTATAAAATAGGACTAAAAACCTATAAAGTTTGGGTGGAATTCATGTCGATAGTATGATATAATCACTACAAGGACATAGATATTGAAAAGGCGTGAAGGTTTAAGGATTGTTTTTTTCGGGACAGGACAGGATGAATCAAGGAAAATCCTAAGATGTCCTGGGAAGAACAGGGAGCACAGAAACAAGGAAAGAAAAGGAGTACGAGATGAAGAAAGTCATAAGTCTTAGTTTAGTGCTGATGCTTCTGCTGAATGTTGCTTTTCCGAATGTCAGCCTGCTGGCTGATACGGAAGGGGCAGAGGAGCAGACGCAGGAAGTGCAGGCGGGAGAGAGCGAACCGGTTCCGCCGGCGGCCGAGGAGAATGCGGCGGAAGTGACTGAAGAAACGGCACAGACGGAAGAAAGCAACGAGGCATTAGGCGGTGAGGAGAACGCTGCCCTGGAGGAAGGCGAAGCGGAAGACGAAGCCATGCGAAGCGCCAGTGATACGGCGATTCAACCGAGGGCTCCGAGGGCTCCGAGAGTGCCGGAAGATATTACGAAGTTGGTAGATAGAAAACATGGCGGTATACCGGATGTGTATATTGTTTGGACAGACAACAGCAAAACATATATTATCAGGGACGGTAAGACCATATTATATGATCAACACGGAAAAGAAACTGAGGATCCAAGCGGAAAACCGAAGCAGATAAAAGAAGGCTGGAAGGTTGAGTTTTATTATAAATGGGATATTTCAAAGCAGAATATGGAAGAGGTCAAGGCCGGAGATTATTTTGTTTTTGGGCTGCCGGATTTTATTAAGTTAGAAAACTTTGGATTTAATCCTGGTGATCCGATTAATATTGAAACGTCAGCGGGTGAAGTATTGGGAACCTTTACGGTTGATACGGCCGAGCATAAATTAACCGCTACTCTGAATGAAAACGGAGCCGGGAAAAAGGGCGGTATTATAGACGGTTACTTTAAAATTCGATTTAACGCGCAGGAAGACCTTAAAATAGAACCCAGCCAGGAAGCCGGAACGGAAGGTATCGTAGTGGAGCCGCAAGGACATTCCGAGCCGCAGATAAAAGAAATCGGCGAGGGTAATGACTTGCATAAGAGCGGCTATCTCAAAAAAGTGAACGGGCAAATTTTACTGCGCTGGGATCTCGTGGTAAATAGTAAACAATATAAGACTTATCTGGAAACGGGCGAAGCAGAAACTAAGAAAAATGTTTGGGTAGAGGATACCCTACCGGATCCGAGTATGGAAATCGACAGGGACAGCCTTAGATTTCACGCGCCGCTGTATGCGGCAACCGCGGACGGTAAGTTAAGTGGCTATGGTCTGTACTGGTCAAATATAGCGCCAAAACAAGTTGAAGTCTATAATGAAAATGGGGACTATGCAGCTTTTGAGACATGGGCTAAAGGCAAACTGACACAGCCGTTGAGTGTAGCAGTATATCCGGCTCATGGGGATAAAGCGGCTAAACTTTTATTCTATTTAGGTGATTTGGGTAAGGATGTAGGTTTGACTTATTCAGATTTTAAGTCGGACTATGAAAAGCTGGCCATAGGATTCATAAACGAAAAACTAACCGGAGCGAATAAGCCGCTTCGGGAAAAAACCAAGGACTTGTATGGAATTGATGGTGATCTTACCACGCCGATAGCCAAAAAAGTGGTTGGCTATTTGGTATCGTTTAATACCAAGCAGGAGAAACACGGCGATTATGTCAATAAAGCCAAAATGACATGGAATCTTAACGATTCGACAGAAGCCAGCGCTAAGCTGGTTTATGCCACAGCCGAAGGCGGCGCCGGTTATAATGATATCACCTCTTTTGTGGTAACCAAGAAATGGGCAGGTCCCATTGGTGCTCCGGTTAAAGTCGTAGTTTATGACAAGGACGAGCCGGGAAAGATTTTGGCTGAGACAATGTTGGGTGAAGGCGGAGAATGGAGTCATACTTTTTCCAACTTGCTGAAGTATAAGAAGGGTGCAGATGGCAAACCGGAAGAGATTCAGTATTGGGTTAAAGAAGAAAACGTACCCAATGGTTATGAGCCCAAAGTAACTCCAAATCCGGATGGTACCGGCTTTACGATCACCAATACCAATACCGAAAAAATTAACTTTACGGTAACCAAAAAATGGGTGCCGTCAAATGGTCAAATTTATGAGATTGAAGTTGAAATCGTAGAAAAGACTACGCGTGAGGTTGTAGCGAAAGAGCTTCTAACGGAAGCGAATGGCTGGACAAAAACAGTTTCCGTGCCGAAGTATAATTCTGAGGGCAAGGAAGCCCAATATACGGCTGTTGAGAAAAATGTTCCGGCTGGTTATGTCGTAGAAACCGAAGAATCGCAGGCGAACGAAGTAACTCTCTATAACATTATTGAAAAAACGGAGTTTTCCGTGGAAAAGGAATGGATTGGTTCAATCGGGGGACCGGTAAAGGTTATTCTGCTTGCTGATGGTCAGCCGATTCAAGATTGGACTTTATCCAGCAGTTCAAATCCGTTGGAACACTGGAAGCATACTTTTAAAGATTTACCGAAATATACTCGGGATGGAAAGGAAATTGAATATACGGTCGATGAGCCAAATGTACCGGCCGGATATCAAAAGCATATCAGCGGTTCGGCGAAAGATCGTTTTGTCATTACTAACTCCTCGCTGACGGAGATTGAAGTCATTAAGCAGTGGCATCATGCTGCCGGAACGAAGGAACCTGAGATCGAGGCTGAGCTGTGGATTGCTGATGCTCAGGGCAACCCGGATCGCAAGGCGCCGAATATTGCGGCGGTTAAATTAAACACAGGGAATAACTTTACAGATAAGTTTAAGGATGTTCCCAAGTTTGACCAGGCTAACCAAGAAATTAAATACACGGTCAAGGAAGTAAACGTGCCGGCCGGTTATTTGACAACGGTTAAGCCGACTCCGAATAAATCGGAAAGCTTTACTATTTATAATGTTAAAGAAACCGAAGTATCGGTTGAAAAAACTTGGGTGGATAAGAACGCGTCGAACAGACCGGCTGAAATCACTGTTGTTTTAACGGGAAGTGACGGAAGCAGCAGAACAGGAATGCTGACGAAAGCAAATAACTGGAAAAAGTATACTTTTACGAAGTTACCGGCTTATGATCAGAACAAGAAGCCGATTACTTATACCGTAACAGAACAAGCTGTAACCGGTTATACTGCAAAGATTGACAGTCAGGATCCAAAGGCGGTTAAGATTACCAATATCAGCCAGGAAAAGAGAACGATTGAGGTAACCAAGAAATGGGCAGTACCGGCAGGTACGGTAACGCCGGAGATAGTAGTGACTCTGCTTAAAAACAACCAGCCGATGGTGCCAAATCAGACGAGGACTTTAAAAGCCGATCCGAATGCGGCAAAGCATTATAAAGCTTCCTTTGAGGGCTTGGACGTTTATGATGAAAATGGCGTGGAAATTCGGTATACGGTAGTAGAAACCGTGCCGGATGGTTATGAATCGAAGCCTGCCGCCGGAACAATGGAAAACGGCTTTACCATTACCAATACAATCGTTGGCAAGACATCTGTTCCTGTCACCAAGATATGGCATGGTAAGGAAGCAGATAGTATAACGATTCGCTTATATGCAGGCGATAAGGAAGTGGCTTATGTTACTTTAACCAAAGCCGATAAAGAGCAGCATAAATGGCAGCATACCTTTGGCCCGCTGGAGAAATATGATGCGGCCGGACAGGAAATTAAGTATACGGTCAAAGAAGATGTGGTTGTCGGCTATGCCCCCGCAATCACCGGTGATGCCGAGAAAGGCTATACCATTACCAATTACGACACCGAGAAGATTAAGATTCCGGTGCAGAAGGTTTGGCGTGGACCGGCAAGACCAGAAATCATGGTTAGATTGTTGGCTGATGGCAAGGTAACAGATAAACAGCTGCTCTTAACGGCTAACTCTGATCCTGAGAAAAACTGGAAAGGTGAATTCGCTGATTTGCCGAAGTACAGCCAGAAAGACGGTCATGAGATTGCCTATACGATTGATGAAGTCAAAATAGAGAACTATGACAGCAAGATTAGCCAAAAGGATCTGAACGATATCACCAAAGGCTTTACCATTACCAACACCAACACCGAGAAGATTGATATTCCGGTTACCAAGAGATGGGTAGGCGCAGTTGCGGATCAAATCACCATTGATTTGCTGCAAAATGGTGCGATCGTTAGGACGCAGATCCTGAACAGAGCGGATTATGGCGAGGGTGTATGGAACTATACCTTTAAGGACTTGCCGAAGTATGATGAAGCAACGGGCAAAGCTTATGATTACACCGTAAGCGAAAGATACATTCCGTGGTATTCGGTTCAGATTAGTGGTGATGTG
This sequence comes from uncultured Lachnospiraceae bacterium, assembly GCA_963550755.1. Classification (GTDB taxonomy): domain Bacteria; phylum Bacillota; class Clostridia; order Lachnospirales; family Vallitaleaceae; genus W11650. Next base: position 11,301 of record CAUVDV010000066.1, read on the forward strand.
ACGGCAGGCTTTACGATTGTTAATACGCAGCAGACGCCTCCGCCGCCATATGTTCCAGATACGCCGGGCGGCAACGATAACCCGCCGACACCGCCGACCACTCCGCCGGTGACACCGCCGACGACGCCGAATACTCCGCCGACGACTCCGAACACGCCTCCAACTGTTGACATTGACGAGGAAGCAACACCGGAAGGCAGTACGACGACTCCGGAGATTCCGTTTGAAGACGAGATCCCACAGGGCGTACCGGAGCTGCCTAAGACGAGCGGTATTCCGGCAGCGGGCTTTAGTCTTTTAGGCTTGGCACTGGCTGTACTGGGACTGCTGTTTAAGCGGAAATAGCAGAACACGGGCAACCGGTAAAGTGCGGAAACGCAGAAACTAAAATTGCAGAAACACAAAATGCGAAAGCGGAAGACGCAGAAGCATAAAAACAAAAAAATAAAAAGCGTTTCGGTCAGCCAATCGGTTGGTCGGAACGCTTTTTGCGTGAGGGAGAAAACTCCTTAATTAGCGGTTTGCTTGTTGGCATCTTTCTCTGTATTGCTCTTTCATATGACAGTCGAACACAAATACTTCGTACTCGTACTGCTCGGTCATCGGAAAGGTATCGGCTGCTTTATTGGCAAAATCCAAAGACTGAGTGTGTGCTCGACCTCTCGAAATCGCCAGTTCGCTCGCCGGGAAAACTTCGAACATATTTTTGGGATATCTAAGTAGGAAAGGAATATAGTATGTGCTATAGATGACTTTTTGAAAAAATCTTTCAAATTCCACAATTTGCGGACGACTTCTGACTTCTTTTTTGCTAAAATAGTTGTAGAAAGCAAGATATTTTAGTATAATGAAAGGAGAAAGCAATGGGAAAGCATAAGAATAAAAAATATGAAACCGAAACATCTGCTGAAAAGCTTGAAGCTTGGAAACAGATGGAAAACCAAACAGAGATTGAACACCGGAAAGACATTGAACACCGGAAAGACGTTGAACACTGGAAAGAGTTTGAAAATCAAGCAGACATTGAAAATCAGAAAGATATTGACGATATGCGTTTTACCGTGCGCAATGATTATGCTTTTAAGAAGCTGTTCGGGCGGCAGGAGAATATCATTATCTTGAGAGAATTCTTATCGGTGGTGCTGGAATTAGGTAGGGAAGAGCTTAAAGATATCGTGATTGAAAATCCGGCGGTAGGGAATTATTATGCCGATGAAAAACA
>CAUVDV010000067.1:0-12519 GCA_963550755.1 uncultured Lachnospiraceae bacterium
CGCAATGGAAATTTAAAACTTCGGAAAATTCATAGTACTTCGACGGAAGACGGGTATGGACGACGCAGTTCAAACGGTTATGACTCAGTGCGAACTTTGGACAGATAATATGATGGAAGCGTAGGTTGATGGAGAATGAATATGGACAAGAGATTTCAATGGACAGAATTTTATATGGAGTTGGCTTCCGCCCTGCTTCCTTATAAAAACAATAGAAGCGAACTGATTTCCAAGCTCAAAGCTATTTTTGCTGATGCCGGAATGAATTTTCCGTTTAAGGAAAGAGGAAAAGAAGTATATGAGGACATCTGCCCGTTTACTGTTTTCGGCTCATTCAATAAAGACATAACAAATGCTAATCGTATAGCTTTGTTGGAGCAATTTGCAAAGCAGTTCTCAATTAAGGCTGCTGTACCGGCGGAGTTTGACGGTATCCCGGTAGCAATGAACTTAAGTGCGTGGTTCTTTGCCTATAAAGAAAATCGCGGTGAACACGACATAGACAACCTTTGGGATTTGCTTGAAAAGGCAATAGCCTATTCCGATGAAGCCTCCACAGATAATAAAAATGCTTTCATTGCTGCCTATGACACAGTTACAAAGCAAAAAATGATTAAATGGAATATTACGATGGGACTTTATTGGGCAAGACCATATACATTCATCAATTTAGACTCTACCAACAGAGCCTTTATTACAGATGTGGACAATATGCCTCATTATTTCACGACGATATTCTCTGATATAAATAAAGGCTTGTCCGACGGAAGAAGTTATCTGTTTATGTGTGAGCAGGCGAAGAACGCTCTTAATCAGAAAGAATACGAATATCACAGCTTCCCCGAACTGTCCTATTCAAAGAATACTGGTTTGACGAGCCGACAAAGGTGAGAGATTGGTCTGCTACTTTAAGGAGTGCTATTAAATGATTCGCATACAGAACATATACTATATGCTTTCCTATGCGTTTCAGGTTCTCAATGAAGATGGCTATAAGCAGGTTGCTACTAAAGAATTTGAAAATGCAGCTGAATTGTGTGCTGCCATACTGATAAAAGGAGTTTCCTCTCAGCTAAAACGAGGATTGGGCAAAGAGTATATTGTTCAAACGGAAGAATTATCTTCATTAAGGGGCAAAATTGATATTTCTGCTTCGGTGAAAGAGCAAACTATGCTGAGGAAACGCCTTGTCTGCAATCATGATGAGTTTTCGGTCAATTCATATATGAATAGGATTATCCGAAGAACAATGGACACTCTCGTAAGAAGCAATATCAGCAAGGATGGGAGATATCAGTAAGAAAAATCTTGACAAAGTGGCTACGGAGCTTCGCTACGGCGGCTATGAAGTCCATACGCAAGTGGTGGACGCAACGGACAAGGCTTCGGTGCAGGCATTTGCGGAAAAAGCAGCCTCTCTCGGTTCGGTAAAATATTTCATCGACACTGCCGGCGCTTTTCCCAATCAGGCATCGCCGGAGCACATCGTTAAGCTGGATCTGGTGTCTACGGCCATTGCAATTGACGAGTTTGGTAAGGTCATTGCCGAAGGCGGCGCCGGGCTGATCGTTTCCAGCCAGGCCTATATGATGAACTTCCCGCAGAAGGTGGAACAGCAGCTCGCTATGACGCCGACCGAAGAACTGGCTGACCTGCCCTTTGTAAAGAAAGAGGCGGTTGCCAATCAGGGCATTGCCTACATTGCCGCAAAACGCTGCAATCATTTGCGAGTACGGACCGCGGCAGCGACCACATGGGGAGAACGCCGCGCCCGGATTAATACCATCAGCCCCGGTATTATTGTAACGCCGCTGGCTTGCGATGAATTTAATGCCGCCGGCGAGAACTACCAGAAAATGATCGAAGCTTCCCCGGCACGCCGTGTAGGGACAGCCGATGAGATTGCCGCTGCCGGTGCATTTTTGCTCGGCGAGGAAGCGGGATTTATTACCGGTATTGATCTGCTGATGGATGGCGGTGTGATTGCAGCTATAAGCAGCGGTAAATATCAGATAGGTTAAATCTCTTTGATGATAAGGGGAAGAACTGTCACACCAAAACGCATTTTTCCATGTAATCCCAGAAGGCGTTTATCATGTTGCGGTCGGTGATTGCGAATGCCGCCTTGGGCGGATTTGACTTTGCCATGATAACGCCTGTATCCTCCTTAACATAGAGGAGCGTATTGCTTGCCAGCTCACTCACAAAACAAACCCTTAGGTTTGTGTACCGCTTTTCCATTTGTTTCACTCGTTCGATGTGCATTAAATAATGTTCCTTAGTGTAGGCAATATCGCAGCCAGAAAACAACTCGCTGATAGACAGGCAGAACGCATCCGTTGCGGGCAGAACACAAGACGGATCCAGCAGCACCAATGTAAGACGCGACTTTTTGATGTTTTTCCGGAATATGGCGAGACTTTGCTGCCATTTTAAAAGCAAGGACTCATTTCCGCTCTGTTTCGATAGTTCTTGCGCAAGTTTTTCCGGCAAAGCAAAAAGCGGCGGCATGGCGCAGCCAAAGTATGAGTTTCCCTCTGCGGCGGCTAAACTTAGGGCGGACTTGAGAAAGTCGGCTTTATCCCGTTCGGTAAAAATGCGCATCAGCGGACGGCAAAGAACAAAGTAATTCTCATACTCCGCCACCAGCGCATCTAAAGCTGCTCTGTCGGTGATAAAAAGGTTCAGCATCCCATCGGTATTATGCTGCACAGAGGATGAAACGATAGCTGCTGTATGTGGAGCAATGAACAGTGTGCGTTGAAACACCCCGTCTCGGAGACGCGGATAGTAGTATGGCTCTATCATACCGGTCGTGTATATCGGGATCCACTTGGTGACAGCCTCCAGCATCTCATTCATATCACGGGAAACCGTGTGAACAATCTTTACCCGGTTTCCCTTGAGAATGACTTTTGTGAAAAGCTCTGCCCAGCGTGCGGCAAAAGCGGCGTCTTCATAAAGCCAGGCCATGTTTTCATCAGAAAAAAGCAGCAATGTCTGAGGCTTTTCTTCCTGCAAAATCATCAAAAAAAACTGCTCCACCGCTTTTCGTTTTCCGGCATTGCCAAATAGATAGGAAGCGTACTTCAGCGGCGCCGCAGCAGCGGTATCTTCTGACGAAAAGGAGTATGATCTTGAAGTCAAATGTGAAAACCCGGAGATAAGCCGGCCGGCCGCCGCTGATGTATCCTGCTCCAACTCCAGAAGCCACTGCTCCAGATAAAGTGCGGTGCTTTCCGAAGAAGCCAGAACGGCCTCCCCAATTCCGGTCAGCTTTTGCAGCGCGTTAATTTGATAATCTTTTTTAATATGTCCCGCCAGATAACGGCATATGGCCGCTAAATATTCATGTTTTTTCGGCAGGGGCCTTGCTCCGGAACGAAGTCTCCCGATATGGGAAGGATCCACATGGACGTCCCGTCCCAACAGACTGTTGGAAACCTCTGAAATATTCATCAGCGCATCAAATTTTTCAGCAAACATGCTCGCACCTCCGTGTTTTTTCTCATTATACTATAAAATTCAAAGAACTTCAAGGAGTTTGGCATAAATCATGCCGTTTATTTGGCATGGACTTTTTCGTAAAGCATATTGCAAAGCTGCTGTAAATTGATATCATTATTTTGAATGAACAGGCAGGCGCAAAAATGCAGATTCTCATATCGCTTCTTCGCCAATATTAGAGGAAGATCTGGCAAAGCTTCTCAAATCCATGAAGGACGAGGGTTTCTACGGTGATTTGAGTATGGCGGGTGATGGGAGAGTATTTCACATTTCTGAGGAAGGAATTAACTATACAGGAACCGACAACCCGCCGGGAGAGGTAGTGATATATGATTATCAGCCGCTCGGAGGCGAGTAAAAAAGCAGGAGGAGATAATATGTTCTGTGTAAATTGCGGCAAGCAGATCCCTAATGAGGCTTTGTTCTGTGAATTCTGCGGCACAAAGGCCGAGCAGCCGGAAGAAACAGCCGAATGGACAGCGGCGGCTGACAAACCGGCAGAAGATGCAACGGCAGGCGGCAGCGGAGACATTAAGCTTTGTCCGGACGGGAAGTATCGCTGGTACTACGAATATCCTATGATGAAAAACCCGGTCGTGCTGTTTACGATCTGGAAAGTCATACTGATGGCAGCCCTGGCTCCGGCGCTGGTTGTTCTGTTTTCCGAGTTGTCAGACGGTTTCATCCGGGCAGCCGAGCAGTTTCTTTTAGTCTATGCAGTTGTTTGCGGAGTAGTAGCTGTCCTTTCCGGCATCGGCTATTTCATTCTGGCCGCAACCTATGGGTTTAAGTACATCGTTCTCTTTGAAATGGATGATCAAGGTGTGACGCATGCTCAGCAGGATAAGCAGTACCAGAAAGCTCAGGCAATCAGCTGGCTGACGGTGCTTGCGGGAACGGCGAAAGACAGCCCGGGCGTTATGGGTACGGGCATCCTGGCCGGGAGCAGACAAAAGATAAGCTCTGAGTTTGAGCATGTGTCAGCGGTGATCGGACTGAAACATCGGAATACGATAAAGGTCAATCAGCTTTTGGCGAAAAACCAGGTGTATGTAAAACCGGAAGATTATAATTTTGTCTGGAACTATATTACATCCCGCTGCAAAAACGCAAAGAAGATGCATTCATGAAAAAGACAGATATGAGCACTTCTCCGCTGAGAACTTGACAAATATATTATCCAACTTCTCAATGAAAATTATGCGCAAAATACCGCAAAATGTCAAGGAACTTGTTGATCAGCAGCGTAATAATATGGCCTTCTAAAATGCTCCAGCATTATTCGGCCGAAAAATAAGATATAAAATTGACATTTCGGCCGAAATGTGATAAAGTGCGATTAAAGAGAGAAGAAAATTATTTCGAAGGGAGGCCAGCGCATGAAAACAAGTGACCAAATAGCAGCAGAATGGGGGCTTTCCAAAAATACCGTTAATGAAATGTGCAGCAAGGGAAAAATATCAGGCGTGATTAAGGAAGGCAGAAAATGGCTTATTCCGGATGATGCGGTGAAGCCAGCGGATGGACGGGTGTCTTCCGGTAAATATTTAAAGAAGAAAATAAGCGGTAAATCTCTGCCAATTGGCATTTCTGATTATGTGCGCATCCAATCTGAATATTATTATGTAGATAAGACCTTGCTGATTAAGGAATTTCTTGATCAAAAGCCATTGGTTTCTCTGTTTACCAGACCCAGACGTTTTGGAAAAACCTTAAACATGGATATGCTTAGGGTTTTTTTTGAAATATCGGAAGAAGATACAAACAAGTATTTTGAAGATAAAGCAATCTGGGGGTGCGGAGAGGAATATCGCAAACACCAAGGGCAATATCCGGTTATCTTTCTTACCTTCAAGGATGTGAAGTTTGATTCTTGGGAAGCAACGCTGGATAAGATCAGGAGCCTTCTTCAGGATGAGTTTGGACGGCATCAGGAGCTTGCTGGCAGCAGCAAGCTGGCGGAGTATGAAAAAAACTACTTTGCTAAAGTCGTCAATGAAGAGGTATCGGAAGTTGATTTGACAGCATCCTTGGAAAAATTGTCGCAGATGCTCAAGAAGCATTATGGAAAAGCTCCGGTTATCATTATTGATGAGTATGATACGCCAATTCAGGAAGGCTATTCAAAAAATTTTTATGATCAGATAATCGCTTTTATGAGGAACTTTTTCTCGGGAGCATTTAAGGATAACAGAAATCTTACCTATGGATTCCTGACAGGAATTTTGCGTATTGCTCAGGAAAGTATCTTCAGTGGATTAAACAATTTGACGGTAAGTTCAGTCATGGATGATGAATATGATAAGTTTTTTGGATTTACGGCTGCCGAAGTCAGAGCAATGCTTCAGTATTATGGCGCTTCAGAGAAAGAGGCGGAACTTAAGGATTGGTATGACGGATATTTGTTTGGGCACACAGAAATTTATAATCCGTGGTCGGTCATTAACTATATTGCAAAAGGCTGCACGCCGCAGGCATATTGGGTGAATACCGGAAAGAATGAAGTGCTTGAAGATGTTCTCACTGGTGCGGAAGACGATATTACAGACCGGCTGTATGCTCTGCTGCAGGGAGAAAGGGTCATTGCCCGCATCAATCAGAATGTTGTCTATCGCTCTCTGTCTGCAGAGCCGGCAAATATTTACAGCTTTTTATTAGTAGCCGGTTATTTGAAGACGGGTAAGAAAGAACTGCAGGCGGACGGTTCTTATTTGTGCGAAGTATCCATTCCCAACAGAGAGATAGCGGCGGTTTATAAAAGCGAGATATTGTCACACTTATTACAGACCGGCGCTATCGCCAGAACAACTGCTGATATGGCCGCGGAGAGTTTGTATGCAAATGACATTTGTAAACTGCAAAAAGCTCTTTCCGAGTATATGGAAAAGACAATCAGCTTTTATGATGCCGGAGCGGAGGGTTTTTATCATGGCTTAACCCTGGGACTGATTACTCTTATGAATAATCATTATAGGATTAAATCAAATAGAGAATCTGGGGATGGAAGATATGATATCTGTTTGTTTCCGCGGGAGAATACGTATCCGGGAATAATTATGGAGCTTAAATGGAAGAGCGGACTTAATGAAAATGGACTGGAAGCTTTGGCAAAGGATGCTCTTAGTCAGATTGATGAAAAGCGGTATGATATCGAAATGAAAGACGCCGGAATAAAGAATGTGATGAAGCTTGGAATTGCGTTTTCCGGGAAGAAAGCAGTGATCAGAGCAAAATGAGTTCCGCGGATAATTGTGAGCTCGATCGAAGAATTACGCTTTATTTTTACTTCTCCCACCTTTGTTGCTGAAAAAGCCAAGAAAGCTATCTACCGTCATTTTGGTAGGATGGTCAACTAGTAAAATTCGCTTTTTCCATATATTTATGATAAAATCAGCTTATTAGAAAAGCAGAGAGGAGGCGGTCAAAATGGGCGGAAATTATGAAAAGGGATTGCATAACCAATTCGTGTAAGTTGTGGCACGCCTTGCTGCTGTTGCTTAGAAATAAAGACAAACAAGGTAGGGAAATAGATAAGACACATTTGAATTAAAAAATGTGTTTTATCCTGAAGTATTTTTGTATCAAGATACAAGAGAGCTTTATTCGTAATAAGTATCAGGATACTAAGAAAGGAGAATCTATGAAAGACAACAAAGTTTTTGGTGTGTTGCAGAGGGTAGGACGTTCCTTTATGCTGCCGATTGCGATCTTACCTGTAGCAGGCCTGTTTTTAGGTATCGGAGGTTCTTTTACCAATGAGACTATGTTGAAAACCTACGGTTTGACAGCAGCCATCGGACCGGGGACGCCTGTCTACACTGTGCTTAGTGTAATGAATGCGGCAGGCAGTATAGTATTTGCAAACCTGCCAATCATCTTCGCTATTGGTGTTGCCATTGGGATGGCAAAAGCGGAAAAAGCAACGGCAGCTCTTGCCGGAGCGATTGCGTTTTTTGTAATGCATGCATCTCTTGGCGCCATGATTACGATTAACGGCGGAGCGGAGAGTTTAATTGCCGGTGCAACCACAGATGTTGTCGGTATTACCAGTTTGCAAATGGGTGTCTTTGGCGGTATTTTAGTAGGACTTGGTGTGGCGGCATTACACAATAAATATTATAAGATTGAATTGCCGCAGGTGCTTTCTTTCTTTGGCGGTACTCGCTTTGTTCCGATAATTTCATCGATTGTTTATTTAGCAGTCGGTATCTTGATGTATTTTGTCTGGCCGCCGATCCAATCCGGAATAAATACCGTTGGTGATTTGGTGCGCAGCTCCGGTTATCCGGGAACTTGGCTCTACGGTTTTATGGAGAGAGCGTTGATTCCATTTGGACTGCACCATGTATTTTATCTGCCTTTCTGGCAAACATCCGTAGGCGGCACTATGGAGGTAGCGGGTAAAATGGTGGAAGGTGCACAAAATATTTTCTTTGCCCAGTTAGCGGATCCAAGCACAATAAGCTTTTCTACAGAAGCGACTCGTTTTATGGCGGGTAAGTTTCCGCTTATGATTTTCGGCTTGCCGGGAGCGGCATTGGCATTTTATAAAACCGCAAAACCGGAAAAACGAAAGGTTGTAGGCGGTCTCTTGATTTCGGCTGCACTGACATCCATGTTGACCGGTATTACGGAGCCTTTGGAATTCACCTTCCTTTTTGTAGCACCGTTTTTATATGCAATTCACTCGGGATTGGCAGGCTTGGCTTACATGCTGATGCATGTGTTTAAGGTGGGAGTTGGTATGACTTTCTCCGGCGGTTTAATTGATATGTTCTTATTCGGTATTTTACAAGGAAATGCCAAGACCAATTGGATTTGGATTGTTATAGTGGGAGTTGTTTACTTTGCGATGTATTACTTCCTGTTCAGCTTTATTATTAAAAAATGGGATTTGAAAACGCCGGGTAGAGAAGCTGAAGACGAAGAGACCAAACTTTATACCAGAGCGGATATGAATCAAAAAGGGGAAGTAAAATCTTCTGCAAGCGGTGTATCTCAAGAAGACGAACAATCCCATTTGATCTTGGCAGGACTTGGCGGTAAGAAGAATATTATAGATCTTGACAATTGCATTACCCGTTTGCGTGTGACGGTAAAGGATGCTTCTTTGGTCAAAGATGATGTATTGAAAGCATCCGGTGCGGCAGGAGTTGTCAAGGCGGGAAATGGTATACAGGTTATCTATGGTCCGAGAGTTTCCGTTATCAAATCGCAAGTGGAAGAATATATGGAAAAAGCCGGAGATGAGTCTGTGGAAGTATTAGTGGAAAAGGCGGATACAGTAAAAGATGTGAAAGAGGAAAAGGAGGCAGGAAAGGCGACAACTGAAACTGTAATTTATGCACCATTACACGGGGAAGTCATTTCGATATCGGAAGTTCCCGATCCTACATTTTCTGCGGAAATCTTGGGAAAAGGTGTAGGGATTAAGCCGATTGAAGGTTTGGTAAAATCACCGGTTGAGGGTACTGTGGAAATCATGTTTGAAACCGGGCATGCGGTTGCACTCAAGACAAAAGATGGCGTGGAAGTGATGATTCATGTAGGTATGGACACGGTTGAGCTTAAGGGACAGGGCTTTGAAAAACTGGTAAAAGCCGGTGACAGCGTTCAAGTAGGAGATGAATTGATTCGCTTTGATAAGGAGTTCATTGAAGAAAAAGGTTATAAAACAGTCACACCGATTGTTATTACCAATTCCGGCGATTATAACGGTATTGATGAGGTGGCAAAGGGAACAGTAAGATTTGGAGAAAAACTGTTTCGTGTTAAGTAAGATGTAAGACCGATTGAACAGGCAAAAATTTCTTGTGCAAAAAAGCTGTTCAATGAAATGTCAACGAGCAAAGTAAAGCATCACGATGTTGACAGTTATCAGAGCTTGCTTAATGTGATGAATTCGATTAAGTAATGACTATGGATAACACTAACAAAAAGATGCACCAATAGGGAAAGCCGTATATGTAAAAAGACCGTCAGATCTCAATCGAGACTTGATGGTCTTAAATGTGCGCCCGATGGCGCACATTTCTAAGGGGTGAAAGTCCTCTTACCTATTCAATAAATTCAATTTTTATTCTGAAATCAACCAGTCAATCAGGTTGATTGATTTTATACCATCATAGGAAGAATCCAGTCCTGTATGCATGGAAAGAACTATCTTCTCATAGTTATCGTTGATTTTCCGGAGTGGCGCTAATTCTCGTCTGCGAACATCTTCACTGGTCATGGATTCCGTGACCTGAACATAAAGCTTGGCGTCTGCCTTGGCTGCGATAAAATCCACTTCGGAATTATCAATTTTACCGATAGAATCATCCCTTTTTTTATATTGCTAATCGCACCAAAACCATGGAGAAATATAAAAAACTTAAAAAATTACTTTCCCCCAAAAACTATTTCAGTTGTTTTTCCCAAGGGATAATGATACAATTAAAATATAAAAATAACAGAAACAATAAATGATACAAAAAAATAAAATGGTTTTTCCAAGCGAGGAGTTTCATGGACTTAAAATCACAAATTATCGGCCGGTTAAAAAATTACCCGAAAAAAACGATTGATTTTTTTAGCCTGCAATCAATGCCTGACGGCAAGTTTGAGAAACAGGAACTGGAAACGGTGATTAAAGAGTTAATGGCAGATCAGATTTTGATTTTACTTTCCAAAGAACCTGATATCACAATCAGCAGCCGATTTCGGCTGGATAAAAGCAGACTGTATCAGGCAGAGATCAGCCAAATTAGGGACCTGGAGTGGCGGCTGGACAATCGAATCCACTTAGACCATTACTATAAATATCCGGAGGAAATAGAGGGCGATAAAGAAATCCTGCTGAAAATTAATCATGCCATTCAGGCGGACACCATTTTTGAGGAATTATATTTACCGGAGCTGTCGCTTCGTCTGGTGGGCGATGAAAAATGGCTGGAGTATAAAGAGGGGAAGCAGCTGTTAAAAAAAATTGGCTTGTGGGAGCGCTTCATCATTGGCGACCGCTATGAGCCGATTGCTTTTGCCCTGAGTCCTGTTCTTTTCGCCGGTCAGGAAACGAAGGGCATTTATCGCCATTTAATTGTGGAAAATAAAACCACCTTTAAGCAGGTGATGAATATTCTGGCGCAGACGGAGTTTACAGCTGTCATTTACGGACAGGGTTACAAGATCATTTCCTCCTGCCAAATGCTGAAAGCGCAGCTTCCTTTAACAGGCGAACATCAATTCGAGTATTTTGGGGATTTTGACAAAAAGGGCATAGAAATTTTTGATGCCCTGACCGAAAAAATGGCGGTAACTCTGCATCAGGGATTATATGAAGCATTATTTAAAAAAGCCGCTGTCCGGGGACATGAAAACCAAAGCTGCGCCAGGGAAAAAATAGAAAGATTTTGCAGTCAATTTGCAAATTGCGAAGAGCTGATACGGATAATTGAAAACGGCAGCTACTTACCGCAGGAAATGCTGCCGGAGCGGGAAATAGCAAGAGTTTTAACTAAGAGGGAAAAATGATAGATTACAGCAAAACCTTACAGGGCTATCATGAAAGAATGCAAAAGATTGCTCTTTTTCAAATGTTTTACAGTCTGGATAAAAAAAGACGGCAGGATAAGACCGGAAAAAGCATTCGTTATTCGGATCTGCTTTTGTGCAGCCTTTTATTTTTCTTTGAAAATATGCTGGCCAGAAATTATAAAACCACCAAATCCGACTTGGCGGATTATTTAAAAAGAGTTTGCGCCATGACCTATCAGCTCGAGGACAGGGAGTATTTGGCGATTGCCGCGGAAATTATTGAAAGCCTGAGACCGGCTGACGGCAAAAAGACCGAGTACCAGTTTTTTAATTTTGAAACCGATAAAGAAGATGCCGTCAGCTATCATATTTTAAAGGTCAGCGGTTGGGACAGGGAAGAAAACAAGCAGTATTATACTTTAGACGAGGACGGCCTGGAGCTGATCTTTGCCACCAAGGAATTTTATACCGAGTTTTCCCTGTCCATCAGCCAGCTGATTTTACGCAAGCAGCTGGAAAAGGGCGAGTTTCATTCGGCCCTCAGGCAAATTGATGAAATGCGGATCAATGTCAACAGCATTAAGGAAACGATGCAAAAAATCCGCACGGAGATCATTGGCAATATTATTTCCGACGATGTTTATCAAAGGTACAAAGGCATTATTCTGGCGGTGAATGAAAGGCTGGAGAGAGAACATATTGAATTTAATGAATTGGTTTCCTTTGTCCGGGAAACCAAGATGCGCTATGAGCAAAATATGAATCGGACGGAGAAAGAGCGAAAATTATATAATATTCTGCTGCGGGTCGATACGGAGTTAAATGAAGTGCATAACAGCCATACCCTTTTGCTGGAGGAAAGTATAGAGCTAAAGACAGTGGCGCTGGAAGCCGCCAGAGAAATGCTTTATCATGTGGGAATTGACGCCTTTAATTTTGAGCAGGATATTGTCAAAAAAATTATGACCACGCCCCTGCCGCTAAAAGTGGTGAAAATGCTGGCTCAGCCGTTCTTGGGCTTTTCCCGGCCAAGCTTTTGGTCGCCCCTGCGGGTTTTTCAAAGGCAAAGAATGGAAAGAGAAAAACCGGAAGAAAAAAGCCGCTCCTTTTTTGTGCCGCTTTCCGAGGATATTAAAAAAGCGGAACTGGAATGGAGTCAGGAGCTGTATGCTAGGGCTTGGGATTTTATTTGGAAAAATGCAAGGGGAAATCAGGTCAGCAGCCGGGAGATTTTAAACGCTTTGCCGGCAGCGCCGGCGGCGGAACAGGAAGAAACAGAGACGCCGGCGGGAACGCCCAAGAAGCTAAGGCATCGCCAGCAGCCGGAAAATTATTTAAAACGCTATATCCTTCAATTTTTCCTACTGGTTCATCATTTTGGCACCTTGGAGATAAAAGACGTTCAGGAAAGCGAAGTGCATGTATTTCATAAGGCCTTTTTGGATAATAAGGGGATAAAGGCGATAAAAGCCAGAGCCTTGGATGGAAAAATAGAAA
>CAUVDV010000068.1:0-12425 GCA_963550755.1 uncultured Lachnospiraceae bacterium
GCTTTAACGTGAGTGCGAGAAAATCCTTACAGGATTTTCTCTACGCATCACCGCTCATATAAGCTGTTCGAAAAATGTGCCTATGCATGCCCGCATGCCCTGCCCATTTTTCTCTCATCTTGCACTCACGCTTTTAGTGCGCAGCATTATACCACAGCTTTAACGTGAGTGCGAGAAAATCCTTACAGGATTTTCTCTACGCATCACCGCTGATAATTCAAGTCCGACCCCTGTGCCCGAGCGGAGTAATTTAGATACAGAATGCGGCATAAAGAGGAACAATCTTTTTGTTATCCTCAAAACCGAAGTTCTTTGCCGAAAGCTTAATTGCATAGACCGGCTTGTAGGTTTCCATATAGACCTTTAAGCTCTTTGCCCGTGTGTTATCGGCAGACTTGACCTCGATAGGAATAAGCTGACCGTTTCGCTGAATGACAAAATCAATCTCTGCTCCACGCTCAGACTCCCAATAGTAGGTCTTATATCCGTTTGCGGTAAGCTGCACATTGACATAATTTTCTGCCATACCACCCTTAAAATCATTGATTTCCTCAACCATATAGAGAACATCATTCGCTGCCAAATCTTTTTTCGCGCATAGCAAACCCAAATCAGATACATAGATTTTAAAAGCGTCAATATTACGATAGTTCTCAAGAGGCTTTTTTACCTGCTCCACTTTGTAAACCTGTGAAGCGATACCCGACAGACAAAGCCATTCGATAGCATTTTCAAACTCGGAAGCCCTGCCGCCTTTTTTAATCAGTTTATATTGGAAACGGGTGTTTTTCTTGGAAAGCTGCACGGTGATATTATCATAAGCAAGCCTTGCTTTTTTGATTTCATTCAAATTGTTATACTTGCTCATATCATTGAGATAGCTCGCCAAAATCGTATCCTGCGTGTGGCGCACAAGGATATAATCCTTTGTTTGCGCAAACTGCATTACACATTCAGGCATACCGCCCACAATAAGATATTGACGATAAAGCTGCATTGCCGCATCATGCCAAGCAGAGGGCAAAGACTTATCTTCTGCAAAGCACTTCTTAATCTGTTCTGCAAGGGCGCTTTCGCCGCAGGCTACCATAAATTCTTCCATATCCATAGGATAGAGAGTTTTCATATCTACCTTACCCACGGGAAAAGAAAACTTTGTCCTGTTCACTGCAACACCGAGCAGACTTCCCGCTACGATGATATGATAATCCGGTGCGTCCTCACAAAAATATTTCAGGCTTGTCAAGGCTCTTTCGCAAAGCTGCACTTCGTCAAATACAATCAGCGTTTTTTCCTTTACTATCGTTTGCCCTGCAATATGCGATAAAATAGGTATCAGATAATCGGGGCTGATGTTTTCCTTAAAAATTTCATTCAGCTTGGGATTGGTTTCAAAATTGAAATACGCCACATTCTCATAACAGGTACGACCAAACTCTAAAATGGAATAGGTTTTTCCGACCTGTCTTGCTCCCTGCAAAATCAAGGGCTTGCGGTGTTCGTTATCTTTCCACGCTTCTAAAAAACTCATTATTTTCCGATACATTGCCAGACCTCCTTTAAGGTACTGAATATAGCATATCATATATTCATGTAAATATCAACGAATTTTGTTTTAATTATCGCGCTAAATTACACGAATATTTTTGAGCTTGATTTGATTTTCGACACGAACACCCCATTTTCCTTTTACACCTCTCCAAACTTGGTAGTCGTCAGCTTGTAAAATTACCTTTTTTCATGCCTTTGTCGTGAACTCAAGCAGGATTTTTATTTATTCACCTTAATCAGCCTTAATCGGTTTAAATTCCATTTTATTGACTGCCAGTTTCATTATTTTATCCGCTATTTTGGCTAGTAAACGGTGGCTAAAACGAATATTCGGGCTTTTCATATCATAATAGCCCAGCATATATGCTTTGGACGTAACCCGAATTCTTCTTGACCAGTTCAATTCACGGCCGGGATTATTTACACAAAACAGCCCCTCCACATCACGAATCCTCATATTTTTTAACATCTTTGTCATCATCAGCTTTAAACCCAGCTTACCAACGCTGTCAAAGACCAAGCACCCGCCGGGGTTTTCAGACTTTTACCGCCGGGCGCATAAAATCCAAATTTTCATTCCTTAAAATTCCGTTAAAAATATATCATTTTTCCGGATTACGCCAAAAAAATATTTATTTTTTCACAATATTTTTTGTTGAAATTTTACATGCAGTGTTCTATCATAACAGCACGGCATTAAAAAATATCCAAACTTGGAGAATGTCATAATTTTAACTTGACTTGTATACAGTATACATGATATACTGTTCCTAAACAAAGGCGGCAGCCTTTACCACTGCCAACAAAAGCTATTTTGTGAAGTGTCCGCTTACCGTATCCGGAACGCAGAAAGCCTTTCGCGGCAATGGCTCACCAGTAAACAGCGGCTTCTTTTTTAACAGGCAAAGAAGCCATAGGAACAAGTCCCATAGAGGAACAGGAGGAAAATTATGAGTAATCAAAACGCATGGCGTGGCTTTCAGGGCGGAGCCTGGAAGAAAAACATTGATGTCCGCGATTTTATTGTACACAACTATACACTTTATACCGGCGACGATGCCTTTTTAGCCGGATCGACTGATGCCACCAAAAAGCTGTGGGCTGAAGTGATGGAGCTGAGCAAAAAGGAAAAAGAAGCCGGCGGCACTTTAGACATGGATACCAAGATCGTTTCCTCGATCGTTTCGCATGGTCCGGGATATTTGGATAAGGACCTGGAAAAAATTGTCGGTTTCCAAACCGATAAACCCTTTAAGCGTTCTCTTCAGCCCTACGGCGGTATCCGGATGGCAGAAAATGCCTGTGAAGCTTACGGCTACAAGGTTGATGACGAAGTAGTCAAGATCTTTACCGATTACCGCAAAACTCATAACCAAGGTGTGTTTGACGCTTATACCCCGGAAATGAGAATGGCCCGCAAGACCGGTATCATCACCGGACTGCCGGACGCTTACGGCCGCGGCCGGATCATTGGCGATTATCGCCGGGTGGCTTTGTACGGTATCGACCGCTTGGTAGCCGATAAAAAAGCGCAGTTTGCCAGCACCGAAGGCACGATGGATCCGGAGCGGATTCAGTTAAGAGAAGAAATCTCCGAGCAAATCCGGGCTTTGGGCGAATTAAAAACTCTGGGCGAGATTTACGGCTTTGATATTTCCCAGCCGGCCAGCACCGCGCAGGAAGCCATTCAGTGGCTGTATCTTGGCTATTTGGCCGCCGTTAAAGAGCAAAACGGCGCGGCAATGAGCTTAGGCCGCACCTCTACATTCCTGGATATTTATATCCAAAGAGATTTGGAAGAAGGCAAGCTGACCGAAGCGCAGGCTCAGGAATTAATCGATCACTTTATTATGAAGCTCCGTTTGATTAAGTTTGCCCGGACTCCGGAATACAATGAGTTATTCTCCGGCGACCCGACCTGGGTAACCGAATCCATTGCCGGTATCGGCTTAGACGGCCGGCCGATGGTTACGAAAAACTCGTTCCGCTACCTGCATACCCTGACCAACTTAGGACCCGCGCCGGAGCCGAACATGACGGTGCTGTGGTCAACCAAGCTCCCGGAAAACTTCAAGCGTTTCTGTGCGAAGATGTCGATTGAAACCTCTTCCCTGCAATACGAAAACGACGACTTGATGCGTCCGATACATGGCGATGACTACGCGATTGCCTGCTGCGTATCCTCAATGCGTGTGGGCAAAGAAATGCAGTTCTTCGGTGCCAGAGCGAACTTAGCAAAATGCTTGCTTTACGCCATCAACGGCGGCGTCGATGAAAAGACCAAGACTCAAGTTGGGCCGAAATACCGGCCGGTAGAAGGCGACGTCCTTAATTTTGACGACGTTATGTCAAAATACGACGATATGATGGAATGGCTGGCTGAGCTTTATGTCAATACCTTAAATATCATTCACTACATGCATGATAAATATTGCTATGAAAGAATTCAAATGGCGCTGCATGACCGCGACGTCAAACGGTACTTTGCGACCGGTATCGCCGGACTGTCGGTAGTAGCCGATTCGTTAAGCGCCATCAAATACGCGACCGTAAAACCGATCCGGGATGAAAACGGCGTGGTGGTTGACTTTGAAACTACCGGCGATTTCCCGAAATACGGCAATAACGATGACCGGGTCGATGAACTGGCTGTTAATTTGGTTCATACCTTTATGGAAAAGATCCGGAAGCATTATACCTACCGTCACGGCGTTCCGACCATGTCTATTTTGACCATCACCTCCAACGTGGTCTATGGCAAAAAGACCGGAAATACCCCGGACGGGCGGCGTTTAGGCGAGCCGCTGGCTCCGGGCGCTAACCCGATGCACCGGCGCGATACCCATGGTGCTTTGGCCTCGCTGGCCTCAGTCGCTAAGCTTCCGTTTAATGATTCGCAGGATGGTATCAGCAATACCTTCTCCATCATTCCGAATGCTTTGGGTAAAGGCGAACGGGTCTTTATGGGTGAGCTTGATTTTGATAAATTGCTGGAAGAAACAGGAGAATAATTATGGCAAACAGCGATAAAGTCGATGATTTGGTCGCCTTGCTCGATCAGTTTATGACCGGGGGCGGCGGCCACCTGAATGTCCGGAGTGAGGGCAGCGCTGCCGACACTGTCCCGGCAGTCCACACCAGCCGGAGCAATGACTGCCAGCCCAATATGGCCTGCAGTGTTCCGACCCTGCATCAAGGGATTGATGATGAGGACGAGCCAACCATCTGACAGCGCTAAATATTTCTATAGTAGGCGGCATGCCGCAAAAAAGCGGCTCCGTTTTCGGCGGCTGGATCTTTCGCCGCCGAAAGATATACCTAAAAAATTATTATTATGCAACTATAAACTTATTTTAGCTATGCAGCTATCACAGAGAGCCTGACAAAATTGATGTCAGACCTAAAAAAAGGAGATTTTATCATGAGTGAACACAAAAATCAACAAATAGATAACTTAGTTTCGATGTTGGACGGTTATGCCGAAAAGGGCGGCCATCACTTAAACGTCAACGTTTTCAGCAAGGAGACCCTGCTGGATGCGCAGGCACATCCGGAATTGTACCCGCAGCTGACTGTCCGTGTTTCCGGCTATGCCGTAAACTTTGTAAAGCTGACCAAGGAACAGCAGGACGACGTTATTTCCCGGACTTTCCACGAGGGAATGTAAGAAAGCTAATTTTCCCCCAGACGATTCGCTCGAATAGGGGAAAAGTTTGCGGGGAGACTACGTCTTTGCGCAAGGCATAATGCACTAAAAGTCTTTGTTTTATTTAAACTAATCATTTTACGGGGGTATGCCCCTGCTTAGAAAATACCCCGCTTTGGGGTATTTTCTATTCTCCGGAAAAACATGAGTGTGAAAAGTTAAAAAATCTTTTTGCTAACCAGCCGCTCAAATTTTCCTATTTTTATGCCAAAACCGGAGAAAACAAAAATGCGGGATTTATTTTGAGAGGAAGGAAACTAAAATGAAAGGCTATGTTCATTCTATCGAAACCTTTGGCACCGTTGACGGTCCGGGGATTCGCTATGTTGTTTTTATGCAGGGCTGTCCGATGCGCTGCTTATATTGTCATAACCCTGATACCTGGGCGCTCAAGACCGGCCCGCAAAAGACGGTAACTGAGATCCTGACCGATTATGAAGCCTACCGGCCTTTCCTTAAAAACGGCGGTCTGACTGTCACCGGCGGCGAGCCTTTAATGCAGCTGGAATTTATCACTGAGCTTTTTCAACGAGCCAAACAGCGGGATATTCATACTTGTCTTGATACCTCCGGCATTACGTTTCGGCGCACCCCGGATTATCTTCCCAAGATTGACGCTTTGCTGGCTAATGTTGATTTGGTCCTGCTCGACATTAAGCATATTGATCCGGACAGGCACAAAGTCCTCACTTCCATGCCCAATGAGCCGATTTTGGATTTTGCTCATTATTTAAAGGAAAAAAATATTCCTGTTTGGATTCGGCATGTGGTGATCCCCATGGTAACCGACAAACCGGAATATCTGGAACGGCTTGGTTATTTTCTGGGCGATTTGGACAATATCAAGGCGCTGGACGTCCTGCCCTATCATACCATGGGGAAAGACAAGTACCGGCAGCTGAATATGATGTACCCCTTAGACGGCGTTCCGCCCATGTCCACTAAGGGCGCGGCTGAAGCTAAGCAAATCATTTTAAACGGTATCAAAAAACGGCTGCTTGAGCGCAAGCATGAACAGGCTGAGGAACAAACGACAGCCAAATGAATATTTATGCATTTTAATGATAATGAGAATACTTATCAATCTCGCTCTGGGATTGACTTTCTTGAATTTTTTTTTAGAAAAGTCTTGCATTTTTTATGGAAATATTGTATACTACAAATAGAAGCAAATAAGTTTGGCACTGGTTATGCTAAACCTTTGCTTGTTAAATCAAGGTTTTGCTTTTACGTCTGTTCTTTGGAGGCTTGGCTGGGCTGCGTTTCCCGCCAATTCTTAAAAAACGCTGACGGAAGAGCGATAAGGTGGCAAAAAGGTTAAAAATAAGGGTTTAAGGAGGTTTCATCATGGCATATGTGATCTCAAACGAATGTATTGCGTGTGGAGCTTGTGAACCGGAATGCCCGGCTGAAGCGATTTCAGCTGGAGATATCTACTCTATTGATGCGGACAAATGCATCGACTGTGGCGCTTGCGCAGAAGTTTGCCCGGTAGGCGCACCGAAAGCATAATCTTCGGTTCCCAAAAACAAGAATGGAAATGTCAAAGAAAGAAGCAGATGTCGCAAGATGTCTGCTTCTTTCTTGGTCTAGTTTAGTCTATAGACTGCTATCAACCCCAGTTTTTCCATGGCATAGGCAATTCCGTCCTCATCAACCGCCCTGGTCACAAAATCCGCCCGCGCCCTGCCATAGTCTTTTCCTCTCAAAAAGCGGCGCGCCGCTTTACACCCGCCAGCGCGCCGCCAATCGCTTCCCTTGCACGTTTTTATTCCGCCCTGCCCAATTCCTTGGGATCCAGCTTTCCTCTCTTCGCCCAAATGCCAAACATGATCCAGCAGGAAATAAAGGAAACCGACATGGCAATGATCACGCCGATAATGGCAAAAATAAAGTTACCCATGGTATATCCCAGCGCCGCCGCTTCCGCCGTGGGCAAATAAACCGGCAAGACTAAAAGTCCAGGCGACCCGGCGCCAAATCTCTCAACTCCCATGATCCCCAGGAACAGCCCGCCGACACCTCCGCCAATCATAGCCGCATAAAGCGGGAAGGTATACTTTAAATTAATACCGTACAGCACCGGCTCGGTAATACCAAGCGTACCGGTAAAACCGGCGGATGAAGCCAGCTGCTTGGTTTCCGGGTTTTTGGAGCGCAGAGCAACCGCCAGTCCGGCCGCGCCTTGGGCAGTATTCGATACCAGCATGCCGGGCCCGACGACCGCGTCGTGGCCGACCGTGGTCAGATTGTTGGTGCCGATCGGAATCAAGCCGTAATGGGTTCCGGTCATAACCAAAAGCGGTGAGAAAATGCCGACTACGGTCGGAACAATCCACGGAGCCGTTCCTTTTAACCAGGTAAAGAAAACCTGAATCAGTTCGGACGCCCATGTGCCGAGCGGCCCCAGCACCGCCAGCGTACAAATTCCGGCGATGGTCAGACTGAAAAACGGCACGAAAAAGAACTTAACTGCCTTGGGACAAACCTTTTGCACAAACTTTTCCACATAGGACATCAGCCATACGCCCAAAATAATAGGAATAACAGAAGAAGCGTAACTGGTCACCGTCTGAATCGGCAAAAAGCCAAAAAGTTTAATGGAGGTAGCCGCTCCCTCGGCAATGGTTCCGGCCGCCAAAGCCGCCTCAACCGAACCGGCGGCAGTAACTGCTTTACTGTTAGCCGCTATTGTTCTCATTAAATCCGTCAGTCCCGGGTAAACTAACAATCCGCCCAGCGCCATCGCGGTGCCCTGATTGGATTTAAACTTCCTGGCGCAGGAAGCCGCCAACAGCAGAGGCAGAAAATAAAAAGCCGCGTCGGCCATCGCGTTCAAAATCACATAGGTCTGCGTGCCGCCTTTTAACCAGCCCAGCGTTGAACAAAGCGCCATCACCGCCTTTAACAAACCGGCTCCGGTAATTGCCGGAATAATCGGCTGAAAAATACTGGCAATTGACTCCAACAATCTGGACAGAGGCGTTTTTTTATCCTCTTTTTCAGTTTCCTGGTCTCTAACTTCACCGGCCGCCTCAAAGCCGCCAACAGAAACAACTTCCTGATATACCTGGGGAACATCCGGGCCAATTACAATCTGATACTGGCCGCCGGCGTTGACTACTTTAAGAACTCCTTTTAAGCCGCTGATTTTATCGGTATTGGCCTGCGCCGCGTCATTTAAAGTAAAGCGCAGCCGGGTAGCGCAATGCACTACCGATTTGACATTTGTTTTTCCGCCAATATTTTCAATAATATCCTTGGCCAGTTGCTTATAATCCATTTGATTTTCCTCCTGTTTTTAATATGTTTTATTTTTAATCCAAATCTTGACCGTTACTTTGAATTACTTTCCGGTACCAGTAAAAGCTGTCCTTTTTCATTCTTTTCAAATCGCCGCCGCCGTCATTTTGCTTATTGACATAAATCATGCCATACCGCTTTTTCATCTCGCCGGTGGAAGCCGACACCAAATCAATGCAGCCCCAAGAGGTGTAGCCCATCAGCGGTATTCCATCCTCGATAACCGCTTCCAGCATGGCTTTAATATGTTCCCGCATATAATCTATTCTGTACTGGTCGTGAATCGTCCCATCTGGCTCGACGGCATCGTTTGCGCCCAGTCCGTTTTCCACTATAAAAAGCGGCTTTTGATACCTGTCGTACAGCGTGTTCAGCGTGATTCTCAGCCCCAAAGGATCAATCTGCCAGCCCCATTCACTCGATGACAGATAAGGATTGACCACGGCGCCAAACACAGCATTTCCGCGACTGTGATTTTTAAGAACTTCCGGGTCGCTTGACATACAGCGGCTGCAGTAATAGCTTAAACTAATAAAATCAACTGTTCCCGCCTTCAATATCTCCTCATCTCCGGACTGTGTCGCCAGCTTTACGCCGGCCCGCTCCATTCTCTTAACTGCCCAGACCGGATAAGTGCCTCTGACCTGAACATCAATAAAAAAGTAATTATCCCGGTCGCATTCCATGGCCTTATAAACATCGGCCGGCGCGCTGGTGTAAGGATAAAACTGCCCGGCCGCCAGCATGCAGCCAATCATCGCGCCCGGCATCATCTCATGCGCCAGTTTTACCGCCTTGGCGCTGGCAATTAATTCATGATGCGCCGCCTGATATTTTACCTGCTCCTGATTTTCCCCTTCTTCAAACACGATTCCTGCACCCATAAACGGCATGTGCAGCAGCATGTTGATTTCATTAAAGGTCAGCCAGTATTTCACCTTGCCTCCATAATTCTGAAACAAAACCTGACAATACCGGACAAACGCATCCACCATTCTCCTGTCTTTCCAGCCGCCGTATTTTTTGATCAGAGCAATGGGCGTGTCAAAATGGCAAATCGTTACCAGCGGTTCAATTCCGTATTTAAGACATTCCTCTATCAAATCATTATAAAACCGAATCCCGGCCTCATTGGGATTATCATCATCTCCGTTGGGAAAGATTCTGGTCCAGGCAATCGAAAACCGGTAGCATTTAAATCCCATTTCAGCAAATAAAGCAATGTCTTCCTTAAAATGATGATACATATCAATCGCTTCATGCGCGGGATATGTATGCTCCTGATCGCAGGCCAGCATTTTCATCTGACCTCTAGCTACCGCCATTCGATCTGGGCCAAACGGAACCACGTCCACGCTGGACAGCCCTCTGCCTCCTGCCTGATAGGCGCCCTCGCACTGATTGGCGGCCGTTGCTCCGCCCCACAGAAAATTATCCGGCATTTTCATATTGTGACCTCCTCGATTTTATAGCTACATCATACCACATGTTTAAACAAGTTCAAGTAAAATATGCACGTTTTTGTATTTTCTACCTTTTGCATAAGCAAGCAAAGCAAAATTTGGCTAAAACGCTCAAGTTGTTTAAACAAGTTTTCCTTTCTCCGCTTTTATGATAAAATATATATGCGGCAAAGCTGCGCGCTAAAAGCGCGAGGGCAGGCGGCGGCAAAAACACCGGCCCGTTGGCATCCACAGCGCATTTGCCAGGCTGCTATAGCAACAAGGATATGTAAAAGAAAATCTATTAGAACTTTGCCTTTGCGCTCCCGCAAGTGTCATAATAAATAAGGGCGGGCTGAAGGCAAAAGCGCAGAGCACACGAGCAAATGCATTTTTCAACCAGCTTATAGGCGCGGTAGTGCGTAAAAGAAGATTTGCCAGATTTTCTCTTATACTCACGCTATGTGCTTTAGGTGAGTACAAGATGAGAGAAAAATAAAAATACAAAGTCAAACGACGGGAGTTTACGACATGCCAAAAGCAATTTACGAGAATATTTATAAGGAATTAAAAAATAAAATTGACCATAACGAATATAAAGAAGGCGCTTACCTGCCCTCCGAAAATACCTTGATTCAGATTTACAATTGCTCAAGAAATACCATTCGGAGAGCCATCTCCCATCTGGTACTGGAAGGCTACGTCCAGCCACATCGGGGCAAAGGCGTTCGCGTTATTTATTCTTCTCCCCGCCGCCAAGACCACGATTTTCTGGCCATCGGGGTGAATGGATTCAGTACCACGGCCGCGGAATATGGCTTCACCGTCAAAACTAAAGTGATTACTTTCACGGATATGATGGTTGATGACAAGCTGTCCGATAAAACCGGTTTTCCGGTTGGCACTGAGATTTATTTTATTCAAAGAGTTCGTTCTTTAAACAATGTCCCCAAAATGGTAGATACCAATTTACTGCGAAAAGATATTGTTACCGGTCTTGATCAGGCGGCAGCCGAGAAATCGTTATTTGATTATTTCACCAAGACTCTCGGCATGGAAATCACCACGATCAAAAGAAAAGTAACCGTTGAACGGGTTACTCCCTTTGACGAGCGGTATTTGCTGCTTGACGGCTATAACTGCCTGGCGGTCCTAACTTCAAGATGCTACAATCAAAACGGCATCCAGTTTGAATATACCGAATCGCGGAACCGGCCTGATATTTTTCGGTTTAATTCCGTTGTCACCAAGAGCTTAAAGCCGAATTGATAAAAGATTGAACGCGAGAAAAACCGATGCTTAGAACGAAAGGTCATCATATATTAACAAACAACAAGAGCTGTCCAGAAAATTTTTCTTTCTGTACAGCTCTTGGTTATTTTGAGGTCTGTCCTTTTTCACAGCCCTTTTCTATTTCACACAATAATCTTTTTATACATTTCCCTCATCCGGATGCATTTTTTGATTATTCACCCATTAATTCTGCGGCTTTTGCTCATCCCATCCGTTTGCAGCAGGATAGTCCGCCGGATTTTGCGGATTGGGATTTTGTCCCGGATAACCGTTTAAACCTTGATTGGGCTGGTTATATGCCGGATAACCTTGGCCGTAGCCCGGCTGCTGATAACCGGGATAGCCCTGGCCATAAGCCGGATTATTATTGGGATACGGCTGACCATAGGGCGCCGCCGGTGCCTGACCGTAAGGCTGACCAGCCTGATTTGGCATCGAGGAATTCACCAAGTTCCAGCCGCCCGCAGCATTACCGGCCGCCGGTGTTTCGGTATAACTCTGATAACCGGTATTACTCGGCCAGTTCGGCGTTTGCGTATAGCCCGAATAACCGCCGGCATTAGCCGCTGTTTCCATTGAACCAAATCCGCCGCTGCCAGTCGAGTCCGTTGTGCCGCTAAAGCCCACTCCACTATCCGTCGCCGGTGTCTGACTTCCATCCGAGCCAGCTAAGCCGGTATTCTCAGTCGGAGCCGGCGCTCCGCCAAAGCCTACACCGTTATCGATCGGGGCTGGTGCTCCGCCAAAGCCTACGCTGTTATCCATTGATGTCGGCGCTCCGCCAAAGCCTGCTCCATTATCCATCGGAGTCGGTGCTCCGCCAAAGCCTACGCTGTTATCCATCGGAGCCGGCGCTCCGTCAAAACCGGCGCTGTTATCCATCGGGGCCGGTGCTCCGCCAAAGCCTACGCTGTTATCCATCGGAGCCGGCGCTCCGCCAAAGCCTACACCGTTATCGATCGGGGCCGACGCTCCGCCAAAACCGGCGCTATTATCCATTGGTGTCGGCGCTCCGCCAAAGCCTACGCTGTTATCCATCGGAGCCGACGCTCCGCCAAAACCTACGCTGTTATCCATCGGGGCCGACGCTCCGCCAAAACCGGCGCTATTATCCATTGGTGTCGGCGCTC
>CAUVDV010000069.1:0-11778 GCA_963550755.1 uncultured Lachnospiraceae bacterium
CAGCACCGTCGAAGCGCTTGACTTTCTGCGGCAGGATAATTTTAAGGGTAATTTACTGCTGCTGACCCGATTTGCCAGAAACCTAAAGCCTTTTCTGCCGGTACTGCCTTTGGTGGAATGGATCAACATTGGTAATTGTTCCAAACAAGCGGAAGAAAAATATGGCTTTCGCGGGCATGGGGTAGGAAATGTGCTAAGCTTTACCGAAGACGATTTTCAAGCACTGGAAGAACTGGATCGAAAAGGGCAAAAAGTTGTTTTTCAGCAAATGCCGAAAGATAAAGCGTTGGATTGGCAGACAATCAAACAATATTTTTAAGGAGGGCGGCATGAATATATTTCAAGCGATTATGATAGCGGTGTTTGTATATTTGGCGGCGATTGGCTCGGTGGTAGGCAATACTATTGGCTGGTATACTCTGGGACGGCCGCTGGTAGCGTCTTTTATTGTAGGAATTATTATGGGTGATGTACCGACAGCCATTGTGCTTGGTTTATTGCTGCAGCTGGCAAATCTTGGCTCGGTAACGCCGGGCGGAGCCGTTGGCTGGGACTTATCTTATGCCACTTATATCGGCGTGGCGGGAGCGTTGGCTTTTCATAAAGGCGATTTGGCAGCTACTACGGCGCTGATGTGGGCGTTTTCTACAGTTGGCGGAGCCATCGGTGTAGCGATGTGGAACTTAAATTATGCACTGAACTTATCGGTTAACCGGGTAGCATATCAGGGAGCCGAAGAAGCAAATCCTAAAAAGATTGCTTGGGCAAATGCCGGCTTGGGCAATATTATCGGTTTTGCCACCCGCTTTATTCCGGCGCTGATTATTTTGGCAACAACAGCGGTGGCAGGTTCGCAAACCGGTATTAATGTATCTGAATTGCTGCCGTCGTGGCTGCTGATTACCTTAAATACTTTTGGCGGGATGATGGCCGCACTGGGAATAGGAATCTTGCTGTCGTTTTTAATAAAAGAAAAATGGCAGTTTGCTTTGGTCTTGCTGGGATTTATGCTGGTAGTGTATTTCCAGCTGAATATGATGGCGGTGGCGGTTTTTGCTATTATTTTAGCCGTTCTTTATTATGTGGCCATTGCTAAAAAAGAAGAAACTAAAGGAGGCATACTATGAAAAAGATATCGCCGCAGGCATTAAAAAAAGCGTGGAGAATTTGGTTCTTTTGGCACGGCAGTTCGCAGCAGGGAGAAAACCTTTTGGGAAATGCGACAGCTCACTCTTTATCGCCGATCATTGAAGAACTTTATGACACAAAAGAGGAAAAAAGTGCGGCTTATAAAAGAGGACTGACTTTATTTAATACCGAGCAGCAACTGGGGGCAATTGCACCGGGGATTATTTGCGGAACGGAAGAAGCCGTTGCCAATAAGCAAATTGTTCCGGAAGTAGCCGATGCTATTAAAGTGGCCTTAATCGGGCCGACATCGGCCATTGGTGATTCGCTCTGGGTTGCCACTATTATACCGTTGCTGCTGACGATTTGTATGACGATTACCAACTTAGGCGGCCCGTTCCTATATCTTGGTCCGGCCTTATATTTGGCAGGATATCCGCTTTTAACCTGGCAAATGAGTTGGTATTTGTGGCAAAAGGGCTATCATTTAGGGATAGAGGGAATTGGTCAATTCATGAAGTCCGGTCAGATTGAAAAAGTGACGCAGGCGATGACGGTGCTGGGACTTATTGTTGTTGGAGGGCTGGCGGCTTCTTTTATCTCGGCGTCGGTTCCGGTTTCCATCATTCCGCCAGGAGGGGAGACAGCAGCAATTCAATTGGATGATCTGATTAATCGGATTTTCCCCAAATTGTTGCCGTTGTGCTTGGCGTATATGGTTTATTGGCTTTATTCCAAAAAGAAAAAATCGCCGCTGTACATTATGGGAATTATTTTGCTGATAGCTTTATTATTTACCGGTCTGGGTTATTTAAGCGGCAATTACGCATTATAGGATATTTTGAAATATAACGGTTTTCGGTTCTATTTTAAACAGATAAGAAACCGAAAAATGTCAGGTGATAGTTAAATTGATTTAAAAAGGAGGATATTATGGCAGGGTTACAATATTGCAAGGGGATTTTGGAAATTATTCAGCAGATTAATGATACGCAGGCGGAAAAAATTGATCAGGCGGCCAAGTGGTGTGCCGATGCGATTGCTTCCGGTAAAATGGTGCATTTATTCGGCAGCGGTCACTCTGTTTTGCCGATTCAGGATATGTTTCCTCGCTATGGCGGGGTAGTCGGTTGGCATCCGCTGATGGATCCGCGGCTGATGTGGTCTAATGTGATCGGACCGGGCGGAGCCAGAGAACTTTTGTGGATTGAACGCCAGGAGGGCTATATTAAAAACTTCCTGCAAAGCTATAATTTGCAGGCAGGCGAAGTAATGATTATCTATTCTCACGGCGGTTTAAATGCCGCGCCGATTGAGACGGCTCTTTATGCCAAAGAAAGAGGCTTAAAGGTAATTGTAGTTACCAGCGGAGATAATTACGCCAAGGCGCAGCCGACACACAGCAGCGGTAAAATGCTGGGTGATGTGGCCGATTTGATGATTTCCAACTGCTGTCCGTTAGAGGACGCTTTGGTTCAGATTCCGAATTATCCTCAGCGAGTAGGTGCTTCCAGTACGGTCGGCGCTATCGTTGTCACGCAATGCATTGCTTCGGAAACTGCTTTAAAATTGCAGAAGGCCGGTCATGAAATGTTTATTTTTGTATCACCGAATGTGACCGAGTGCCCGCCGGATTATATGAATCAGGTATATGATAATTATACCAAGCTGGTCAAACGAAATAGCAATTAAAAACGAGTTAGTGTGGACGAAGGGCTGCCGCAGGAAAAACTTTGCCGCGGCCCTTTGCTTCATGAAAACTTTATTTTTTTCCATACGTTTCGGCGGCGCTGGGAATGCAATACGATTTGCGCCGTTGCTGGCGATGGAGTCATGCACTTGTTCCATGAGCGGGAGAAGATTCAAAAAGACGAAGGTTGGTTGTGCTGTTCGTGCAGAAAGACGGAATTTTTTGACTTGTTTTGTTTGCAGAAACCTTCCGGTTTTCTGATTGATTTTGTTCGCAGAAATCCTGCGGCTTTCTGCTTATTTTGTTCGCAGAACCCCGAAGGGGTTCTGCTTGATTGGTTTATAAAGAAAGGGTATTTGATGAGTAAGATTATATTTTGCGGCCATGGTTGCTATGGAGAGTATTTTAAGATGGCTTTTAAAATGCTGCTGGGAGAAACCGAGGACTTATATTTTGTTAATTTTTTGCCGAGCGAGGACAGCAGCCAATTGTTGGAAAATTTGAAAAAAGAAATAGAAAAATGCGGCGATGGGCCGATTTTGTTTATTGCTGATTTGTTGGGAGGCCTGCCTTTTAAACAATGCGCTCTACTGTGCATGGAACATGAAAATAATGCGGCAATTGCCGGAATTGGGTTGGGAGTAGCACTGGAATTGGTGGGTAATAAAGAAAAATCGCCAAAAGAATTGGTTAAACTGGCGCAGATAAAATTAGAAGAAGCTTTCGACAGCTTTCCAAAGTCACCTTTTCTGACCAAATAAAAGAATTAAGGATTTATTTATAAATCCTTAAAAAATATTGAACTATTAAATAATTTAATATAAAATGAGGGCTGTAAAATACATATGTTGCTGACAATAAGCGGCGGATGGTTTTACGGCTCTTTTTTCGCGGTTTGAGGCAGGCCATAAGACAGCGAAAAAATCAGGCGGCAACAGATTTTCAAGGATCTGGTGAGGAGGTTGTAAATGGCTAAAACAAATGAAGTGGCAACAAATAAGAAGCAGGCGTTTAAAGAAAATATCCAACGCTTCGGACGCTCGCTTTTACTGCCGATCGGCGTGATGGCTCCGGTTGGTCTTTTGCTGGGATTATCGGGCGCACTGACCCAAAGCTATATGATTGAGCGGGTAGCGTTTTTAAACAACGATGTGCTGCAAACCATTTTTAAGACGATCCGGCAGATGAGCAATATCATTTTTAATAATATTCCGCTGATGTTCGCCATGGGCGTAGCTTATGGCATGAGCAAGAAGGATAAAGGGATTGCTGTCTTTTCTTCGGTAATGGGCTATTTGATTTTAATTGCCTCGATCAGCGCCTGGCTGGGCATTACCGGCAATATGGCGGAGAAAGACGATATGGCGGTTAAGGGACAGCTCTTGGTTTTGGGCATTCAAACCTTAAACGTCAATGTTTTGGGCGGTATTATCGCTGGCTTAGTCGGCGCCTGGGCGACCGACCGGTTCTACAATCTGGAGCTGCCGTTGGCGTTTGCCTTTTTCTCCGGACGCAAATCGGTGCCGCTCATTAGTATGGGTGTTTGTATCGTGGTTGGTTTCACCCTGCCGTTTTTGTGGCAGTATTTCACCATGGCCATGATCAGCATTTCCGGATTGCTCTTGCATGAAATTATCGGACCAATTTTAAGTACCTTTGTCAACCGGCTGATGATTCCGTTCGGCCTGCACCATGTATGGAACGCCATGCTGCGCTTTACCGAGGCGGGCGGTAAATATATGATTGAGGGCAAGGAATATATTGGCTATTTAAGCGCCGAGAATGAAATCCTTTTTAACTTGGGGCCGCGCAGCGAGTATTGGTCAATGATGCCGATGCTGACCAGATTTGGCGCGCAAAATCAAATGGTGCGGACTATGTTTGTTTTCCCGGCGATTGCTTTGGCGATGTATAAAACGGCTTATACCGAAAATAAGAAAATGGCCAAGGGTCTTTTGATCACGGTTGTTTTAACCGCTCTGCTGGGTAATGTGACTGAACCTTTGGAATTTACCTTCCTGTTTATTGCTCCGATGCTGTACATCATTTACTGCGGTATCAGTACGGTCATTTCTATCGCCCTTTATTTTATGGGAACGGCGGTTGGTTATATCCGGGGAACGATTTTTGACTTTATTATTTTCGGACCGATGTATGAAAATTCCCGCTGGTACAACATCATCATTGTCGGTATTGTGGCGGCGGTCGTGACCTATTTTGTATTCAAGTGGTATATTGAAAAGTTCAATGTCAAGACGCCGGGCCGGGAAGAGGATGCATCGGCCGATAATGAGCTGATTAAGAATAAGCAGTACGATAAGATTGCTGCGCTGGTGATTGAAGGTATGGGTGGGAAAGACAATATTGTCAGCGTGGAAAACTGCATTACCCGTCTGCGCATGGACTTTAAGGATAAGACCAAAATTGACCGGGAAAAGCTGAAGGAAACCGGATCGACCGGCGTATTCTTCCCATCCGGCACGCATATTCATGTGGTCTTTGGGCCGATGGTTGAGTTTATCCGTAATGCGGTTGATGAGGAAATGAAACAAAAATAATACGCCCCCCAATTTCCGGTGTGAAATAACTCGTCCTTTTCATGCCGGAAATTTTAAATAGATGTCAGAATTATTTCATGCTGGACAGGTCAAAAGAGGAAAAATCCTTTTGCCAGAAGTGCCGTTTGGATTTTTACGTTTTTGACATTTGGATTATTCCCTACAAGCAGATCAGGAGGAAAAAATATGTATTTATACTGCGATCATATTTGTTTGCCGAACGGAAGGATTTTTGACGGTTATGTGAAAACGAAAGCCGGCAAGATCAAGGAAATTCGCAATGAAAAACCGACAGGGGAAGAAATTGTTGATTACAAAGGCTTTTATATGATTCCCGGCTTTATTGATATGCATATTCACGGCTGGGGAACAGGCTCTTTTGTTAATGATAAATCCGAAGAATCCCTGCACAAAATGAGCCGGGATTTGGTGGATACCGGAGTTACCTCTTTTTTGGCGACTTCCGGGGCGGAAGAAATTGGAGAAATCAATGCCGGAATTGAAAGCGTCCGGCGGGTCATGGAGCAGCCGCAGACAGGCGGAGCTGAGGTTTTGGGCGCTCATTTGGAAGGACCGTTTATCAGTGTCGAGCATAAGGGCATGCAGCGGGCAGAGTGCTGTTTGCAGCCGGATTTGGAACTGATGCGCGAGTTTTGCCGCTACCAAGGGCAGCGGGTGGTTAAGCTGATGACCGTAGCGCCGGAGCTGACGGATGCAGACAAGCTGATTCAAATGTGTTTTGACCAGGGGATTCAGGTCAGCGCCGGACATACCGGAGCAACCTTTGAGGATATCAAGCGGGTTAAAAACTATGGAATTGGCGGTGTCACCCATATGTATTCAGGAATGAGAGGCTTTCATCATCGGGAGCTGGGGGTAGTCGGCGCGGCTTGGTATTTTGATGATTTGTATTGCGAGTTTGCCAAACAGACGGGCTTGACCGTCCGGCCGGAAGCCTTTGCCCTGACCTATAAGATCAAGGGGGCGGGCCGGATCATTATGACCACGGACTGCGGCGGGCTGGCACAGGCCAAAAAAGAAAAGTATCATTATATCCGGAAGATAACGATGATACCGGACGGCGAATATTTGCGGATTCGGCATGATGACGGCCGGGAAGAGCGCTATCGCCGGGATAATTACGAAGAGATTAAGCATTTAGAGCTGGGCTACTTAGAGTCGGTGCAAAATATGGTGAAAAACGTAGCGCCGTCTATGCATGAAGTTATCCAGATGACGTCGGAAAATCCGGCTAAATATATTGGTGTCTTTGACCGGAAAGGTTCGCTGGAAGTAGGAAAGGACGCGGATTTATTAGTGATTGATCAAAATTATCAGTTAAAAGCAACTTATTGCCGCGGAGAATTGGTATTTCAAGGCTAGCGCAGGCCGGCCGGGTTTTAGTTAGAAAGAAGGAGAAAATATGCGAAAGTCAAATATTATTACGGTATCCGGAGCGGGCAGCGCCAGGACGCCGGCTTTGATCGGAACCTTGATGCGAAGGAAGGATCGTTTTCCTTTAAAGAAAATTATTTTTTTTGATAAGGACATGTCAAGATTTCAAAAAATTCAGGATTATGTCCTGCTGCTGCTGAAAAATCTTTCGCCGGAAACGGAAGTAGTTGTTACCGATGATATTCACGAGGCGTACCGGGATACGGAGTTTGTTTTTTGCCAAATGCGGGTCGGCAAAAATGATATGCGTTCGTTTGATGAGAAAATCCCCCTTAAGTATGGCCTGATTGGTCAGGAAACCTGCGGGCCGGGCGGTTTTGCTTATGGTATGCGGTCGATTCGGGATATGGTGGAGATGGTTGAGATCGTGCGCAGCTATTCCAAAGATACCTGGATTTTGAACTATACCAATCCGGCGGCGATTGTGGCGGTGGCCATGGACTATAAGTTCCCGGATGATAAGCGGATCATCAATATGTGCGATCAGCCCTATTCGATGATGGTGTCGTTTGCTAAGATTTTGGGCGTACCGTCGCAGGATCTGAGAGCAAAATACTTTGGCCTCAACCATTTTGGCTGGTTTACGGATTTATACGATAAAAACGGCAAAAATTATTTTGATCAGCTTTATCAAAGCATCAGCGAGCATGGCTTTTTGCCGTATAACGCCGAGCAGCGGACAAAATCGTGGTTAGATACTTATCAAAGAGTCAATAAGGTAATGAAAGTATCGGATCACTATATTCCCAACACCTATTTGGAATACTATTTCTTACAGGAGGAAATCGTAGCCGAGTCGGATATTAACTATACCCGGGCCGATGAAGCCAAGCAAACCAGAGAAAAAGAAGTGTGGGATACCTGCGCGACGGCGGTGGGCAAAACGGATTTAGAAGGAATTGAAATTTTAACCAGTCCGGTTTTTGGCGCGATGATGATGGAAGTAGCCGAGTCCATCGCCTATGATTTAAAGAATGAATTTGTTTTAATGACCAAAAATGAAGGGGTTATCCCGAACTTTAACCCGGAGGCGATTGTTGAGGTATCCGGCAAACTGGGCAAGGACGGTGTCGTACCGGATCAGTACCCGGCGATCCCGGTTTTTTACAAGGGTCTGATGGAGAATCAGTACGCCTATGAGCGGCTGACGACCGAAGCGTACTTTGAGCAAAGCTACAGCAAAGCCTTGCAGGCGCTGACGCTGAATCGGACGGTCAATACTCTGGCCAAAGCGGAGGCTGTGCTGCCGGACTTGATGGAATGCAACAAAGCTTTTTGGCAGCTGCACTAATTTTTTTAAAATTCCCCTTGACATTTTGCCGTTTATGGGGTAAGCTAAGAAAAATCAAATAAAACATTGCCGATTATAGAGAACGAGTAAAGGTCGCAGACTTTTTCCAGAGAGGCAGCACTTGGTGTAAGCTGCTAAAAGCCGGATTTTGAAAATCATCTCTTAGGTTCATTCTGAAAAACGGATTAGGAATTGACGGATTGATCTCACGTTATAGAGAAGCAGCGTTGTCAGACGCGAGAGAGAGCCAATGAAAATTGGAAAAAAGGTGGTACCACGGTAAATTCGTCCTTTGTATTGAAAAATACAAGGGACTTTTTATATGCGAAAAAAGAAAAAAATTAGTAGGAAACCAGAAAAGGAGAAAAGGAAAAATGAAGGAAAAATTAACCGTCAAACAGTATTTGCTGGTCAGTACCTTATTATTTGGTATGTTTTTCGGCGCGGGCAATTTGATTGTGCCGCCGATGACCGGCAAAATGGCGGGCAGCAATGTCTGGCTGACCATGGTATTTTTTTGCGTAACGGCAGTGGTGCTGCCGGTGATGGGTGTCATTGCGGTGGCCAAGTCCGGCGGTCTGAAGAACCTGGCAGCCAGAGTGGACGGCAAGTTCGCGGCAGTTTTTACGGCAGCTATTTATTTATCAATCGGTCCGGCACTCGGCATCCCGCGGGCCGGGAGCGTGCCGTTTGAAATGGCAATCAAACCCTATCTGCCGGCGGCGCTGACCAATCTTACCGGCCTGTCCGCCCGGCTGCCGCTGTTGGTTTATACCTTGATTTTCTTTGGCGTGGCCTATTGGCTGTCGCTGACGCCCAGTAAGTTAGTGGAAAGAATGGGCAAAATCATTACTCCGGCGCTGCTGATTTTGATGGCGGTATTGTTTGTTGTTTCACTGGCCAAGGGAATGCCGGAACTGGGGCAGCCCTTATCGGCGGATTATTCAGCCCATCCCAGCCTGACCGGTTTTATTGACGGCTATATGACAATGGATACGATTGCCGCCCTGAACTTTGGTTTGGTGGTTTCCATGGTTATTCAGGGACTTAATATTAAGGATGAGCAGAAAATGGTAAGTACCACTATCAAAGCGGGGGCTTTGTCCGGCGTGCTCTTAGCGGTTATTTATTTCCTGCTGGCGTATTTGGGCGCATCCAGCGCCGGCATGTTTGCCGATACCGCTAACGGCGCGGAAATCTTAGGCCGGGTATCGATGCACTTGCTTGGCACCGGCGGAACGCTGCTGCAGGGCGCGATCTTTACGCTGGCCTGCCTGACGACCTGCGTTGGCCTGATCACCTCGTCCGGCAAATATTTTACCACCTTAAGCACCAAGTTATCCTATAAAAGCTGGGTAACGATTTGGACGGTGTTAAGCTTTATTTTTGCCAATATTGGTTTAAACGCGATCTTGAACTATAATGTCACGCTGCTCTTTATCCTTTACCCGGTGTCGATTGTCCTGATTCTTTTGGCGCTGACTGATCGTTTTGTTGAGTCGAATCCGTTGATTTACCGGGCAACGATTTATACTACGCTGGTTATCAGTGCGGTGGAATCGCTGGATCAGGTTTTGGGCGTTAAGCTGCCGCTTTTGCAAAGCGTTTTTTCACGGCTTCCCCTATATGACCGGCAATTAAGCTGGGTGCTGCCGGCAGTGATTGTCCTGACGGTTACCTTTGGCCTGAAATTAGCGGGCGTAAGCAGCCGGGTGCAGGAACAGGAAAGGTAAGTTCTCGTTTTCGGATGGCGGTTGCTTCTTTTTTCAGAGATTCGGCGGGCCGTCAAGGGATTATGTTTCCTTGGTCTTGTAGTCTTGTGCTAGGCAGCAAGATTCGTATAAAGGAAAGGCGCTTGGAGATAGGCCATACCCTTATTCCTTTTTCTTTCTTTAAAGGAATGAGGGTATGCTTTGCTATCTTTCTTTTATAAGTTAATCTACTGACACAGAATTTTCATATAATTCATGAGGCGCTATGTCCTGCCCCTCATTCCATTCAACGGTATGATTAGCAATTCTGACAGTGTTAAAATTGTTAATATCTTTTAATGCGCCATACCACTCGCCGTTTATATACGGCATAACATCAAAAATTTTATGTTCTCCGGTTTCATATACAAGCAAAAGTTTATAATTTTCTTTCGGTGTAACACTTATTAATTTAGGCTGTAGCATATAAAGTTCCTCCTAACATATTATAGCATACTTGCTATCTGTCTGCCATGTGTGTAATTAACAAAATCTGTCCGCTATGCTTATTGATTCTTCTGTTTTGAATACATTATGCATTCATACCAAACACATCCGAAAGTTCAGCGGTGTAATGTCAAGAGGTAAATGAATTAAAAAGCATAATATATCTCATAAAGACCAAAAATTACCTTTTTTAGGTGTTTTTGTTGTTTGATGAAAGTTGGGGTTTTAAAGTTGGTAAAAATATGTTAAAGTATATCTTAACTTCCCTGTGTTTGTAACGCCTTTCGGGGTTTGGCACGCATTGCGTCAAGCGTAAGCGGCGGCGCTGGACAGAGTTAAAAAACTACGGGAAAATTAAGCAAATCATGCAGCTTATTATCGCTTTACGGGGAAAGCTGAGGATGGGACTTTAACATGTTTTTTTGTTTTTTACAGGCAGGATTGACCATGGCGCTTAACCGATTGGCGTGGTAAACCATCCGCGCCGGCGCAAGGCGGCAGTCAGATTTGAGGTGAAATGGTGACAGAAAGAGATGTGCTGCAAAATTACAGCAAATTGACAGAAATAGAAAAGAAAATTTTTCACTATATTGTAGAAAATGCAAAAGAAATTCAAACGCAAACCGCCAAGGAAATTGCCGAGCGAAACTTCGTGTCCAAAACAACGGTCATTAACGTCGCTAAAAAATGCGGTTTTCAGGGGTTTTCTGATTTTAAATATTATTTACTTTATCATCAGGCGGCGGTGCAGCCAGCCGATGATTTTTTAGCGGCCTCGAAAAAATTACAGGAAGAAGTGGAACGGACTTTTTTCCTGACCGATGAAAAGACTTTAGCGGAGGCGGCCGGCATCATTTTGACTAGCCGACTGATTTATATTTTTGGCGCGGGGCTGTCCGGTCAAATTGCCGCCATGTTGGAAAATTTACTGCTTAAGCAAGGTGTCAAGGCACTGTTTGTGCGGGACGGCAATAATATTGCGACCATTACCGACGGCGGCCACGCGGAGGATGCCGTTCTTTTGCTGTCGCTGTCGGGACGAACGGAAAAACTGGTGGAAATGGCCAAAAAGGCCAAAATAAAAGGCATGAAGCTAATCAGTATCACCGCTTTTAGCGATAACGAGATTCAGGCAATGGCCGACATTCGGCTTTATTCTTATGCCGGCATATCCGATACCAAAACGAACGATACGCTCTCCCGCTTAGGGATGCACTTGATCATTTGCCTTTTATCGGAAAAACTGAAGGAACTTCGACAAAAACAATAAAGATAGCAGTTGGAAAGGTTGATTCATGATTAAAATTCCATAAAGCCAAAAACGGTTTGCTGCCGCAAAAAAAGACGATAGTGGACTTGACCGAAAGAAAGGACAGGAATATAATACAAGAAAAGAGGAGAACGATCGCTATGGAAGAAGTAATTAAAAAAATCATACAAATTGAAGAAGAAGCGGCC
>CAUVDV010000070.1:0-11770 GCA_963550755.1 uncultured Lachnospiraceae bacterium
GATAATAAGGGGATAAAGGCGATAAAAGCCAGAGCCTTGGATGGAAAAATAGAAAATGAATTTGCAGAAATGACCGAAATCAGACTTGAGATTATGGGCGAAGAGGAAAGTTGAGTAAGAAAATAAATGGAGGGGCATCAAATGCAAATGTCACAAATTATGGAAGCCCACAAGATATATTATCAATTACTGCAAAACGGAAAGGCATCCAAGGAAGATTGCCGGGCAATTGCGGAGCAGGAAGTTCGGCAGTTGGTGAACAGTTTTGCGGCCGAAGCCAAAGCGGCTGTTATCGGCGCCGGTGATTATTATTATTTTATTCCTTTGACGGAAGGCTCGGATTATCACCGCAGCAACGAAGAAATCAAAAAGTTGTTACCGGCCAATAGCAAAAATATTGATATTTACATGATGTATGCGGCGATTATTATTTTGGTCGGCGAATTTTACAACAGCTACCATACCTCGCAAATGACCAGAGAGTTTTTAACCTTGAGTGATTGGCTGGCCAGTATGAATGACAGGATAGAAGCTTTGGCGGCGATCGGCGAGGAAAAATTAAAGCGGCTGGAAAGGGAGTATGAATACAACTGGCTGGGCATCATTGAGCGCTGGAATCAGCTTGACATCATAAAAGAGGGGACGAAAGAAATCGCCACCACCAAATCCCGCAAGGCCTTTTTAAATAATGTGATTCGCTTTTTGCAGGCGGAGGAGTTGGCTCTGGAAGTCGGCCCGGAGGAATATGCGCTGACTCTTAAAATGCGGATCATTGTTACCCGCTATTTTATGGAGTATCAATATAATCGCGGAATTTTGGATTTGATTTATCACTTTTCAGAGGAAAGCAGGGAAAGAGCAGCCGAGGAAGAAACGCCGGGCCTGACGGATCCGGCTTGAGGTAGAGAAATGGCGACGATTGAAAAAGTAAGACTAACCAATATTATTTATGATAACGGCGAGAAAAGATATAATGATACCATTTTTGATTTTCGCTCGGAGCATAGTGTTATTCTGCTGCAAAACGGGATCGGCAAAACTGTGTTTATTCAGCTCCTGCTGCAGGCGATTATTCCGCATAGTGAAGTGGCTGGCCGCCGAATTAAGGATACTTTGGTCCTGACCGGTGAGCCGGCGCATATTGCGGTCGAATGGCTCGTTCGGGAAAAGCCCAGAACTTATGCCGTAACAGCGGTTTCTTTGTATCTGGATAATCAGGAATTAAAGTCCTTAAAATATGTGTATCAGTATGGCGAGGGCGATAATCAAGATATTTCAGCCATTCCCTTTGCCATAACGGAAAGCGGCGGAATCCGGCGGCCGGCCAGTCGGTTTGAGCTTTTGGAATACTATCAGGCGATGAAAGAAAAGCGAATGCTGGCTAAGACCTTTGATACGATCAGTTCCTACTGCGATTATCTGGAGACGGAACTGCTGATTGTGCCGGAGCAGTGGAAAAAAATTGTCCTGATTAACCGCGAGGAAGGCGGCATGGAAGCCTTTTTTAAAAATTGCGGCACAACGCGCCAACTGCTGGAGCATTTGCTGATTCCGGTGGCGGAAGATGTGCTGATGACCAAGGAGAAAATTAATTTTGCCGATACCTTTGAAAAGCAAAGAGAAAACTTTAAAAAGAATAAGGAATTAATGGCTGAAATTCGCAGGCTGAAAGCGGTTCTGGGGCGAATGGAAGCCTATATTAAAAAATATGCCGGCCATCATCAGACGGAGCTAAAATGCGACCGGGCAATTCTTAGCCTGAAAACGTTAAAGAAGTTTATGCTGACGCAAAAAAATCAAAAAGAGCAAAGTCTGGCTGACGTCAAGCAAAAACTTCTTGAAAATGAGCAAAAACAGGAGCAAAATCAATACCGCCGGATATCTTGGCAAATTCGCAGTCTGGAAGAAGAACAGGCCGCTCGGCTGACGGAAGAAAAGGAACTCCGACTGGAACAAGCCCAAAAGCAAACCGAATATGATGCCGTTAAAAACAGACTGGAAAGCATTGAAATCAGCATTTGCCATTATGAGATAACCGCTTTGCAGGAGAAGATCGCCGAGCTGCAAAAGCAGGCAAGCAGATTGGATGAATCCCCGGAACTGGAAACGCTGGCCGAGGAATTGGCCGATACCTATGCCCTTTTGCATGGGCATTTTCAGAATGAATCGGAAAAATATCAGGCCAAATTGACAGAAATAGAGCTCAGGCTGGAAAGCAACCAGGCGGAAATGGCCAAAAATCAAACCGACCAGCTTAGGCTGCAGCAAGAGCTCAACCAAATCCACAGGGAAAACGGCGTCAAAACAGGGGAAATCAAAAGGCAGAAAAATGAAATGCAGGACTTGGCGAATTCGCTTGATTTGGCGGAGCAGGAATCGATTGACAGCAGGATAGAGAGCTGCCGGAGGCGAATGCGCGATTTGCAGGAGGAAAATAGTAAAATCGAGCAGGAGATTTTGGACTGGAAACAGTTAATGGAAGCCTTAGCCAATGAAAATAAAGATTTGCTCCGGCAAAAGCAGGCGGTGACCGAAAGCAAAGGCAAGCTGACGGCGGAAAGCCATTTGCTGAAGCAAGCGGCGCTTGACCTAATGGTCAGAATTATAGAAGAACTGGGCAATATTCCGTTGGAGCAGGCGGACAGCCTGTATCAAAGAGAAAGTCAGGTCTATCACTTGCTGG
Source organism: uncultured Lachnospiraceae bacterium (assembly GCA_963550755.1). Classification (GTDB taxonomy): domain Bacteria; phylum Bacillota; class Clostridia; order Lachnospirales; family Vallitaleaceae; genus W11650. The sequence continues at coordinate 2,684 of CAUVDV010000070.1, forward strand.
GGAATGTCCTAGCCAAAAGAGAAAAAGCATATCGGGAAAGCTTGGAAAGGGAGCGGCTGGAGTCCAGGCTATATACCATGTATCAGGACTGCGATTATTTTGCGGCGGATCCGGTGCTGGCCGAGATTGTCTCAAAAATGGCCAATGACTTGCCAAGTGCGGTTTTAGGTACAAAGTATTTGGATATTTTATGTCAAAACTATGGTTATGAAAGCGAAAGGCTTTATCAGCTTTACCCATTTTGGGCGATTACCGTGGTGGTCAGCGGCGAGGACGCCGAAAAAGCCGGAAAACTGCTGGAGAAGTATAGCGACCGGCTGACCGTCCATGTCATGATATTAACCGCTGCGGAAGTAAAGCTTTTGCTGGAAGAAACAGAAAGCCCGGCCGTCGGCCCAGGTTTGCCGGACAATATGGTTTTTCCCAGAGCGTGGCTGGATAATTTAAATCAGGAGTATTTTGAGCAATGGAAAAGCCGGCACCAAAAAGAAGCCGAAGCCGCCAAACAGCAGTGTGAGGAAAGCTTTGCTCTGCTGCAGCAGGCCAAAAATTTGGAAACAGCCATTACTTCCTTTTTTCAGCGCTATCCGTATGAGCATTTTCGGGATTTAAATGTGCAGCTGGATAAACTGCTGGCCAGAGAAGAAGAACTGGATCAGTCCTGGCTGGAGAAGGAAAAGCAAATTTCTTACCATCAGCAAAAGATTGAGCAGGCGCAGCAAAGGGAAAAAACCAATGAAGCGGAATTCAGCCATTTATCTGGTTGGCATGAAAAAGGTCAAAAATATAAACTCACGCAAAAAGAGTGCCAGAGTCTTGAAATAGAATTGGAGTATGGTAAGAATCTGCTGCTGCAAAAAGAAAAAGCCAAGGCGCAGCTGGTCAGAGAAAGGCAAAGCCAGGAAGGCCTGCAAATAGAATATATGGCCGAAAAAAGCAGATGGCAAAATGAGCGGGCGGCCTTACAGGCAAAAGAAATATATCAAAAAAGCCTGCTTTATGAAATAAAGTATGGGCAAGAATCGGCGGAAGTTTTAACGCAAAGAAGCAAGCATCTGGAAAAGCAGCTGGCGGGCATTCATACGGAAAAATCGGTGCTGATAGAGCGGATGGAAGTTTTGCAGGAGCGATTATTAAAGGCTCAAAAAGAAGAAGAAATCAAGCGCCGCAAAGCCAGGAGCGCGGTGCGGATATTGGAAGATTTTCAGGAGTCGGAGCAAACAGAGTTAGATAATAAGCTGCGCCGGTTAGAGCCGGAGCTGAAAGAACTGGAGAAAACGGGAGTAAGGCTGTCCGTTTACATCAGTGAATTACAAAAAAAGCTGGAGGAAGAAACCGAAAAGCTGGCGGATTTGGGCTTGGCCGAACCCTTTTTATTTACGGAGCCGTTATCCATAGTCCAAAAGCAGCTGGCGGAAGAAATCCGGCTGCTGCAAAAAGAGGCGGAGGATTTTAAGCAGGGGATCGACCGGCTGCAAAAGGAGCTGGAAAGAGAACTGCATTTTTGGCATGAATTGGAAGTAAAAGAGCAAAAATATCATAAGGCCTTTATTTACGCGGATATTGAACGGTATCAGGATTATGCCCGGGAAAATGATTTTATCAATTATACCTATGACCCGGAAAAAATGGTCAATCAGTATCTGAAATTGGCGGAGCAGGCATTTGAGCAATATCAGGCCAGCCTGAGCCAAATCATGCTGGAGCAGGAGCAGTATCAGGAATTTTGCCGTCAGAATATCGCGGACGCCCGCTTACTGCAAAATTGTATTGACAGTATTGCCAATTGTCATAATTATGAGGAGCTTTTGCATGTTCAGGATAAAATCAGCTTTGGCTTAAAACGTAGCATTGAAATGACCGAGGAGAATATGCGGCACAGCGAGGAGGATTTGCAAACCTTTTTAAGCCATTTATCCGGGTTTTGCCTGCGCTTGCTGGAAGAAATTCACGATATTCAGTATAAAACCAGAGTGGCGGCGGGCGGCGGCTCGCAACTGATTTTTGAATTTGTCATTCCCAAGCTGGAAAATGAAACGGTGAAAAAGCTATTCAGAGATTATATTGAGGAAATTATCAATAAGTATGACCGCTTTAATCAGGAGGAAGACAGGGAACAGAGCAGGAAAGATAAGAAAGCAATGCTGAGTAAAGATTTTAACTCGACCCAGCTGATTTGGAAAGCCTTGGGCGATGAAAGCATCCGGATCAAGTGCCGCAAGGTCAATGACCGGACCGAGCTGTCGAAGAATTTGTTTGACTGGGAAACCTCGCAGAGATGGTCGGGCGGTGAGGGCTGGAGCAAGAATATGGCTTTATTTTTGGCGATTTTAAATTACATTGAAGAAAAGAAGTATATTCTGGAAAACGAAGGCAAGATCGGGCGGACAGTGGTGCTGGATAATCCGTTCGGCAGGGCGTCCAGCCAATATGTGCTGGATCCGGTATTTTATATTGCTAAAAAACTGGGTTATCAGATTATTGCTTTGACCGCTCATGCGGAGGGGAAGTTTATCAGTGACTTTTTTCCGGTAGTATATAGCGGTATCAGCGTAGAAGCGGCGGATGCTGAGGTAGCGACCCGAATCCTGGACTTTAAGCGCAGCCTTAATATGGCGCATTTAAGGCAGAAGGAGTTTTAGGAGGCAGGGTATGAAAGAATAGTAGATTTTTCATGAAACTTTTTTGACCGAAGGGAACGCTGTATAATACACGGGTAGTAGTTATTTTAAAAATAAAAAAAGATAGTTTAGCAAGAAAAAAGGAGGGTGTAACATGAAACGGAAATTGTATTATTTTATGACATGGGTTTTATGTATGGGGTTGATGCTGATTACCACCGGCTGCGGCGGTTCCGGCAAGAGTTCCGATGACTACAACTACTCAAAACAAATGCTGGGAAACGCTATGGAAGCGCCAATGGATTCAGAAATGTCGAAGGAAGAGAGCGCGCAGGGTTCGGACTTTTCAAGCGGAAAGTTTGAATTACCCAGTAATGAGCAATTTATTGTCCGGACACGTTTAAGTGTTGAAACAAAGGAATTTGATGAATCGGTTAAGAAAATTGAAGCGCTGGCGGCTGAATTAAAGGGCTATATAGAGAGCGTAGAAGCAAGTTATGGCACAACCTATGACCGGAACCGGAATCGGTCGGTGTTCTATATGCTGCGAATTCCCAAAGGCTCCAGTGCCACTGCGGTAAATACCATTAAATCAGAAGTTGGACTGGTTGTGGACGAACAAATGAGCACGGAAAACGTGACCAAACGAATTCGCGATACCAAGCGTGATATTGAGCTTTTAAAAGCCAAGGAAGACCGCCTGATTGAGTTGTCCAAAAAAACGGAAGACATTGAAGCCTTGATTCATATTGAAACCGAACTGGCGGAAATTATTTCCAACCGGGAATATAGCCAGGCGGCTCTGCAAAACCTGGAATATGATGTTCAATATGATTTTCTGTCAATCAACTTGCGAGAGGTCAGAGAAACAAAAGTAATTGAAGAAGATAACTTCTTAGGTGACGTTAAAACGGCCTTTCGGGACTCTATTGACGGCATGGTTGACTTTTTCCAGGGTTTAGTGATATTTTTGGTTCGCTCTTGGTTCGCACTTTTAATTATGGCGCTTATAATTATTATAGTAATCTGGTTAATTAAGAGGATTAGCAAACGGGCGGCTAAAAAACGCTTAGAAAGAATGAACGCTCATCCGCCGGTATATCCGATGAATTATGCGGCGCCGAATATGGGTGTGAATCAACCCCAACCGGAGAAAATGGAAAGCGAAAAAACGGAAAGTGAAAAAACGAAATAAAAGAGGAGTAACTAAAATGGCTCTGCTGCGTTTGTGACAGCAGGGTCATTTTTGAGTGCATCTTACAGCGGGCAATACCGGATATCTGGATTATAATTCTAAGGCAAGCTGAGTTGCTTCAAAAATTGCGGCTTTGGCATCTCTGGCTTTGACAGCATCGCCAATGGAGTGAACATTATTTAAGTCGCTTAAGTGGTTAAGCAAGGAATTATTTGGTTTTGAACCAAAGGCTAAAATAATTTGGCTAAAGCCAGTCAGACTTTCCATTTTATTATTTCTTAAAATTTCAATGCCATTTCCATTGATCTTTAATACTTCAGCCCCTAAAATAGATTGTATATTTAAATCTTCCATATGTTTAAGCATTTGTAAGCGGGGTAAAAGTGGAGCAAGTGGGGCAATGGCATTCAACCTGTCAACAATTGTCACCTGATTTCCGTATTCACACAATATTTCAGCAGTTTCCACACCTACCAAACCAGCTCCGAGCACCAATATTTTTTGGTTTTCAAACACTTTATGAAAAGTTAAGATTTCTTGAGCTAAAGTCACATTGTCATGCTCTATTCCAGGGAGACTGGATGGAATAATAGGAGAAGAGCCAGTTGCAATAATAATTTCATCTAAATGTTCATTCAGAAGGAATTCACGGGTAACTTCCGTGTTATAGCAAATTTCAACGCCATATTTTTGGCATAATGTAAGATAAGTAAAAATCCCTTTAGAGAAATCATGTTTCATTGGCGGCATGGCAGCTAAGCGATATTGTCCTCCGGCGCAGGAGTCTTTTTCATATAATTTTACTTGATGGCCTCTTTTGGCGAGCACCCAAGCTGCCTGAAGCCCTGCCGGACCAGCACCTGCAATTCCAATCCTTTTTGTGGCATTTGTTTTTTTAATTTCCCAAAGACCTTCTTTGCCGCTAAAAGGATTCAACATACAAGAGGTTCCATAGCCTGGTTCAAACGAATTTTCATAAAGACATCTTTGCATGCAGCCTGTGCAAACAAAAATTTCATCAATTCTATTTTCACGTACTTTTTTGGGAAAATGCGGGTCACAGATAGATTGTCTTCCCAATGCAACCAAATCCATAGATCCTGATTTTAGTGCAGCTAAAGCTAAAGCCGGATCATTAATTCGTCCAACTCCAATAACAGGAATGGAGACGATATCCTTGATTTTTTTAATGTTAGAAAAATTAAAGCCATTGTTAATGTAATAGGACTGAATTGGAATTCCGTAGGAAATGTGCAGAAGATCGGCACCAGCGTCTTCGAACAGAAGCGAATGTGCCATCGCATCTTCAATGGTGTTGCCGCCGTGAAAGCCTTCTGCGCCGCTGGTTCTGACAGATACTGGAAAATCATGGCCACACTTTTTTTTGACTTCTCTGATAATGTCACAAACAATCTTTGCCCGGCTTGAAATGCTGCCACCGTATTCATCAGTTCTTTTGTTTGTTGATTTGGACAGGAACTGAGCCAGTAAGTACCCATGTGCACCATGAATTTCAACTCCATCAAAGCCGCAGGCTTTTGCTCTTAATGCAGCGTCAACAAATTTTGCTTTGATGTTGCTGATTTGGTCAATTGTCAATTCTTTTATTTCGCGCACATGCCCTTTTGCGGGAATGGGGCTTGCACTGACAGGGGGGAAATTACTGGTTCCATTTCCTTGGATTCGGCCAGAGTGGTGTAATTGAGCAAAAATTAAACTGCCGTTTTCATGAATTCGACTGGTTAATTTTGAAAGCATCGGTATAAATTTATCATCATAAATTCCGGCCTGAGTAGTAGTAGCCAAACCTTCCTCACTTACACATAAAAATTCTGTAATTAACAGCGCAAATTCGCCGCGGGCTCGTTCTGTATAGTAGTTTATTCCCTGATCGGTAAGAAAATGCTGCTGATCACCGTAATGACTGTTCATTGCCGGCATAATTAATCGTCCTTGCAGTTTCAGGTGATTAATGGTAATTGGATTAAATAATTCTTCGAACATAACAAATCTCCTTACATAACGCCTAATAGAATATTATTAATTCAACTTTCCCCTGATCGAAAGCTTCGCTTTCTGCCCGGACGGGCGGTCTGCCCTGATCGAAAGCTTCGCTTTCTGCCCGGGTGGGCGGTCTACCTAAAAAAGACTGTTCTAGTTTTGCAGAACATGGGAAAGTTGAGTTATTAATCTAAATATTTTTTTCTGTAACTGTCAGTAATGACGCAATTTAACATATAATTACTTAAAAGCCGATTAACCTGTTCTTTTAGGTCATACTCTCCTTCGGATAAACACCAATCAAAAATCACTCCTTTTTCGATAACACTTAAATCATACATCAGGTTTTTAATGTCACAGTCTTGATTAATAAAGCCTTTATGAATGCCGTCTAAGAAAAAAGAATGGATTTTAGAAGTCAAAGGTACTCTTAGTCGCGCAGCAGAAGAATGGTTAGAATGAGAATATAAGCCCTTATTATTGGTAGTGTAGTAATTTTTTATGAATTCAAATCCTTGATCCAGCAAAAATTGATTGTATATTTCGTAGCAAAGCAAAACATTCGCAACGGGGTCATCACTGTTTATTTTTTCAAATGCTGAAAAATGATCTTTAAATGCTTCAATGAGATAATAGGCTAATAATTCATCTTTGTTTCCAAAATGATGGTAAAAACTTCCGGTTGAAACATTAGCAGCTTTGCAAATATTGCTGACGGTGACGAATTCAATGCCATATTTTTTAATTAGCTGGGTTGTTGCTTTTAGTATATTTTCCTTAACTAGCTGAGTTTTAATTTGTCTGGGGGTTTTAAATGTATTCATAAGAGTCTCCTATAATATTTAATAAGTGAAATAACATAGAACTTAGCGTTTGCCGAGAGGGGCTTATGCCATTATATTTTGCCGTTGTTCCCAGGGAATCAGCGTCACGGATTCCCTGCCGCAAACAAAGTCTGTTATTTGCTCACTTCAGTTATTATAGGTTATAAAAAAGAGAGTGTCAATAAAGTAGAATTTTGAGTTTCCCCATTTTTCGGAAGACCGGTAAACAAAAGCAGCAAAACACAGGCCAAAAGGAGCAAATTTGTCATAAATTAGAATAAATTCTAAAAAAATTCTAGTACGTATTGACAAAATGACAATTGGCTATTATAATTAAATTAAAAATATATAATGCATTCTAGAATAAAAATAATATATAATTCAAAATAATAATAATGCATGCGGAATTGTCTAATTGTGACAAACCTTCAGTTGAAAGGTGCAAACATAAATGCGGGTGAACTGAAAGCGGTCGTGTGCAGCAATTGCGCCAAAAGAAAGATATGGCGAAGCCGGTGCATTCATTACGGGGTTTTATCGGCAAATAATCAGTTTTGCAAAACAATGCCTATGTTCTGGCAAAGTTTTAAAGGTCAGGGGAAGATTTTTTTTAACGAGGAATGTTATTTTTTTCACAATTTTCTTTAATGAGGAGGTTTTATATGAACAAATATTTTTTAACAGAGGATCAGCTTGCTATCCAGGAAATGGCGAAAAAATTTGCGGATGAAGTAGTAGCGAAAACGGTTACGGATTTAGATCAAAGGCATGCCTTTCCTACGGATGAAGTAAGGCAATGCGGAGAAATGGGTTTTTTGGGGATTTGTGTGCCGGAAGAGTATGGCGGAGCGGGCTTGGATCATTTATCGGATATTTTGGTAATGGAACAAATCGCGCGGCATTCTTCTTCGCTGGCCTCGATTATTGACGCACATGCTTCGCTGGGCAGCACACCTTTACTAATGGCCGGAACCGAAGAGCAAAAGAGAAAATATCTTGTTCCAGCAGCTACGGGGGAAGGATTATGTTCCTTTGCTTTGACAGAGCCGCAATCCGGTTCAGACTCAGGACAAATCTTAACCAAGGCGGTCTTAGATGGAGATGAATGGGTGATTAATGGGAATAAGGCATTTATCACCAACAGCACTTATGCCTCCGTTTTTTTAGTAGCTGTGAAAACGGATATAGAAGCCAAAGGAAGTCGGGGAATTTCTATTTTGATTGTTCCGGCAGATACCAAAGGACTGACTATTGGAAAACCAGAAGAAAAAATGAGTAATCGAAGCTCCTATTCCTGTCCATTAACCTTTGACAATGTACGGGTGCCAAAGGAAAATCTGCTGGGCGAGTTAAATCGGGGCTTTCCGCTGTTTATGAAATGTGTTGATGAAGGGCGTGTTGCCATTTCGGCGGTGGCAGTTGGAATGGCGCAAGGGGTATTTGAACGGGCAATTAAATACTCAAAAGAAAGAGTTACCTTTGGCAAACCAATTTGTGAAAATCAGGCCATTTCCTTTAAATTAGCGGAAATGGCAACAGAAATTGAGGTAGCTAGAGCAATGTTATATCATGCTGCCAGAATGATTGACCAAGGAATTCCATTTAGTAAAGAGTCGACTATGACAAAAATGTTTTGCTCGGAAATGTGTGTCCGAATTTGTGATATGGGCCTGCAAATAATGGGAGGATATGGCTTATGTAATGACTATGAGGTGGAGCGTTTTTATCGAGATGCGAAGCTCCTGACCATAGGAGAAGGAACTTCTGAAATTTGCCGAATGGTAATTGGCCGTCATATTTTAAGTGAATGTTAATGGGAAAGGAGAAAAAATGGAACGCAGATTTCGATATTTAAGCGAATTTAGTGTTGGAGAAAAATTTACTACACTTTCCCGGACAGTGACAGAAACGGATGTTGTTTTATTTGCCGGAATTACCGGAGATAATAATCCGATTCACACCGATAAAAATTACGCGGAAAGTCTTCCCTTCAAAAGCCGGATTGCGCATGGAATGCTGGGGGCCGGGATTGCCATCGGCTTATGGGGGCGGATGGGCTTGGTGGATGGTTCGGCCATTGCGGCATTAAGTACAGAATGGAGCTTTGTAGGGGCCATTAAAATAGGCGATACCATTCATTGTGAGGTAGAAGTATTGGGAACCAAAAGATCATCCTCTAAGCCGGACAGAGGGATTTTAAACATCGGTTATAAAATAATGAATCAGGATAATCAAATATGCCAAACCGGCAGCATGGCGACGATGATGTACTGGAGTGAAAATTGATTGATTTCGTTTCTCAGTCTCTGGTAGTCTTTGAGCTTTATCGCTGGTCAAAAAGAATGCCAGGAGGCTGAGCAAATAGGAAAAGGAGTGAAGGAAGAATGAAACGATATGAAAATAAAATTACGGTTGTAGTAGGGGCGGCACATGGCATTGGTTTTAG
>CAUVDV010000071.1:0-11283 GCA_963550755.1 uncultured Lachnospiraceae bacterium
GGTGAAATTGACTAATTTTTAACGGAAAGAGAGGAACAAGGAATGAGTGAATCAATGGCAGGCATGAAAAGGACGCATTATGCGGCTGATCTGAGCCTGAAAAATGCCGGTCAAGAGGTAACGGTCATGGGCTGGGTGCAAAAGCGCCGTAACTTAGGCAGCGTTATTTTTTTGGATATTCGGGACCGCAGCGGCTTAATCCAGGTGTTTTTAGATGAAACGGTCTTGGGCGCGGAGGATTTTGCCAGGGGCGAAAAGTTGCGGGCGGAGTTTGTCGTGGCGGTTAGCGGCATGGTTCAGCGGCGCGGCGACGGCGGGGTCAATCCCCATTTAAAAACCGGCGAAATTGAGATCCGGGCAACGGCGCTGCGGATTTTAAACCAGGCGGAAACGCCGCCGTTTCACATTGAGGATGAGGTCAATGCGAAAGAGGATTTGCGGCTGAAATATCGTTATCTTGATTTGCGCCGGCCGGTGCTGCAAAAAAACTTGTTCCTGCGGCATAAGGTTACGACTGCTGCTCGTGAATTTTTGGACAAAGAGGGCTTTTTAGAGATTGAAACGCCCATGCTGACCCGCTCCACGCCGGAGGGGGCAAGGGATTATTTAGTGCCCAGCCGGATTAATCAGGGCATGTTTTACGCCTTGCCGCAGTCGCCCCAGATCTTTAAGCAGCTTCTCATGCTGTCCGGCTATGACCGCTATATGCAGATTACCAAATGCTTTCGCGACGAGGATCTTCGGGCTGACCGGCAGCCGGAGTTTACCCAGATTGATATGGAGCTGAGCTTTGTTACGCAGGAAGATATTATTGATTTAAATGAACGCCTGCTCCAATATATTTTTAAAAAAGTGATGGACATGGAGATTGCCATTCCCTTTAAGCGAATTCCGTATCAGGAGGCAATGGAGCGCTTTGGCTCGGATAAGCCGGATATGCGTTTTGGCCTGGAATTAAAGGATTTAGCGGAAGTGGCCGCCGGCTGCGTTTTTTCGGTCTTTGCCGATACGATGAAAAACGGCGGCAGCGTGCGGGCGATCAATGCTAAAGGCATGGCTGACCTGCCCAGAAAGCAGATTGACGCTTTAACCGAGTTATGCAAGTACCACGGCGCTAAGGGCATGGCTTATCTGGCGGTTAAGGATGAAATCAAATCTTCCTTTGCTAAGTTTTTAACAGATGCGGAAATTGAAAAAATCCTGCAATTAACCGAAGCCGAAAGCGGCGACTTGATTTTGGTGGTGGCCGACCGGCCGGAGGTAGTCTTTAACGTGCTGGGCGAGCTGCGTCTGGAATTGGCGCGGCGGCTGAATTATATGGATAAGAATGTTTATGACTTTGTTTGGGTAACGGAATTCCCGCTGCTGGAATGGAGCGAGGAGCAAAACCGCTTTATGGCCAAGCATCACCCCTTTACCATGCCGATGGAGGAAGATATTCCGCTGCTGAAAACCGATCCGGCCAAGGTGCGGGCGGTTGCCTATGATATTTGCTTAAACGGCAATGAACTGGGCGGCGGGAGTCTTCGGATTTATCATCGGGATTTGCAGGAAAAAATGTTTGAGGCGCTGGGCTTTACCAAGGAAGAAGCGTATGAGCGCTTTGGCTTTTTGCTGGACGCTTTTCGCTACGGAGTGCCGCCGCACGGCGGTTTGGCGTATGGCCTTGACCGAATGGTCATGCTGATGGCTAAGGCGGATTCGATTCGCGAAGTCATTGCTTTTCCGAAGGTCAAGGACGCTTCCGACCCGATGTCGGATGCGCCGAATATCGTTGAGGAAAAGCAGCTGCGGGAGTTAGGAATTCAGGTGATGAAGCCAGCGGAAAAGGAGAAAAATTAACAGCTTAAAAACAATGCTATAAAATAGCGCAGGCAGTTAAACCTTGGAAAAGGGCTGCTGCACAATAAAAATTCTTATTAAGATATTGTTTTAATACAAACAAATTTTTCAATATCTTATATTATGAAGAAAAAATGCAGCAGCTCCTTATCAAAAATACAGTGAGATTTATACTTTTTTTATTGAAAAACATTTAAAAGATACTATAATAAATAATGTAGCGAGGGAATGTTCCAATTGCCTAAAAGATAGAGATTTAAATGAAAGAGAATCATACTTATGAAGAAAATGCTGTCGCTGTCGTTGGTTACTTTCATGGTGTTTGGATTATTAAGTGTATGTGTGAATGCTGTCAAGGGAGAGGAAATTGAAACAGAAGTAAGGGAGTTAAGTGCAGAGGAAATTTACTCCATAACTCCGGTGGAAAAGGAGGAATGGGCACGACTAACGACACTATCGGAAAAAGTAGAAGCTTGTCGGTTGGATGAACATGTTTTAAACGTTATGACCGATGAAGAAGTGTTGAATGCGGTATTAAAATTTCCACTAATATGTCATTTATTTGTCTATGAGGATGAGGAAAAGGGATTAAGAAAATTAGAGGAGCAATCCTCAGCTTATGCCGAATTATTAACCAGACCGAAAGCGTATGCTGTGATTAAAAGCAAATTGGACAGTTTGACAGGGGAAGAAGCCGATCCCCTCGAAGAAATGGTATTAACCATATTACTAAATGATTTTGAGGAAAGTAATATGGATTCTTTGAGAAAAACGTTCATTGAGTCTATTCCGTTTTCTATCTCTAAAACGGTAACTACACCAAAAGGGACGCAAGTTGAAGTCACGGAAAGAAGTAAATCTGAAGATTTTACTATGGAACAAAAAAATAGAGGCTGGAGGGTGTAAGATGTATTATCTTGGTGAACATTCAGGAGTTGTAAAGCATTCAGGTCCAGTCATTGGAATTGAAAAATTAAAAATTGTTTCTAAATGGGGAAAGGGTCCTCTGATGGAGCATGTAGCGGATGATTGTCCATATAGCACGAGTAGTTTAAGTCTTTGGAAAAGATAAGTTTTAAAAGCAATGGAAGAAAGATATTTAATATGCCAGTGCCAGCCGCGCTGGTATATTTTTTTGTTGCAAAGAATTCGGCAAAATGATATACTGCACTTAATGTAAAACAAGAAAAACCAACGATTTACTTTGCTTTTCCTGTGCGCCGAGCTCGTTTTTATTCACCGGCCGATTTGGTCAAATATGGAAAAGCCAAGCAGTTACCAACTCAGCTTTTCTCAGCCTAAAGCTTTGCTTTTTGGGCGGCGCACCGGCCTCCCTAAAAAAAGCTGCTTTAGCGCAGAGGGGAAGCCAAATTCTTAAGCCTTTAAGGCTGTCAGGAGGAAAACATGATTTCATGGGAAAAGGTACGAAGCACAGATCCGGAAATAGCGCGGGCCATGGATTTGGAACTGGCCAGACAACAGAATAATATTGAATTGATTGCCTCGGAAAACTTTGTGTCCGAAGCAGTCATGCAGGCCATGGGGAGCCATTTGACCAATAAATATGCCGAGGGCTATCCGGGACGGCGTTATTATGGCGGCTGCCAGTATGTCGATCTGGCGGAGGAGCTGGCGATTGAGCGGGCTAAGGCGCTATTTGGCGCGGAATATGCCAATGTTCAGCCTCATTCCGGAGCGCAGGCCAATATGGCAGTGTTTTTTGCTCTGCTGGAAATCGGCGATACGATTATGGGCATGAACTTGGCGCACGGCGGGCATTTAACGCACGGCAGTCCGGTTAATTTTTCCGGTAAGCATTATCATATCGTGCCGTATCATGTGGATGAAAACGGCTATATTGATTATGAGCTGTGTCGCCAGATCGCGCTTGAGCATAAGCCTAAGCTGATTTTGGCCGGAGCCAGCGCTTATTCCCGGACGATTGATTTTGCCAAGTTCCGTCAAATTGCCGATGAAGTAGGCGCTATTTTAATGGTTGATATGGCGCATATTGCCGGACTGGTGGCGGCCGGACTTCATTCCAGCCCGTTTCCGCTGGCTGACGTGGTGACGACGACCACGCATAAAACGCTGCGCGGGCCGCGGGGCGGACTGATTTTATGCAAGGAAAAATACGGTAAGGCGATTGATAAAGCCTTGTTTCCCGGAATTCAAGGCGGCCCGCTGATGCATGTTATTGCCGCCAAGGCGGTATGCTTTTTAGAGGCTATGCAGCCGGAGTTTAAAGAATATCAAAAGCAGATTATTAAAAATGCCAAGGCGCTGGAAGCAGGACTGAAAAAGCGCGGGATTAACATAGTTTCCGGCGGAACGGATAATCATTTGCTTTTGGTTGATTTGCGCAGCTTTGAACAAACCGGCAAGGAAGTAGAAAAACATTTGGACGAGGTCAATATCACCTGCAATAAAAATGCGATTCCCTTTGATCCGCAAAGCCCGTTTATTACCAGCGGCATTCGCCTGGGCACGCCGGCGGCAACCACCCGCGGCTTAAAAGAAGCCGATATGGATCAAATCGCCGAGATTATTTGGCTGGTACTGACGGATTTTGAAGGCAATAAAGCGCGGGCCAGACAAATGACGGCGGAAATTACCGCCAAATATCCGCTGTATCAATAGGGTGAGCATGGAAAAGTTGAGTAAATAACGGAAAGAGAGGCATATTTTTTTGAAAAATGCATATACTAAAACAGAAAAAGAAGTTTTAGCCGAGTTGTCCACTGACAAGGATAAAGGCTTGACGGAAGCGGAAGCCCAAGAGCGGCTGCGCCAGTACGGCGAAAACAAGCTGGAGGAAAAAGCCGGCAAAAGCATTTGGCAGATTTTGCTGGAGCAGTTTAAGGATGTGATGATTGTTATTTTGCTGATTGCTGCCGTGCTGTCGGTTGTTTTGGGCGAATGGCTGGAAGGCGTTATTATCATGGCAATTGTTGTCTTAAACGCGGCTTTGGGTACTTATCAGGAAAATAAAGCCGGCCAGGCTTTAGCTGCGCTCAAGCAAATGTCCTCGCCTAGGGCTAAGGTGATCCGCGCCGGCCGCAACATGGAAGTGGCCTCAACCGAGCTGGTGCCGGGCGATGTCGTGCTGCTGGAAACCGGTGATTATGTACCGGCGGATGTCTATTTGCTGGAAAGCGTCAACTTAAAAATTGACGAGTCGGCTTTGACCGGCGAATCCGTGCCGGCAGAAAAAAGCTGCGGCCGGGAAATTAGCGAAGACGCGCCCTTAGGCGATCGCATTAATATGGTGTATATGAGTACGATTGTGACCTATGGCCGGGGTAAGGCGGTGGTGACCGGAACCGGTATGAATACGGAAATCGGTCATATCGCCAAGCTCTTAAATCAGTCGGAGGAAGAAAAGACGCCACTGCAGAAAAGCTTGGCCGATTTCGGCAAGGTGATGGGTATTATTTGCTTAGCGATTGCGGCGGTTATTTTTGTGCTGGGTTTGCTGCAAAAAACAGCGCCGCTGGAAATTTTCATGACGGCGGTCGCCTTAGCCGTGGCCGCTATCCCGGAAGGGCTGCCGGCAGTGGTGACGGTAGTGCTGGCTATGGGTATGACCCGCATGGTCAAGCGCAACGCGATCATGAAGCAGTTAAGCGCGGCCGAAACGCTGGGCTCGACCTCGGTCATCTGCTCGGATAAGACCGGTACTTTGACTCAAAATAAAATGACAGTCGTCGGCTTATTTGACGGAGAAGAGATGTTTAGCGTAACCGGCACCGGTTATTCGGCCAGCGGCGAGATCTTAACCACTGATGGCCAAAAAGCGGACATCAGTGAAAATCCGGCGCTGCGCTGGCTGTTTCGGGTGGCCGGGTTGTGCAATGACGCGAAAATTGAAAATGACGATGTGATTGGCGACCCGACCGAGGGCGCGTTGATTACTTTAGCAAATAAGGCCGGTTTCCCGGCGGTAGCTTTAAATCAAAGCTATCCGCGGGTGCAGGAGTTTCCTTTTGACTCGGAACGTAAGCTGATGTCAACCATGCACCGAATTGACGGCAAGACATATTTATTAACCAAGGGGGCGCCCGATCAGCTGCTTGCCCGCACGGATCGGATCGAAAGCAAAGCCGGAATTCGGCCTTTTGATGCGGAGCAAAAAGAAGCGGTGCTGGCGCAAAATACTGCTTATGCGCAAAAAGCGCTGCGGGTCTTAGGCTATGCGTATCGGGAAGTAGCAGCCGACGCTGCCCCGGAGGAAAATGAACAGGATTTGACTTTTGTCGGCTTAAGCGGCATGATTGATCCGCCGCGGGAAGAAGCCAAGGCGGCGGTGGCGGTGGCGAAAGAGGCCGGCATCCGGGCGGTGATGATTACTGGCGATCACCTGATTACAGCAACGGCCATCGGTAAGGAGCTGGGCATTATCGAACGGGAAGACCAGGCGCTGGAGGGCGCCAAAATCAATGATTTGACCGCCGAAGAATTAAAAGATACGGTCATGCGGATCAATGTTTTTGCCCGGGTATCGCCGGAGCATAAGGTTAGGATTGTTGAGGCGATTCAGGCCAATGGTCTGGTGGCGGCCATGACCGGTGACGGTGTCAATGACGCGCCGGCCTTAAAAAAAGCCGATATCGGCATTGCCATGGGAATTACCGGCACGGATGTCAGCAAAGAAGCGGCTAATATGATTTTAACCGATGATAATTTTGCCAGTATCGTGGCGGCAGTCGAAGAAGGCCGGATTATTTACAGCAATATCCGCAAGCTGGTTAATTTCCTGCTGTCCTGTAATATCGGCGAGATTTTGATCATTTTTGTGGCCATGCTGCTGAATTGGGGCACGCCCTTATCGGCTACTCAAATTTTATGGATTAATTTGCTGACTGACTCTTTCCCAGCCTTCGCTCTGGGGCTGGAAAAGGGCGAGGAAGGGATTATGCGGGAGATGCCGCGACCGAAAACGGCGGCTTTGCTGGATAAAGCCATGACCCAGGCGCTGATTATTCAGTCGATCGGCCTGGCGGCAGCCACCTTATTCAGCTACCGGCTGGGAATGCATTTGGGCGGTACGGAACTGGCCGGCACCTTTTGCTTTACAACCTTGATTTTAGGGGAAATGCTGCGGGCGTACAGCGCGCGTTCGGAAAAGGAAAATCTGTGGAAAATGAAGGTGCTGGACAACCGGTATTTGAACTTATCAGCGCTTTTGGGCGTAGGACTTTTGCTTTTGGTGCTGTATGTCCCGGGCTTGAACCAGATTTTTAAATGTGTGTCGTTATCCGGCGTTCAGTTCCTGTACGCGGCGGCTTTAGCTGTTCTGCCCATGATTGCGGCGGAATTGGGGAAATTAATTTTTCGAAATAGCAAATAACTGCGTTTTTTCTTGTTTTTTTCTTGGGGCGGAACGTTTTTTTAACTGTCGTCCAAGCCAAAACATAAAAATTTTGCCATTGACGGCGTCTATTTATTCGCCCGGTAAAAGCCAACTGATTTCCGAAAAAGAAAAGTCTTTTTTCGCCAAAAGACTATGGTTGGTGATTAGCGACTAGAATACCGCCGGGTCTTAAGAGTCCCGGCGGTTATTGATATTTTTGGACAATTGAAAAAGCGTAAACTGACGGCTGGCAGAACCTGCGGCGTTTATAGAAAGCGGTTTAAAGCTCAGTTTAGCGCAAAATAAAAATAGCAATAAAGTGAAAGATTGCCGCGACTAAAACAAAGATGTGCCAGACAAAATGTGAATATTGATGTTTGGTATCCTTGTAAAAATAAGTACCGGCGCTGTAGACCACACCGCCTAAGACTAACCAGAGGATAAACGCCAGCGAGGTATTTTGATACAGCGGCGCAATAATCAGAACAGACAGCCAGCCCATCAAAAGGTATAAAATCACGGAAAAAATTTTGTATTTATTGTATTTGCCGTAGGAAACTATCTTAAATACCATACCGGCTGCGGCAACCGCCCAGATCAGCGCTAAAAACAGCCAGCGCAAAGAGCCTTTCAGGCCCAAAATAATGATTGGCGTATAGGTGCCGGCAATGAACAAATAAATGGAAATATGGTCAAACGCCCGAAAAAACTTTTTAAGCGGCGGCAGCGTTACCCTGTGATAAACTGTACTCATCGAAAAGAGAAAAATAAAGCAGGCGCCGTAAATACTGTAGCCGGCAATGGCGACGGCGGTATTGCCTTTAAAAATCAACAGCAGGCAAAGAAATAAAATGCCGATCATAGCGCCGATCAGGTGGGAGATGGTGTTTAATTTTTCCAAGGTAGATAAGTTTTTCATTTGCTGTTTCCTTTCGCGGTCAGGAGGCAAAGTGCCTTTTGTTTACTGATGACGGTAATTAAAAGAAGCTCGGTAACATCGCCGGGGGAATCCGGAACAAGCGAGTCGCTGTTCCATAACCGTTCAAACGTGGCGCAAAATTGGTCATAATCGTTTTCTGTCGGGTAGTTTTTAAAATATTGACCAATTTCCTCAATCGAATAAGCGGTTTTTAACAGGCTCAAAGCAATCAGCCGAGCAATATGGATCCTTTGGTATTTCTTTTTAACCGGCAGGGGCATGACCTTTTGCTTAACATAATTATTAATCATGGAATTGGTAGCTTCAACCGGGAAAAAGGCAAGCTGCTGATTGACGATGGTTAAAAGCTGATCGCTGTATATTTCAAAATCCGGCATTTCCTGCCAGCGCGGTAGTTTCATAGCTTCTCCTTTCAAGTGGTTTTCATCTCGTATCATCTGGTATTATATACCAGATGATACGAGATGTCAAATTATATTATATTGATTTTAATTATGATTTTCTTATGTGCACTGGAACCGTATTTTTACTGTACGGTTGGCGAGCCTGCGTGTTTTTGCTTGGTTGGCTGCCGACCGGCGGAAGCGCGCAGTGCTTGACATTTGCGGCTTGTCACCTGTTTGCGGCAAGTTTGGCTTTTCCCATGGCATTCAGCTTGACGGCCGCTTGCCTGAGCGGAAAGTAAGGACAGCTTTCAATCGGAAAATTAAGTAAAATATAGTGTTAACCGCCTTTTTTAATGACAACGGTTTAAGGAGGTCGGCAATGGACAAAAAATATTTAAGTATCGGCGATATGGCCCGTTTAAACAAGACAACGATCCCAACGCTCCGTTTTTATGATGAATTGGGCCTGCTAAAGCCCTATTATACCGATCCGGACAGCCGCTACCGCTATTATGACATCAAGCAGAACGCACGCCTGGATATGATTCAGTATATGAAGGAACTGGGGATGGAGCTGCGGGAAATCAAGGAAGTGCTTGATTCGGAAGATTTGAATCAAATTGAAGCCATGCTGATTCGGAAAAAGCAGCAGACACTTCAGGAAATTGAGGAACTTAAAATAAAACGGGATGCGATTGAAAGAACCATCAGCAGTATTGAGCGGTACAAAAAATCCCCGGCGCCCGGGACGATAACGCTGGAATATATCCGAGAACGCCAAATCTACGCTATGGATACGCCGATTAACTTTTATGAAGAAAGCATTGATACGTATGAATTGGTGCTGAAGCAGTTAAAAGAACAGCTCCTGGCGCATCATATCCCGCCGGTATATTACTGCAATGCCGGTACTTTTTTAAATAAGGAAAACTTTTGCAGCTTAAACTTCGTTTCGCATAAAATTTTTGTGTTTGTCGATGAGCATTTTCCGTTGAAAGCGGAGGTGGAAAAAGTGGAAAGCGGTATGTACGCTTGTATTTACGCCGGTGATTTTGAGTCGGAAAAAGTGCAGGCGCGCCGGCTGCTGGAGTATTGCCGGCAGCAGGACTATGAAATCGGCGGCGATTATATCTGCGAAGTGCTGACCGAATTTAATGTTTTTGACTGTACCAAGCGTTCGATGTTTTTGCGGCTGCAGGTGCCGGTAAATTTTAAAAAATAGCTTGACTCTCACCTTACTTGAGAGCTTATACTGAATTTGTCAGAAAAATAACAAGTTTCTCACAGGAGGTATGGAATGGAAAAGATTAAAGTAGTACAATACGGCTGTGGTAAGATGAGTAAATATATTTTGCGCTATTTATATGAAAAGGGCTGCCAAGTGGTCGGTGCGATTGACAATAATCCGGCGATTGTCGGCATGGATATCGGTGATTACGCCGGACTTGGTTTTAAGACCGGCGTACTAATCAGCAGCAACGCCGATGAAGTACTGGATAATACCGATCCGGATATTGCCGTTGTTACTTTGTTCAGTTTGGTCAGCGATTGTTTTGATCATTTTATGAAATGCTTATCCCGCGGGATCAGCGTGATCACGACCTGTGAGGAATCCACCTATTCCTGGACAACCGATCCAGCCAGAACCAATCTTTTGGACGTGACCGCCAAGGAAAACGGCTGCACCTTTGTCGGCAGCGGCATGGAGGATATTTTCTGGGTCAATATGGTGGGCTTGGTTGCCGGTGGCTGCCATAGAATCGACAAAATCGAAGGCGCTGTCAGCTATAATGTTGAGGATTACGGACTGGCGCTGGCTAAGGCGCATGGCGTTGGCCTGACGCCGGAGGAGTTTGAAAAACAGATCGCGCATCCGGAAGTATTAGAGCCTTCTTATGTGTGGAACTCCAATGAAGCTTTGGCTTCCCGGATGGGCTGGACGATTAAATCGCAGACGCAGCGGTGCGAGCCTTATTTCCACGATGGATCGCTGTTTTCCTCGACTTTGAATGAGGAAATCCCGCAGGGCAACTGTATTGGCATGGCAGCAGTAGTAACCACGGAAACTTTCCAGGGACCGGTGATTGAAACCAAGTGCATTGGTAAGGTATACGGACCGAACGACGGCGATATGTGCGACTGGAAGATCAGCGGCGAGCCGGATACGGAGTTTCATGTGGTTAAGCCGGCAACGGTTGAGCATACCTGCGCCACTATTGTCAACCGGATTCCCAGCGTGCTGAGAGCACCGGCCGGTGTGGTCACGATGGATCAGCTGGAAGTGCTGGAGCATCCGACTTATCCGATGGAATTTTACCTGAATAAATAAGCGCTGCCGGAGGTAACGCTTGTAAATGAAAAGCTCTTTGCCGTCATAGGCTTTAAGCGTTTATTAGCTGATTAACGTTTAAGGCCAGCTGCTGGCAGAGAGCTTTTTAATTGCGGAAATTCCAATGATGATGGTTTGGTAATTTTTTTTGTGTGTCAAAAAAACTACTTAGAAAAATAAGGCGTGCTAAACCCTTATCCGCCAAGCTTTTCAGCCCGCCCGCAAAATAAATTTCAAAAATAATCAAAAAAATTAAAAAAAATCCTTTTCAAATCGAAGATTTTGTATTATAATAATCCTTGCTTGCGGTTGAGATATTTAGGATTGCAAAATCACCGGCAAGTGAAAAAAATAATAAGTTCCCGTAGCTCAGCTGGATAGAGCGTTCGCCTCCGGAGCGAAAGGCCGTGCGTTCGAATCGCATCGGGAACGT
>CAUVDV010000072.1:0-11160 GCA_963550755.1 uncultured Lachnospiraceae bacterium
ATACATACTTCTTTTTATTTTACCACAAATTCAGTTAATCGACAAGGAAAAAGTTGTGAAAATGCAGGACAAGCGCCTGTAAGATAGGAAATCTGTCAAAAACCTCGTCAAAAATCACTTAAATTCCTTAAAAAAATACTTGCATTTTAAAACAAGGTATGATATTATGTTCAAGTCAGCGAAAAACGGCCTAACAATCAGCGGATATGGCGGAATTGGCAGACGCACTAGACTCAAAATCTAGCGGGAAACCATGTGGGTTCGACTCCCACTATCCGCATCATGAAAAAGCCCATGGAAATGGGCTTTTTTAAAATTTTTTAAATCTATTGCTGAATTTTAACGTCCCATAAGTAATTTGCCGCCGCTCCTTTCTAGGCGCGCGTAACTATTCTGTATCCCAGTAAATTATGAAGGCTGTCAAACGCAGCTTTCATTTTTTTGACGGGATTTTTGACCGGCTTCCAGCCCCCAAAAATCACTACTCGCTATGAATAACGATACTCTTTAACGAATAAGCCAACTATAATCTTTTCGGCAGTCAAGGATATAATCGACATAAACAGTATCATCTTGAACTTGATAAAGAACAAGATACCACTTTGCTACAAACATCTTGTGATATTTATTCAGCGGTATATGGGCTTCTGTAAAAAACGGAAAACGCCGCGGCATATGCCCTAAAGAACGCATTGCTTCCATAAGTTCTTTCTTTTTCATAATAGCAGCATCTTTGTTGACCTCCGCCATAAAACGAATATGTGTTCCCAACATTTGTTTTGCCCTGTCGGAAACAATAACTTTGTATTTCTGATCTGCCATAGCTTATATCTCCGCTATTACATCATCAAGGTATTCATCTAACTCATCAAGAGTGCAGCCAGTTCTTCCCGCTATCCTGTCTTCTTCAACTGCCAGCAATTCCTCCCTTAATTTCAGCATCTTTTCCCGACGGTTGTATGTTTCAATATCCATAACAACTAAATCTCCTTCCCCGTTCTTGGTCAGGAATATAGGTTCTGCCGTTTTTCGGCACAAATCGGCAATCTCATTGTAATTCTGGCGGATCGCAGCTGATGGACGAATGTTCATATTGACACCTCCTTGAAATTTGATAGTAATATTCTATCCATATTATATCCATTTCATGCCATGAAGTCAAGACATCGGTCTGCTTCACCCACGACAAACTCATGAACGGATGAACATACAAACCATGCCCCCCAAAAACAAAAGCCCAGCCGCTTTCAAACATTCTCTGTTTAAAAGCAGCCGAGCTTTTTTGACTTTTCCTTTACGGATTACTTACCAAGCGGTTTATGCACGAACCACCAATCTTTTAAGGTAACTTCGCCCTTAGCGGCAGAATCCTTTCTGTCCTGCATTTCCGCTTCCGTCTTGGCCGGCGGCACGATAACATCGCTCCCGATCCAAGTATTTTCCGGATAATTCTCCGGAGCGGCTACGCCGTATCTATCGGCAGTCTGCAAAGCGTTCAGCGCTCTGACAATCTCCAGTACGTTTCTGCCTGCTTCCTGCGGATAGTACATCATCAACCGCAAAATTCCTTTCGGATCAACGATAAATACCGCCCGCACGGTGTTGGTTCCCTTCGCCGAGTGAATCATCCCCAGCTTATTGGAAACCAAACCCAGCTCGTCGCCGATGACCGGGAACGGAATCGTAATATCCGAATTGTTATTGATCCATTCTACCCATTTCAAATGCGATACCACCTGATCGACCGACAAGCCAATCAGTTCCGCGTTTAATTCCTTAAACTTATCTGCATATCTGGCAAAGCTTACAAACTCTGTCGTGCAGACCGGCGTAAAATCACCGGGATGACTAAACAGCACAAACCACTTTCCAGCGTAAGCATCCGGCAGCTTCATGGCTCCCTTTGTCGTTTGTACTTCCATTTCCGGGAACCTTGCTCCCAATAAAGGCATTGCTACTTGTTGTTCCATGTTATAATCCTCCTGTATTGTCGGCAATGAATTGTTACACTTGTTTTATCATACCTTGCCCACTGGTTTTTCGCAAGCAAAATTTAACGATTTTCTCCGGATTCTTTGTTATGAAATCAACAATCCTTTGTTTCTCCGCTATTTCAGCAATGAATGGCCGCAGCGCTCCTTTATTTTTCTGCCCGCACCGCCGCCACGTCTTTTTGAATTTGAGCTTTTAGCTCCTCCACCGACACAAAGGCAATCTCCGGCCGAAGGTAACGCAGCAGGCGAATCTCAACCGGCTGACCGTAAATACTTTCCGTAAAATCAAAAATATGCGTTTCCACCGCGTAAGGTTTGCCGGCAATACTGGGGCTTACGCCAATATTACTAATTGCCTGATAAATTTTCCCCTGATAGCAAACCTCAGCGGCATAAACACCATTCGGTGGCAGCAGTTTATCCGCCGGCGGAATCACATTAATGGTCGGAAAGCCAATTGTCCGCCCCAACTGTTGACCGGTGCTGACCCGGCCCAGCAAATGAAAGCTTCGGCCGGTCAAAGCCTCAAACTGCGGCAAATCCCCCCGCGCAACCGCCGCCCGCAGCCGGGTCGAACTAATGTCCTCGCCCTGCATTTGCAGCTTTTCCAAAATATCGACCCGCACCTCCAAAGGCGCTAATGCTGCCTTTAACAGTTCGGCATCACCCGCCGCTTTTTGGCCGAAGCGATAATCACTGCCGGCAATCACCGCCCTTGCACCCAGCCGGCGCAGCAAAATTTCAGCAATAAACTCACGCGGCGCCATATTCTTATTTTTTTCGGTAAAAGGCAGCACAATATAATTGGCCAAACCGCTGGCCGCAAAAATTGCTTCTTTTTCCTCTTCGGTATAAATCAGGCGAAAATCTTCCCCCAGCAAAAGGCGCGCCGGATGCGGCAGGAAAGTCAGCACCGCTGTTTGCAGCCCTTTCTCGGCGGCAATTTCCTTGGCTCTGTCGATCAAAAGCTGATGCCCTCTATGCACCCCGTCGAAATTGCCTAAAATAACGGCAGTGTCTTTTATTTGCCAATGCTCCGCCAAATTTCTAATAATCATGATTCGCCTCATCTGCCTGATAAAAAAACTTCAAAACCTTAAATCTCTCTTTTTCTTTGCGATAAATCCCCATCAGCTCCCACCGATGATCATAAAGATAGACCAGCGCTCCGTCCGCCAGCGCTTCCGGCATTTGTTGCCCCGCCGCTTCCTCCATCTGGTCAAACGGCACGGGATTGCCGGCATACAGCCATTTGCTGAAAGCCGCCTGAACCTGAAAGCGGGGAAAATCAAAGGCCTGATCGATGGGCAGCAAATACCGCGCCAGTTCGCCGGCCTGCTGCAAGCGTTCCACTTCCGATAGTTTCAGCGCCGTATCTATCGAAAACCGGCCTGAACGCAGGCGCAGCAGACTGGTCATATGCGCTCCGCAGCCCAGCTTTTGGCCAATATCATGGCACAATGTCCGAATATAAGTACCTTTGGAACAGCATACCGTAAACTGGCAGCGGTTTTCGCTCAGCGCCGTAAAATCCTTAATTTCATAAATTGTGACCGGCCGCTGCGGCCGCTCGACTTCAATTCCGGCTCTGGCCAGTTCGTACAGTTTTTTGCCGCCTTGCTTAACGGCTGAATACATCGGCGGCCGCTGCCAAATATCGCCGACAAAGGAAAAGACCGCCGCTTTGACCGCATCCGCATCGGCAGTTACTTCCTTTTCCGCCGTTACCTGACCCCAGGCATCCTGCGTATCGGTGGAAACTCCCAGCCGCATTTCCGTCAGATAAACCTTTTCCTTTTCCGTCAGCAGTTCCGCCAGCTTCGTCGCCTGACCGATGCAAACCGGCAGCACGCCCTCGGCATTGGGATCAAGCGTACCGGTATGACCAATCCGCCTGATCTTTAAAATCCGGCGAAGCTTAGCCACCACGTCATGCGATGTCTGTCCCCGTTCCTTATAAATGTTTAAAATTCCGTTCATAAGCGCTGGCTGATTTCCTTTTCTACCGCTGTCAGCAGCTCCGCCAGTGGCAGCTCGGAACTGGCTCCGGCCGCTTTCTTATGTCCGCCGCCGCCAAACACTTTGGCTATTTCGCATACATCCAATTCGCCCCGACTGCGAAAGCTTAATTTATAAACCCCAGGCTGAAACTCGGCCAGAAAAACCGCCGCTTCCGTTCCTTCCAGCTGTGCCAGCAAATGCACGATATCCTCGGTGTCGTCTTTTTTTAGCTGATTTTCCGTCAATTCCTGATTGGTCAAAAAAGCCGCGCCGATTTTACCGCCGCCTAATAAGCAGAAATTTTGCAACGCCGCTTTTTTGGCCAACAGTTTAGGCAAAGTTTGCCGATGAAACAAGCGCTTCATGATATAGCCGAAATCAATGCCCGCTTCCATCAGCTTGCCAGCGGCATTCATCGTCGAGGGCTGGGTGTTGGAATGCATAAACCCGCCGGTATCAAAAATGATGCCGGTATATAAATCTTCGGCTGCCGCCTTGGTCAGCGGCGTACCGCTTTGGGCAAACAAATCATAAATCATTTCCGAAGTCGAACTGGCCTCCGGTTTGATCCAGCAGCGCTCCGGCGCGGTAATCAGCTGTTTCGGCAATTCATGGTGATCAATATTAATCACCACCTTAGCCTGCTCATAACTGGCTAAAAACGGCGTAAACCGGCTCGGATCATTGCAGTCAACCACCAGCAGCACTTCAATCTCCGCCGGCGCCTGCACTTTGATCTCGGCAAACCTCGGCAAAAAAGAATAAGTATCCGGGAGCGATTCCAGCATAATCTTAGCCGCCACTCCATGCGCCGCCAACAGCTCCTGCAAACCCAAAGCCGCTCCGATACAGTCGCCGTCCGGATGAACGTGACCGGTAATGTAAACTGCCGAATAATCTCCTATCCAGCTTTTTATTTGCTCTATCGTCATTTTTATCATCGCCTTTCCGCGAAAGGTGCCGCCGGCAGTAATCGCCTTTAGCCGCCCTTTGGCTGTTTCTTTGTCCGTCCTTTTTATTCTTCGTTCCCGCTTTGCCTTTCATCTTCTAAGCGAACGTCCCGAATCAGTTCGGACATTTCAATTCCTCTTTCAATGGAAGTATCCATCATAAAATGAAGGTTTGGCGTATTCCGCAAATTGAGGCGATGCGCCAATTCCCGGCGGATAAATCCGGCCGAGCTTTTTAAACCCTCCATGGTCTGGGCTCGTTTTTCCTCATCGCCCAGTACGCTGATATAGACCTTGCATTCTTTTAAATCACCGGTCGTATCCACTGCTACCACGCTGACCAGGGAATCAATCCGCGGATCCTTGACTTCTCTTTGAATAATCGCTGACAGTTCTATCTGTACTTCTTCATTTACTCTTATCATTCGATGACTGTTCTTTCGCATACTTTATCCTTTCCATAGCTCTAACAGCAAACGCTCAAATTTGCCAAAAGCTTTCTTTTTTCCATTGAAGCTCTGCCTGCCAGCCTGCTGTTGATGATTTTTCCCTGCTTTTGCGGGCGGACAAACTGGTTCTTCGCAAAGCATATGACGCGGGATTGCACCGCCAGCCAGCGACTTCTCTTTATTTAACGCTCAATTTCTTTCATAATATAAGCTTCGACAATATCGCCGGCCTTAATATCATTGAACTTTTCCAGCATGATACCGCAGTCAAAGCCGGACAGCACTTCCTTGGCGTCATCTTTAAAGCGCTTCAGTGAGGCTAAACCGCCGTCATAAATGACCACATTATCGCGAAGCAAGCGGATCTTGGCCGACCGCTGAATCTTACCATCCGTGACATGCGCTCCGCCAACTACCCCCAGGCCGGACACCTTGTAAATTTCCCTGATTTCGCAGTGTCCCAAAACTTCCTCTTTAAAGACCGGATCGAGCATGCCCTTCATCGCCAGTTCAATATCTTCAATCGCATTGTAAATGACCCGGTACAGGCGGATATCAATCCTTTCCTGCTCGGCTGTCGCCAAAGCGCTGTTTTCCGGCCGGACGTTAAAGCCGATAATGATTGCGTTCGAAGCCGAAGCCAGCATGACGTCCGATTCATTGATCGCGCCGACGCCGCCGTGAATAATCCGAATCAGCACTTCTTCATTGGACAGCTTTTCCAAGCTCTGCCGCACCGCTTCCACTGATCCCTGCACATCGGCCTTGACAATCAGTTTCAGTTCCTTCATCTCGCCTTCCTGAATCTGCTGGAACAAATCATCCAAGGTTACTTTCTGCGGCGTGGCCTGAATCATTTTTTCTCTTAAATTCTTTCTGACCTTTTCTGAAATATAGCGGGCGTCCTTTTCATTTTTGGCCACATAAAAGCCCTCTCCCGCTAACGGCACTTCATTTAAGCCCAAAATCTCAACCGGCGTAGACGGTCCGGCTTTTTTAATCGGTTTACCCTTATCGTCCATCATCGCCCGCACCCGGCCATGCGCCGCCCCAATCACCACGCTGTCGCCAACCTTTAAGGTGCCTCTTTGCACCAGCATGGTCGCCACCGCGCCGCGGCCCTTATCCAGTCTGGCTTCAATTACTACGCCTCTGGCTGAAGCGCTGGGATTGGCTTTTAGTTCCGCCATTTCCGCCACCAGCACAATCATATCCAACAGCTCATCCAGCCCCTGCTTGGTCACCGCCGACACCGGCACCATAATCGTACTGCCGCCCCAGTCTTCTGCCAACAGGCCGTGTTCGCTTAGCTCCTGCTTCACCCGGTCTAAGTTGGCGCTGGGCTTATCAATTTTATTAATCGCCACAATGATTTGCACGCCGGCCGCTTTCGCGTGGTTAATGGCTTCAATCGTCTGCGGCATGACGCCGTCATCGGCCGCCACTACTAATATGGCAATATCGGTGGCCATGGCGCCCCGCAGCCGCATGGCGGTAAACGCTTCATGCCCGGGCGTATCTAAGAAAGTAATTTTTTCACCATGCACGTCAATCGAATAAGCGCCGATATGCTGGGTAATCCCGCCCTGCTCGGTCGCCGTTACGTTGGTTTTTTTAATCGCGTCCAACAGCGAGGTTTTGCCATGATCGACATGACCCATCACCACTACAACCGGCGGTCTTTTCACTAAACTTCCCTCCTGATCGGTTTCTTCGGCAAAAAAGCTGTCGACAATATCCACTTCCGCTTCCTGTTCCACTAAACAGTCATAGCCCAGCGCCAGTTCTTCGGCCAGTTTAAAATCCATTTCCTGATTGGCCGTCATCATCTTGCCCTGCTTCATCAGCTTTTGCACAATCTCTGATACCGGCTTATCCAGCGCCTTGGCAAAATCCTTGACGGTGATGGTCGCCGGCAAGCGAATCACTTTATCCTCCGGCTCCGGCTTAGCAGGCTTAACCGCTTGATTATCCGCCTGCTCCGGCTTTTTGTTCCATTTCTTTTTCTCATTCTTTTTGCTATGAAATTTCTCAACATTGGCTGCCGGCCCTTCGCCGTCTAAGTTTCCCTCGTCAAAATCATAACCGGGAAGCCGCTCGCTTTTGCCAGGCTTAGTCTTTTTAGGTTTTTTTGCTTCTTCCAGATCAATATCTTCTTCTTTTTTGACCGGTTTTCCCTCTTTTTTGTCTTTGCGTACATTCTCAGCCGCCGTGTTTTGCTTGGCATATTCCAGCTGCAAATAATATTCCTGCACCTGATCAACCTGCTCGTCCGTCAGGGTACTGGCATGACTTTTGGCGTCAATTCCTAATTCTTTAACAATTCTAAGCAGCTCCTTATTATCCAAATCCATATCTTTTGCCAGATTATATAATCTAATTTTTGACATCTATCCGATTTCCTCCATTTTTTTCCGAATCGACTCCGCAAAGCCTTGATCAATCACTGCCGCGCTTGTTCTGCTGCCTTTGCCGATGGCCCGGCCTAATTCCTGCCGGCTGCCGGCCTCAATCACCGGAATGCCCCGGTATCCAGCCTTATCGCCAAACTTTTTTTTGGTACCGGCCGAAGCATCTGCCGTTAAAAGCACTAAAAATGCTTTCCCGGCTTTGATTGCTTCCATCGTGGCATATTCACCGCTGACTAAGGCCCCGGCTTTTTGGCATAAAGAAACTAAGCTCCATTTTCTATCCAAGTTTCGTCAACGCCTCCTTCAGCTCTGCGTAAACCTCCGCTGAAATATCACAGTCCAGGGAACGAGCCAGCGCTTTCGTTTTTTCCGCTTTCTCAAAACATTCCTGTTTCCGGCAAATATAGGCTCCCCGTCCGTTTTGCTTGCCGCTTTCGTCAATTATGACGCTGCCTTCCGGTGTCTTGACCACTCGCAGCAGTTCTTTTTTGGCAACCATTTCCTGACAAGCTACACATTTGCGCAAAGGTATCTTTTTCGCCATGTTCTTTCCTCCTGTGCTCTCTTTCCCGCCAGCCATCTGCCGCGGCCGACCTCCTTTGCCGCGTTAATCCTTCAGCGTCCTATTTTCCTCATAAACTGTCGGCTGTTCTTCTTCTGTAATAAAGTTTAATTCCTTGTCCTGCGACTCTGATTTGATATCAATCCGGTAGCCGGTCAGCTTGGCCGCCAGCCGAACATTTTGCCCGACCTTGCCGATCGCCAGCGACAACTGATAATCCGGCACTACCACCTTGGCTGATTTTTCTTCTTTATTGACCGCTACTTTCACTACTTTGGACGGGCTGAGCGAAGCAGCAATGAATTCAACCGGATCTTCGCTCCAGGGAATAATATCTATTTTTTCCCCGTTTAACTCTTCCACAATGCCGTTGACCCGGATCCCGTTATGACCGACGCAGGCCCCGATCGGGTCAATTTCCGGACTTTTAGCATAGACAGCAATCTTGGTGCGGGAACCGGCTTCCCGGGAAATGGATTTAATCTCAACCTGACCGTTATAAATCTCCGGTACTTCTCTTTCAAATAAGCGTTTGACCAGCTCCGGATGCGAGCGAGAAACCATGACCCGCGGGCTTTTACTGCCCTGCTTAACTTCCAGCACATAAACCTTAATGCTCTGGTTCGGCGTATAAACCTCTCCCGGCACCTGTTCGTTTTCCGCTAAAATCGCTTCTACTTTGTCGTATTCGACAATGACCATGCCTTTAACCACTCTTTGCACAGTGCCGGTGACAAGCTCGTTTTGCTTTTCCTGATAATCATTGTATAAAATATTTTTTTCGGCTTCCCGAATCTTTTGAATCACCAGCTGCTTCGCCTTTTGGGCGGCAATCCGGCCAAAATCCTTGGGCGTTACTTCAATTTGCACCTTATCGCCGGGATTGATATTGACATTATACTTCATTGCATCGGTCAGCGAAATTTGCAGCTCCGGGTCTTCCACCTTGTCCACTACTTCTTTTTCGGCCAACACCTTCAAATCGCCCTTTTCCCGGTCAAAATTAACGGTAATGTTCTGCGCCGTGCCAAAGTTTTTTTTGCAGGCCGTCAATAAGGAATTCTCCAAGGCCTCAATAATCACGTCCTTCTTAATATTTTTTTCTCTTTCAATTTGATTTAGTGCTTCAATAAATTCTGCGTTCAATTTTATCCTCCTGCGTTTATCTTTTTAATCTTTCCTTAAGCCCTTTAAATAAAAACCGTTAAACGAACCTGCGCAACCTGATCGCGGTCAAAGACCATCTCCCGGCCGTCGCAGTCAATCGTAATCGTGTCCGCCGTATAGCCGGTTAGTTCCCCGCTAAATTCCTTTTTCTTCTCCAGCGCTTTATACAGCTTCACATCAACCGAATATCCCATGTAGCGCTTAAAATCTTTTTCTTTTTTTAAGACCCGATCCAGCCCCGGCGAACTGACTTCCAAAATATAGGCTTCTTCAATCGGATCGGCTTTGTCTAACTCTACTTCCAGCTCCCGGCTGATCAGCTCACAGTCATTAATCGTAATACCGCCCTCTTTGTCGGCATAAACCCGAAGGTAGTATTGACCGTTTTCTTTGAGATACTCGACATCTACCAGCTCAAACTGATGCCGCTGCATAATCGGCTCCAGCATTTTTTCCGTCCATTCGACAATATCTTTTTTCACCTTTTCCTCCTTACCGCATAAGAAACTCCCATACACACAAAAGAGTGAGCCGCCGCTCACTCTTTGTCCGTTCCTTTCATTCTTTTTTTATTTTAGCATACTTTTTTTTATTATGCAAGGGGTTTTGTTATTTTTCTGGTTTTGGTTTTCCTGCTTCAAAAAAAAGAAACAAGCGATAGGCATTTTGAATATGCTGCCTTGTTTGTTTCTTTTAAGGGTTATGGAAACTTATTTTTTCAGTACACGCCTATAATTTCTGCCGATATTATCCCATAATTCAATAGGATCTTTAGCAGCTACACTCGTACCGTAACCGCCGCGGTAAGTCCATGTAGCCAATCTGTCAACACCTAAAGCTTCGTAAAGATCGACCGTCTTATCTATCTGCTCAAAATTGTCGGGACGTTTATGGTAGCCCATGAGCCATCGCTCCGACTGCTTTCCGTACTTCTTAGCCATAGCAACGGTCCGTTCCGTGATTTCCCTAAAAAAGCTTTCCGGCAGCGACCAGTTGATAATAGTAGTAGAAAATACATCAAAGTATGGGCAGGCAGCCACCATATCCCAGTTATCGTAACCACGCAGTTCGGTAACATAATAACTGTTTAATGTAGCATGTACACAGCAGGTAATTTCCAGCTTGGGATTATATTCCTTTAGCGCTTTGGAAACCATCGCCAGTGTCTCCAGTGCCTCTCTCCAACGAAATTGCTTAACATCATCATTCATAAACTTGGGCATTTCATAACCGTAATAGTTATCAAACTTTTTCATACACTCCGGACAGCGGCAGGACCAGTCATCACCCGCACCGCCTGTGATGGAAGCGTAAGATTTTGGATACGCATAATGAGGCTCGTCCCAGAAAAAGCCGTCAACCTCGGTATCTTTGGCAAGCTTCATGCATAGTCTCATAAAATAATCGCGAAATGAGTTGGTATTAAAACAAACAGCATTCAATATCTCGCCGGTATACGCCGATACCTGACGATGATGAATATTATTCTGTAAAAATAAAGATACCTGTTCACCACCAAAATATTTGCCTATGCCCCAAGTGTCTGCGATAACACGCAGCCCTAACTCATGAGCTTATTTGACTATAGCATTTATGTTTGGCATCCACAAATCCATGTCAAATTCG
>CAUVDV010000073.1:0-11026 GCA_963550755.1 uncultured Lachnospiraceae bacterium
TTTTTTACTTTTTATGCTAAGCTAAAATAAAAAAATAAAGTGTGTTGTTTTGGGGATATGCATTATTTTATGTGGCAAGTTTAATTAACTAAAAGAAGGTTTTTATGAAAAAGATTTTATCAGTTATTCTTTCTATCGTAATGATTTTTACTATGTTATATTATGTTAGATAGTGTATTCTCTGTACAGGCGGCAATGGTCGATGCGGATAATCCATTAGATGATATTTCCGGCACTATTTCCCTATATTATCTTCAAAATAGTACGTGGACATATAAAGATAAAAAGACTTTTAGCAAAAAGATAGTGAGAAATGGTATTGTTTATAGATGGATTGTTCCCAAGTGGGGAGTAAAGGAAAAATTTGAATATGATATTACCGTGGCAGACAATGGACTAAAGCATCATTTTAAGAATACAAATAAAGATAATTATACAAGATATAACTTTGTAGCTGCGCCGTATGATAGTTTTTCGGCAAATGGAGGTCAACGTCATCATTTTGTGCCTGCGACATCTCTGAGAAGGAATGGGTTTAATGCTTCAAAAGCATATTGCATTAGAATGATGACTGAGGATCATAAGCGAACAGGAAGCTATGGCAGTTCCTCTTATGTATCAGAAATGACAGCTTTGTTAAAGGATAAGAAATATGTAGAGGCTTTGCAAAAAGAAGTGGATGATTTAAAGGCCAAAATGGATAGTGAGGGTGTTTTCGGTACTTTGCAGCAAAAATATTATTATGAGGTCGTAACTTGTCTTTATAATTACGAAAAACTGTTTGGAGTACAGTAAGGGGAGAAAGTTTGAAA
Organism: uncultured Lachnospiraceae bacterium; assembly: GCA_963550755.1. Classification (GTDB taxonomy): domain Bacteria; phylum Bacillota; class Clostridia; order Lachnospirales; family Vallitaleaceae; genus W11650. Next base: position 813 of record CAUVDV010000073.1, read on the forward strand.
ACATTATCTGTTATTCCGCATGAGGGAATTGGTTCGTTAAAATTAGGAATGTCGCCGGAACAGATTTTAACCGCATTGGCTGAGTTATACGCAGAATTTTCTATTGGGAACAGCGGTAATATCAAAATTGCCCAAGAGAAAGAAGAGGATGGTTTTACCCTACGTTATTTTAATAATTGTGTGTTTTTTATGGTTCGTTATCAAGGCGAGCGTGCGGTAGAAATAGGAGTTGATTATGAGATTCAAAAATATGCTGAGGTAACTCTTTATGACAAGAGTGTTTTTACTACTTTGGCGGAGGAAATGGTAGCTTTTTTAAAGCAATACAGTTCCTGTGTTTATGAATGGGATGATGAGGATTTAAGCACGAATTATGAATTTCCAGCGATTGGCGTTCGGCTGTGGCGGGAGGATGCCTTTCATCCTAAATTACTCTTGGATAAAAAATATATGGAAGAAATGAAACTTGTTATTGACGATATGTACCATTATTTATACTTTGAAATTGTGGCGGTTTTGTAATCGCCGGCGCAGCACAGTAATTTTTCTGGGCTGCGCTTTTTTATGCACTCAACTTTCCCCTGTCGAAGCGCTATGCGCTTCTGCGCGGGCGCGCAACCTGCCTAGCGAAAAGGGGAGGCTTTTTGGCAAATATAGTTAAGGCGTTCGGCGAACAGAAAAGCGAGAAGGCAAAGTTTTTTTGCGAACAGACTGTTCTGACGAACAGGAAAAAGTTGAGTTATAGTGTAGGGTATTTAGGATTGATATGACAAGGGAGAAAGGCGAAAGAAGATTTTCATTTTTTCGGCATAGACTATTGGCCGGACTTATTGTATAATGATGGTGACAGATTTAGCCAACGAATGGCGCGGTGATTTCTTCACGAAAAAGGTGGCTGCGTTTGGAAATCAACCGCCGGTTTAGCGGTTAAAACAGTGCTTTGTACTTTGCTGCTCAACGTTTCTCATTTATAGGCTTGGCTTTTTTAGGCGGCGCGGGATCGACCGATTGTGCGTAAGGGCAGGTTGAGCTTATTACCTTAATTATTTGAAAGGAGCATATCTAATGAAAGAAAAGGGACTTCCCAGCTGGAAAAAAATCCAGCGCAAATCCGGTGTTTTGGTGCATCCGACTTCTTTTCCGGGGCCGTATGGAATCGGTGATTTGGGCCCGAGTGCGTATTATTTTATCAATTTTTTGGAGGAAACCGGACAACAGCTCTGGCAAGTGCTGCCGCTGGGGCCGACCGGCTACGGTGATTCACCGTATCAGTCGTTTTCTTCCTTTGCCGGACAGCCGCTTATCATCAGTATTGATCAGCTGATGGAGTGGAAGCTGATAGAACCGGTTGATGTTGCCCCGCGCGAATGGGAAGCGGTCTGCATCAATTACGGGGAACTGATTCCCTATAAATATGAGATTCTGCGCAAAGCCTATGCCAATTTTAAGGCTTTGCCGGAAAAAGAGGATTTAAAGCTGGCTTACGCTGCTTTTGTTAAGGAGCAAAAGAATTGGCTGGAAAATTATGCGACATTTATGGCGGTCAAAGATTATCATGACGGCGTGATGTGGACGCAGTGGGCGGCCGATATTGCTTTTCCGACGAAGGATTCCCTGCGCAAATGGCAGGACAAGCTGCGGGATGAGATTGGTTTTTACCAATTCCTGCAATTTGCTTTCTTTAAACAATGGTTTGAGCTGAAAGAATATGCCAATCAAAAAGGAATTCAGATTGTCGGTGATATTCCGATTTTTGTGGCGTTTGACAGCGCTGACGTCTGGGCGAACAAGGATTTGTTTATGCTGGACACCAAGGGCTATCCGACTCGGGTAGCGGGAGTGCCGCCGGATTATTTCAGTGCCACCGGTCAACTGTGGGGCAATCCCCTATATGACTGGAAAAAGCATAAGGCCGAGGGCTATCGCTGGTGGGTGGCCAGAGTCAGCCAAAACCTGAAAATGTATGATTATCTGCGAATTGACCATTTCCGCGGCTTTGCTGAGTTTTGGGCAATTCCTTACGGCAATAAAACGGCGATTGAGGGCGAATGGCTGCCCGGGCCGGGCGCAGATTTGTTCCGTGCCTTCCAAAAAGAACTGGGTGAGGAAATTCCGATTATCGCTGAGGATTTGGGCTTGATTACGCCGGACGTCGAGGAGCTGCGGGATGCTTTTCAACTGCCGGGTATGAAAATTTTGCAGTTTGGCTTTGAAAATATAGAAGAAAACGGCGATTTGCCGCATTATTATCCGCGCAACTCGATTTGCTATACCGGCACGCATGACAATGACACGACACTGGGCTGGTATGAAAAGCTGCCGGAAGTGTCCAAGGATAAGATTCGCCGCTACTTAAATACAGATGCCAATACGATTTGCTGGGATTTTATCCGGTTGTGTTTCGGTTCGGTGTCGAAAATGGCAATCGTACCCTTACAGGATATCTTATCCTTTGGTTCGTTTTCCCGGATGAATACACCGGGGGTAGAGGCCGGCAACTGGCAGTGGCGCTATACTGCCGAGATGTTAAGTCCGCATATCCGCGGTCAGCTCAGTTATGTGACGAAGCTGTATGGGCGTGTCCGGCTGCCAGAGGAAGAGCAGGCTTAGTGAGGAAAGGAGTTTGCAATGCGTAAAATCTTAATCTTTGCCTATGTTGGTATTTTTTTTCTGATGACTTTGCCACTGCTGCTGCTTTACTGGCTGCTGGGTCTGTTTAGTGTGCCGCTGCGCAACCGTTTGACCTTTGCGACTGCTCAGTTTTTTTTCCGCAGTGTGCTGACCTGTCTGGGAGCGGAGGTGGATGTTCGGGGGTTAGAGCATATTCCGGCGGCAGGAACGATATTGTTTGCCGGGAATCATAAAGGAACGCTTGATGTGGCGCTGCTTTTGGCCTATCTGCCGAAACCGGCCGGTTTTATCGCAAAGGACAATCTGGCTAAGATTCCGATTTTAAGCTGGTGGATGCTGGGCTTTGGCTGCTTGTTCTTAGACCGGAACAATGCCCGGCGGGCTTTGACGACGATTTTACGCGGGATTGAAAATATGAAAAAAGGGCAGTCCTATATCATTTTCCCGGAGGGTACCCGGCAGATGAACAGCAATGAATTGCTGCCGTTTAAGCGCGGGAGTCTCAAGCTGGCGGAACGGTCAGAATCGCTGATTGTGCCGTTTGCGCTGCGGGGAACCGATGAAATGTTTGAAGCCAATCATTATAATCCCCGGCCGGGCAAGCTTTATCTCAGGTTCGGTCAGTCGATTGATATGAAAAATCTGCCAGCGGAGGAAGCCAAGCAGATTCATGAATATGTCGAGGGGAAGGTCAGGGACTTGTTTGCGGAAACATTTGCAGATACGGAGAAATGCCAATGAATTGTCCAAAATGCAGGAGCGGGGATTGTCAAATCATCACCGAGGTGAAGACGACCGGAAAAGATTATTCGGCCAGCAACGGCTGCTGCGGTTATCTGTTGTTTGGCCCGATTGGGATGCTGTGCGGGCTTTGTGCCGAGGGCAAGCAAACGACATCGGTCAACTACTGGGTTTGTCACAACTGCGGCCATAAGTTTAAGCTGTAAGTAAGCGTGGACGTATGAGTAAACAAGACGTTTTGTGGCTTAAATCAATGGCGATATGCTCTAAGTATTGCCGATGCCATCAGAAACCGGAAAGAAGCTTTTTTTATCAAGGCTATCAGTTGCCTTTATGTGCAAGATGTACGGGGATTTTGGTGGGATATATAGTCGGAATGTTTAGTGCACCTTTTATCAGACGGGATCTGCGTCTGTTTTGGCTATGCCTGCCGCTACTCATGGACGGCGGTTGGCAATATATTTCAAGTTATGAATCCAATAACAGGAAGCGGTTTATAACCGGCGTATTGTACGGATTTGCTTTGATTCCGGGCGGGGTAGCAGTCCTTGAACGGCTGGTGCGCGGTCGGTAAGAAGAGTTTTTGTCAGAAAAAGGAAGATAAAAAAGCGATTTGGGGTTTTGAATCGCTTTTTTGCTGTCCATGTTTCGATTAAAACAGGCCAATTTAATCCGACTGCTAAGCTGGCTTTGATTCTGTGTATTGCTTTGGTTCAGAAATTGGAAGATATATTTTATTTTGAATAAGAAAGAGGAGTGAAGGGATGCCGCTGCCGGCTAACCGGATAATCCCTATACTGTATTAAATGAAGGCTACTAAATATTATCTGCGAAGAACCGGGAAAAGCATTATTAAAGTAACGCTGCTGCCAGCGACGGAAATTTTAAAGGAAGCAGAGGGGGGGATGGGGCTGATAATTTTTGCGAGAATATATTTTTATTCCAATTCAAGTTTAAGTTGATAAAAATTGGAGCATACATCGGATATCCATTCGGCAAATTCCTCATTATCAAATGCTTTTGCCAAAACATAGGAGTAAAGAAAGGTGTGAGAGCAAAGAGCGGGAGATAAATAATATTCGCAGACAGCCTTGGCGTAATAAAGCTGAGGCAGCAGGGAGTAAGACAGATGCGCTTGAGAAGCACGGACTCCTTTTTCTAAGATAATTTTTGCATGGCAATACTGCTGCTGGTTAATCAATAAAAAACCAAGATGAAAGCATATTTGCGTGTAGACGGGATAGCTTTCCGGGCAATTTTGATACATGAATTGGTAAATTTCTTTTGCTTTGGGGATGAGAAAAGCAGAGCACTTGTTTAAAGCATCAGCCAAATTGCATAAAATACGATAATCCAGAGAAAAATAGGAAAAGTCAGCATAATTTTTTAAATTGAAATTTTTAAAGCGAAGCCGCAGCGCACGGAGCAGGATAGGAATTGCTTTTTTGTAGTTTTTTCTAAATTTAAGATGAACTCCTTTGGTCAGCAGAAACAGGCGCATATAATAAGATTTGAGATGCGGCGGCTGATATTGCCGTTTGTTTTTTGAACAACATCATCCTGCGTTAATCCCAGATTTTTTCGGATTTCTTTTAATTTCTGCCCGAATGCTGATAAATTATTTTTCATAATTTAACCCCTTTTTTGAAAGCCTCATTTTTGATACTTGAATTCTATTAATAAAAATATTATTATATGTTTAATGAAAAAGCAAGGAGAATTTTAATGAACATAAGAAAGCTAATATCAATAGGTTTGCTTATAGCATTTCTATTAAGTTTAGTTTTGTTTATGGAAAAGGGAAGAGGCAACATAGCAGGCGATGCTCCAGATTTTCCAGTGGGAATTTTTATATGATTCTTATTCTGTCCATGCAACGAGCCTCTGATCGAAGTGCTGCGCACTTCTGCCCGGGTGGGCAGTCTGCCTGATCGAAAGCTTCGCTTTCTGCCCGGGTGGGCGGTCTACCTAAAAAGACTGTTCTGGCGAACATGGGAAAGTTGAGTAATTTGCTTGTTCTGGGAGTTTTGAAAAATGAATAAAATAATCAAGCTAAAAAGTATAGAGAAATATTTTCGCAATCGGAAAGTATTGACGGTTTCGGAGCTGACTGTCTGCGAGGGTGAAGTGATTGCGGTTTTAGGAGCGAATGGAGCAGGAAAATCAACGCTGATTAAGATTATTGCCGGGTTAATCTTGCAGGACAGCGGTAATGTTGAGGTTTGTGGCTTGAAAAATACAGACAGGAGAATTCATGAAAAGGTAAAGCTGGTTTTGGAAAGCGGTAAGGGCTATTATGACTATTTGACAGCGGAACAGAATATAGAATATTTTTTAAAGCTGAATAATATTAATTGCCGGGAAGCGGGAGCCGCTATGCAGGAGATGTTTGCGCTTTTTGATTTTGAGCCTTACCGGCAAACTTTGGTATCGGAATTATCACAGGGCAACCGGCAAAAGCTGTCGCTGATTGTGGCTTTGCTATGCCAACCGCTGGTGCTTTGTCTGGACGAGCCAACCAATGGACTGGATTTACCGGCTAAGAAAAAGTTAGAGGAAATTTTGCGAAAGGCAGTACAGGGTAAGGCTTTAACTATTTTAATGACAACACATGACATTGAATTTGTTAAAAATTTGACTAACCGCATCTTACTGCTGAATAAGGGAGAAATCGTTTTTGACGGTTCTTTGGCGGCGCTATTGGGTGATAAAAAGGAATTGGTTCAGTATACGATTGAGATTTTGGCAGATTCGGAAAAACTGCCGGCAGTTTTGCAAGGGGTCGAATATTTGGCGGAAGGAGGCCGGATTCGGATTGTAACCAGTGACGAAAAGCAAAAGGACAGGATATTAAAGGAAACAACGGTGATTGGTCTGACGGCGGAACCGTTGAAGATTGAGGATATTTTATGCGAGGTACTGCATGGGGATTCAGGATATTAAAAGAGAATTAATTCGGCAGTTTCAGGAAATGCGGCAGTTTAAGCTGAATTTAGTTTTTGCCAATTTTTCCATTTTGGTGATGATGATGTCGTATCTGTCTTATTTTGACGGCAGGGAGGAGAAATCGGTTTTGTTTTTTCTGCTGTTTACTTGGTATTTTGCCACGCACAGTATTACACACCCGGCTTTTTTTGTTGAGGACGAGATTCTTGACCGAACGATTATCAGTGTAATTCAAAGTAAAAAAAGTGTGATTCAGGTACTGCTGCTGAAAATAATAGTTCAGGTACTGACCGATGCGGTGAAAGCATTGCCTTTATTTACTCTGATTTATTTGGGGGCGGGGATTCATTTCCCGCTGCTGCGGGGGATTGCCGTTTTTGGTGTGTGTCTTTTTGTGGTTCTGGGGCTGTATGGTTTTGGTTTGCTGCTTTCCGGGTTTTGCTTGATTTTCAGCAGAACTTCGAACATTGCTGGTTTGATTTCTTATTTCATTTTATTTTTTGCCGGTATATTGCCGGTTGAGAAAATAAAGGGGATTGCGCTTTTATCCTATTTATTTCCGTTTGCGGTATTAAAGGAATGGCTGAAAGAGCCCCGGTTGGGGCTGCCGCTGATGTTGGCTGGCTATGCCGCAGTTTATTGGACAGCGGGTATTTTGTTTTTTCGGCTGATGGATTTTTATTCTAGAAAAAAGGGGAATTTATTTCATGTTTAGGGAAATGATACGATTTTTTAGGTATAAAAGACAGTATTTTTTTGATTCTGTTTGTGAGGCGGTGTATTCGCTTATCTTTGTCTGCGGCACGCTGTTTTTGCTGCGACCGGGTACTTGGCGGGAGTATTTTTACTTTTATTTGTTTTTTTCCTCGGGCAATGCGATTATAATGGGCAATGAAGAACTGGAATATGAAATTCGGAGTGATCAATTTACCCATCTGACACTGTGGCTCAAATCTGCTTTTAGGATTTATTTTGCCCGTTTTTTTTCTTATTCTTTGTGGTCGAGTTTGATTTATGCGCTGAGTATGGCGGCGATGTCGCAGTTATATTTTCCGGCGGGCTTTTCTTTGCGTTTTTTAGGGGGGATGGGGATAACGATAGTCGTTCATTTAGCGATTTCATTTGGTCTTTATGCTTTTATGCTGCGGCTGACGGTACGTTTTCAAAGAATTTCGGTTATGCTTGAGTTTATTTACACAGTTTTGTTATTTTATTCGGGCTTGGTTTTTCCGGGGAATCCTATTTTTTCCTATAAAAATGTATTGGAATATTTGCTGATGGGATAGCAGACAGAAAATAATCTTTTATAAGGAACGGAGTTTACCATGAAACGATCTTACGGCATTAGTATTTTCACCGGCACGCTGATTAGTATTGTCATATCGGTGTCGGCAATTTATATGATTATGAAAAGCGGCATGTCGGTTGTACTCAATACGGCGGTCTGCTCGATTGTGCTGCTGGCGGTGTTTCGCCGGCAGTCAGCGGAAAACGCGGCCATTTCCGATATTTTCGCCCGGGCGGCGATTTCGGTCGCCAATTTATCGGCGCCGTATTTTGCGGTTATTTTTTTGCTGGGTCAGGAGGACGCCGGCAGCTTAGTTTCCTTTGGCGCGGTGATTGCGGTGTCGGGGGTGTTTGGCGTTTTGTTTTTTGCCGCTCTGCAAAAGCAAGCGATTCAGGGCGAATATCCGATGTTAAAGCCAAGGATTGATTTGCTGGCGGCGCTGAAAAACAGCCGGACGGAAAAACGAAAAATTACGCTGTCCATGCTGGCCGGTGCTGTCTTTGGCGTTTTCAAGGAAGGGATGCCGCTCCTGCCGAAGGGCTGGCCGCTGCTGGATCACCCGATGTTTTGGCTGGATAACAGCTTGATTTTAGTCGGCACCGGTTATTTTATCGGGCCCGCCACCTATGGCAAGCTGGCTTTGGGGAGCCTTTATTCTTTGGCGGTTTGGCTCTTTTTCCGGGCAGGCAGTTTTCAGGAGCATTTAATGAATCCCTATATTTTTTCGGTTACGGTCGGCTTTGCTCTGGCGACGGGGATTTTGACTTTAGGGAAGATCTTTTACCGTCAGGGCAGGGAGCTTTTGACCGGAAAAAGGAAGCTGGCCCTGAATAACAGCGCGGTTGGGGTGCTGGCTTTTTATGTGGCGGCGGCGCTTTGCTTTTATGGCTTTTTTACTGATATACCGGTGTGGAGCCTGTTGGTGGTGCTGCCTTTTTCGGTGATGCTCAGCCTGTCGACGGTTAAAGTCATTGCCGAAACCGGCTTTTGGGTTTCCAACTTAGACGAGGTGATTCCGGTGCTGCTGATCGGGATTACTTTTTTTCAAAATATGGGTCAAATCACCTTGTTTTTAACCGGAGTGATTGCCTTTGAAGCGGCCGGGATTTATTTTGTCCTGAACCGGCGGGTCGGCGAAAGCTTCGGTATCCCGCCGAAAGCGGTAACGCTTTTAGGGGCGGCCAGTTCGGTGCTGGGCAGTATTTTATGCGTTGGCGTAACGTATTTTATCGCCACCAGCGTTGGTTTTCAAACGGCCAGTCTGCCGGCGCCGAATTCGCGCGTCTTTGCCATGACGCTGGAAGGGCTTTTGCAGTCGATTCACCAGCAAATACTGCCGCCGTATATCAATCTTTATGTAGCGGCGGCGGCCGGAGCGGTTTGTCTGCTGCTGACGCATTTCCGCTTGTCCCCCATGACACTGGTGGCGGGCATGGTACTGCCGTTTGGCATTATGCTGACGGTCGGGATTGGCGCGCTGCTGCGGCTGGTGATTGGCAAAAGGGCGGAAAGTTATCGTTATCTGTTTTCCGGCAGTTCCATCGGCGAGGGTCTGGTGACAGCGGTGGCGCTGGTGCTGGCGGGAATTAGGGGGATGTGAAAAAAAGAAAGGCAAAAAGCAAGCGCCAATTAACAAGGGAAAGACAGTTTAGAAAGCTGTCTTTTTTAAATCTGCTCTTGCCGTATTTTTCACAATCTGCTATAATAGCCTTTGAGTTTAGGCAAGCCACTTGTAATTCGGTGGAATATCGACAAATTACAAATCCGGGTGTTAAGCAAGCGAATATTGATATTTGATATGCGTCTGGAGGGAGGATTCTCCGGTTGTATCAAATATCAATATCTGTTTGTTTGCCGAATTGTAAGTACAGCATGAGAATGATTTTTGTTAGGAGCAGAGCCGCAAGGGCGGCGGAACGGAGATTTTTATGAGTGAAAAAGAATTGGCAACTACCGGCGAAATGCTGCAAACCATAGTGCATAAGTTTACCAAAAAGGCGCATCGGCCGTATAAGGATATGATTTTGCTGGGCTTTTTGGCCGGTGTTTTTATTGCCTTAGCGGGTGCTGGTGCGGATATGGCGGCACATAATCTGTTGATGAATTCGGCTACCACCGGGCTGGGGAAGCTTGCTTCGGGCATTATCTTTCCGGTCGGGCTGATGCTGGTTGTGTTTGGCGGCACCGATCTTTTTACCAGTAATTGTCTGGTCTTTACCGGCGTATTGGCAGGGAAAGTCAAACCGGCGGAGCTATTGGTTAACTGGCTGATTATTTACCTCAGCAATTTTGCCGGGGCACTGCTGGTGGCTTTTTTATTTTTTCAAAGCGGCGAACTGCATTTATCCGAGAATGTGCTGGGGGGCTTAGCCGTTAAAATGGCTTACGGCAAGATTCATTTAAGTCCGGCCGAAGCAGTCAGCCTCGGGATTTTATGTAATATCTTAGTTTGCCTGGCGGTTTGGCTGGCGAGCGGTATGAAAAAGGTGTCTGCTCAGTTTATGGCGATTTTCTTTCCGATTTTCTTATTCATTACTTCCGGCTATGAGCATAGTGTGGCCAATATGTTCTATCTGCCGCTGGGAATTTGGGCTAAGACCAATCCCGC
>CAUVDV010000074.1:0-10862 GCA_963550755.1 uncultured Lachnospiraceae bacterium
GCTTACGCACACTGGGATATAGCTTTTCCAAAGGCTTGCAGAATATGTTTAAAAACGGCTGGATGTCAGTTATTTCCATCATGACGATCGCGGTCAATGTGTTTGTCATTATTGTATTTTATACGGTGGTGACTAATGTTGAATTTATGATGACGGAGTTTGAGAAGAATATCGGTGTAGCTGTATTTTTTGAAAAAAATACGACCGAAGAACAAATCCTGGAACTGAAAGCCAAAATGGAAAAACGAGCCGAGGTCTACCGGGTGGAATATGTTTCGGCGGAAGCGGCCTGGGAAAACTTTAAGAATCAATATTTTGGCCAAAGAGAAGAATTGCTCAGCGGTTTTGGCGAGGATAACCCGCTGGCTGAGTCTGCTTCTTTACAGATTTCACTGGCGGATATTTCCAAACAGGGAACTTTGGTGCAGGTTTTAAAAGCGGAAAATATTGTCCGCTATGTCCGGGAAACTAGGGATGTTACCTATGTGGTGGAGGCGGTTAATAAGCTGGTTACCTATATCAGCATTGGGCTGCTTTCTATTTTGATTCTGCTGGCTCTGTTTTTGATCTCCAATACGATTCGCTTGGCGGTAACGCTGCGCAATGAGGAAATTGGGATTATGCGCTATATTGGTGCCAGGAATATGATGATCCGCGGGCCTTTTTTAGTGGAAGGAATTTTGATTGGCCTGATTGGCGCCAGCATTCCGCTGGTTTTGTTTTATTATGTTTATCCGGATGTGGTCATTCAAATTCAAAAAAGCTACGCTATTTTAAGCGATTATCTTATATTTTTAAGCCGTGACCGAATCTTGCAGACTTTGATCCCGATTGCTTTGCTGTCAGGGGCGGGAATTGGTTATTTAGGCAGCCGGTTTACGGTTGGAAAATATTTGAAGGTTTAAAATTTAACTTGCTTAATGGGATGGCTGAGCGGGACAAGGTTTTAGCCGGAAGGAGGAAACAGGATGAAGCAAGTTTTTTGGCGAGCAGGACTGGGGCTGGTGATTGCTTTGGCTTTTTCCAGCATCATATACGGAACGAGCGCGCTGAAGGATATGCAGCAGCAAAAGCAGGCGATTCAGCAGCAGATAAAAAAGGAATATGAGGAGTTAAAGGCCAAAAAAGATGAGATTTCTTTGATTTATCAGGAAATTTTAAAATATGATCAGCAGTATTTTGATGTGCAGCAGGTGCTGGATGTGCTGGAAAACCGGCTGACGGAAAAGAAGGCGGAAATTGAGACAACCCAGGCGCAGTTAGTGACGGCCAAAGAAAAAGAGGATATTTATTATAAAAATACCAAGGAACGGATTAAGGTCATGTATGAGTACGGCAATACCGAGTATATTGCCGTACTGCTGGAATCGAGCAATGCCATGGACTTTTATAACCGGCTGGAGTATTTAAATAAAATCGTCGAGTACGATAGGACTATGCTTCGGCGCTTAGAGGATATCCGTGAGGAAATTGAGGAAACCGAAGGCCGGCTGATTATTGAAAAAGCGGAATTGGAACATACCCAGGCGGAAGCCCTGATTCGTAAAAACGAGATTGAGAATATTCGGGTCTTAAAATCGCAGCAGATTGAAACAGCGATAAAAAAGCAGGCGTACATAGAAAGCGAGATCAAGGAGCGTCAGCGCGAAGAAGCGATTTTAAACAAAAAAATTGAGGAACATATTGCGGCGATTGAAAGGGAACGGCAAAAACAAACCAACGCCCTTAAGTTTAAGGGCGGTCGTTTAAAATGGCCCTTACCCGGATATCACCGAATTACTTCGGAATTTGGCCGGCGAGAAGACCCGATTACCCACAAACTTGGAGCGATGCATAACGGCACGGATATCGGCGCTCCCAACGGCACCCCGATCTACGCGGCGGCCGATGGAGAAGTTATTTACGCGGCGTGGATGAATGGTTATGGCAATACGATTATGATTGATCATGGCAAGAATTCCAACGGCCAGCATGTGATTACGCTGTATGCGCATTGTTCCAGTTTAGTGGCGGTTAAAGGCGCACAGGTGATCGGCGGGCAGACGATTGTGGCCAAGGTTGGCAGCACCGGTCGCTCGACCGGTAACCATTTGCATTTTGGCTTGAAAATCGGCGGCGCTTGGGTCGACCCGATGAATAATACCAGTAAGTAGCTTTTTGCCTTGTTTGGGAGAGGCCTTTGCTTTCGGCAGGTCTGCCTTTAGCGGCGGGAACAGAATGGATTGGCGCGGCTGCCGGCGGGGAAAAAGAGCTGCGGCGGTTTACAGCAGGATAAAGAAAAAGGCCACAGCAGGCAGATAACGTGACCGGGCAAGGGAGAGAGCGGTTAAATTTTATGGATTGACAGGCGAAATGGAAAAGCATTAGGAAGGAAATAAGATGAAAGCAAAATATTATGGACTGGGAGTATTATCCACATTGTTAGTGGCAGCGGTAATTTGGCTGGGCGTATTAGTGGTCAGCAATACTCGCGATATTGTAAATCAGCTGTCGGCGGCCGAAACCGGAAAAACAACGGCGGAAAGCAGCTTGTCGGAGAGTAAAAACGATCAATGGTTCCGCGCCAAGGTCAGGGATATTGATCGGCAGTTAAAACTCCGCTATATTGAAGAAATAGATAAGGATAAAATGTATGAAGCGGCTTTAAAGGCCTATGTTGATGGATTAGGCGATCCTTATACCAATTACTTTACCAAAGAAGAATATCAGGTTTTTGAGCAGGATATGGCGGCGACCTATGATGGGATTGGCGCGCCCATCTCCAAGGACCAGGAAACAAAGCTGGTAATGATTGTTTCGCCGTATAAAGATTCGCCGGCGGAAAAAGCGGGCTTAAAAACCGGCGATATTATTTTGGCGGTTGACGGTGAGGACACCACCGCGATGGCGCCGGATGAGGTGGCCAAACGAATCAGGGGCGAGAAGGGGACGAAGGTAACGCTGACCATTCAAAGAAAAGTAAATGACAAGGCGACCATGCTGGAAATCCCGATCATCCGGGCGACCATTGTGATTCCGACGATTGCGGCCAGGATGTTGGAGGATAACATCGGTTATATCGCTATTTATGGTTTTGACGCGCCGACGGCTGAACAGTTCAGGCAGGAATTGCGTAATTTAAAAAGCCAAGGCATGAAAGGACTGGTGATTGATCTGCGGGGCAATCCGGGCGGATATTTGGAGACAGCGGTGCAAATTGCCGATGAAATTATATCCCAGGGACTGGTGGTTTATATTGAGGATAAAAACGGCAACCGGGAAGACTTTTCGGCGACCAATCCCGCTAAGCTGGACATACCGGTGGCGGTTTTAGTTGATAAGGGCAGTGCTTCGGCATCGGAGATTTTGGCCGGCGCTCTCAAAGACCATGGTCTGGCTACGATTGTCGGCACGACGACCTTCGGCAAGGGGCTGGTGCAGAATACATTTCCTTTTGCCGACGGCTCGGCGCTGAAGGTAACAATTGCCAAGTATTACACGCCCAATGGCGAATATATTCACAGTAAAGGCATTGAGCCGCAGGTGAAGGTTGAGCTGGAAACAAACGAGAATACCGAAAAATCGGAAAACAAAATGGACAATCAGCTGCAAAAAGCGTGGGAAGTTGTAAAGGAAAAGGTGAAATAGGGGAAAAAGGCGGCAGTAGATAAGAGTAAGCAATAGTTTGCAGTAAGTAAATAAAAAGCACAAGACAGAGGAGGTAAGTTTTGTGCTTTTTATTTTTTAGTTATTTGTATCTGGGATAAATCGGTAAGTGTAACGATTGCCCACGTAATAGGTTTCAGTATATTCAAACAGTTCACCGCTTTCTAAAACGCTGCGGTGACAAGCCTTTAATAAAGCGCAGGCATCAATTTGCAAAAGCTCTTTTTGCTTGGCGGTAGGGAGACAAGCTTGAAAAGTATAATCAAGGGCTTGAGGATGAAAACGATATTTTTGCGCCAGGTATTTATAAAGAGAGTCTTCCAATACAGCGATGTCTACAGCGGGAAGAAATTTACAGGGAATATAAGTACTGCTTAAGGCGATACGAATATCATCACTGGTACGAATTCGTTGAATACAGTGAATAAAGTCGGTATTTTCCAGATGTAAAAGCTCGGCTACATTAGGGATATCAGCTGCTCTGGCTACATGATAGTCAATTAAAATCGCGCCTGGTTTTTTGTGAATAGAAAGGATATCGGAAGAAAAACTACCGTTTCCTTTTTTTCCAATATATTTTGTAACTTTTGGCTCAGCAATAAAAGTACCTTTACCGGCCGTTCGGGTCAGATATCCTTTGGTAACTAAATTAGACAAGGCTTTATTGACCGTCATACGACTGACAGCATACTTTTTGCATAATTGGACTTCCGTCATCAGCTGATCACCAGAACGAAGACTTCCGTCTTGAATTAAATCAATAATATTTTGAGCGATTAAAAGATATTTCGGTTGTGGTTTCATGTGCGCCTCTAATATGTATATACTAATTTTTGTTGCCGCGAAATCTTTATAATTTAGTCAAAGTCGGTAATTTTTTAGAGTAAAACTAAATTATATACTTATATTAATCAGCTTTGGAGAAAATGTCAAGGCTTCATTTCGGGGTGTTGATGATTTGGCTTTCTCAAAGCTTTTATCTTGTTAAAAATGTAAATGTATGGAATTCTTTTATAATTAGTGGTTTTGCAATTTGTTTACTGTCGAAGGATAAAGTTTTGCCGGTAACAGGCGTAATAAGGTTGTTCTGGCAAATAAAGAAAAGAGGAATAAATAAAACATAAAAAAAATATAATAAAGATATTGACAAAACGGAAAAAGTATAGTATTTTATAATAGAAATGTATATACAATATAAAGGAGGAAAAGGTGTGTGCTCAAAAAATATTATAGTGCTTACCCATGGAAATTTGGCAACTGGAATCATTCAATCGGCACAGCTTATTTTGGGAAAAATTCCCAACCTGCTTTCAATCAGTGTTGATTTAGATGGCACGATTGAAGATATTGTTAATAAAATAAAAAAAGCTGAAATTTCTTTTTTAGAGGAAAGGCCAATTATCATTGTGACGGATATTCCAGGGGGAAGTACCACCCAAGCGGCAATTAAAATGGCAGCGGGACAGACGAATAAATATTTGATAACAGGATTGAACCTGGGGTTACTATTAGCCTTGATTACTTTGGAGCTGACACAAAATAGGGAAGATAATATTAAAAAAATTAAAAAATCCATTTTAGAAGCACAAAATACGATTCAAATAATTGATAATTTATTTTTTGACTTAAAACAAAATCAAGATGCGGAACTGTAAAGGAGGCAGATGTGATTAGAGTTTTACGTGTGGATGACAGACTTTTACATGGACAGGTAGCGGTGGCGTGGACTAATTATTTTAAAGTGGATGTTATTTTGATTGCAAATGATAAATTGATTACGGATGCAGCAATGCAAACAGCTTTCAAGTTGGCTGCTCCGCCCGAAGTTACTTTATCAATGAAATCGCTGGCAGGAGCAGTTATGGTTATCAATAATCCTAAACACAGTCAACGTAAGATTATGATAATTACAAAAAATATGGAAGATGCGATGTATTTGTGTAACAATACTGATGAGGAAATTAAAGAGGTTTTAATAGGGGGACTTCGCAGCAGTAAGGATAAAAAGCAAATAAATATGAATTCATATATGGGAGCAGAAGATATCGTTATTTTGAAAAATATGGAGAAAAAAGGGATTAAACTGACAATGCAAGCCGATCCGACTTCAAAAAAATTGAGTGGAAGTGAAATTATAAAAATATATGAGTCGGCTGTAATATAAAATTATTTAAAACGGTATAATACTTTTATCTTGCTTGTGAAAGAAGTTTTTTGGGCTTAGTAGGTTGTGTGCTTCTATAGGGAAAAATTTTTCGGCAGAGAAAAGTTGAGATCAAAACAATGCAGAGAAGGAGGAGTAAACAGTATGAGTATATTTCAAGCGATTTTGTTAGGACTTCTGGCAGGCATAGGCATTTGGGATAGCCGGGTATTTGGAATGTGTATGATGGACAGGCCATTAGTTTTGGGGCCGATAGTGGGGCTGATTTTAGGAGATGTAAAGACAGGAATAGTAGTTGGTGCTTCTTTGGAATTAGTTATGATGGGAGTTGTGGGAATCGGAGCGGCTACCCCTCCGGACACTATTTCGGGTGGAATATTAGCAACAGTTTTTGCAATTTCAGCAAAGCTTGATATTAGTGCGGCAGTTGCTTTGGCATTGCCAATTGCCACATTGGGTCAAATGATAGGAATTTTGGTTAGAACTATTAATGGTTACTTTGTTCATAAAGCAGATAAAGCAGCTGCGGAAGGAGATTTCAAAGGAGTAGAACGAGCGCTTTGGAGCGGAGCAGCATTGTTTTTTATTGCCTATTTTTTGCTGGTATTTGCTGGAGCGCTGCTGGGATCTTCTGTAATCGGTGCTTTTGTGGATAAGATTCCTGCTAAGGTCATTAGCGGGTTTAAGGTGGCAAGTGGGATGTTGCCTGCCTTGGGAATTGCAATATTAATGCAAATTTTGCTGCAAAAGAAAAATGTTGCTTTTTTCTTTGTCGGTTGGGCATTAACAGCATTGATGGGTGTAAGTACGGTAGGAGCGGCAGTTATTGGTGCAACAATTGCATATATTATTTTTCAGTACGGAAATAGTTACAAGGCAAAGACAGAAACAAGATCTAACCAAATGTCCGATGATTTAGGAGGTGAACTATAATGACTAATAAGGAAAATATGACAACAGGCGTTATGACACCGGAAATATTTAAAAAAACATTTTTCCGTTCTTTTCCGCTGCAAGCATGTTTTTTTTATGAGCGCATGCAAAATGTTGGCTTTGCCTATCAGATGATCCCGGCGTTGAAGAAACTTTATCCGGATAAAAAAGACGCAGCAGAAGCATTGACCAGGCACATGACGATTTTTAATACAACTCCGGCGGTTGTCACGTTTATTACTGGAGCGGCAATTGCTATGGAAGAAAAGTTTAAAAAAGAAAAAGAGGCTGGAGAAGATTGCGACGAAGAATCAATCAATGCAATAAAAACAGCTTTAATGGGGCCTTTAGCCGGGATTGGAGATTCTTTCTTCTGGGGAACTTTTAGGATCATTGGAGCGGGTATTGGCTGCAGTTTGGCAGCTAAAGGAAGCATTTTAGGGATGATTTTGTTCTTATTGATTTACAATATTCCACATTTTCTGATACGTTATAATGGATTGAAAATTGGTTATAATAGCGGGGTTAATTTTCTTTCTGGGATTTCGGAAGGGGGATTAATTGCAGCATTGACAGAAACAGCGAAAGTACTGGGGCTAATTGTTGTCGGCTCCATGTGCGCTTCAATGGTGAGTTTTTCAATTCCGTTGGTGTTGTCAATCGGAGAAGCGGAAATTGCGGTACAGAGTATTTTTGATGGAATCATTGTTGGGTTTTTGCCGTTAGGCTTAACTTTATTGGTCTATAAGCTGTTACAGAAAGGAATAAAGACGACGACAATCCTATGGGGAATGATCCTGCTGGGAATTATTGGATCTGTCTTGGGTGTTTTTTGATGATTAAATCAAAAATGTTTGAATATATTCGTGAAACTCCAGAAGTACTAAAGAAAATATTGAAGGAGCGGAGTGAAATTAGTAGAGAGTTTGTTCAATTTTATAAAGATAAAGAAATCAATCAGATTTATATCTTAGGCTCAGGAACCAGTTATCATGCAGGTTTAGCAGCTAAAAACTTTTTGGAAGAAATATTGAATAGAAAAGTATTTGTGATGTATCCTACTCAATTTGAACGAGGAGAGACAGTGTTCAATTTTAATACTTTGGTAGTAGGAGTGTCACAAGGCGGACAAAGTTTATCAACAGTTGTGGGATTAAAATCAGCAAAGGATAGAGGATTATATACAGCGGCGGTATCGGAAAATCCGGCAGCATTGATTTTTGATGCAGCGTTGACGAAGACGGAAATTAAGGTTGGAAATGAAAAATGCGGGGCTAAAACGAAGGGATATGCGGGAACTATTTTAACTTTAATGTTGATGTTTACTGAACTGGCTTTGGCTAAGCAGTGGATAAATGCCGCTCAGGCAGAAACGTATTTTTTACGGATGCATAAAGTTTATGAAAACATAAATTCAATAATTGATGCGTCTGTATTATGGTATCTTCGCATTAAAGAAGAGATTTTACCTGCACGGCGCATTATTGTCGTTGGTTATAATGGAGTATATGCCGATGTTTTGGAGGGAGCGCTTAAAATATTAGAAACGGTGAGGCAAGGGGTAACAGGCTATGATATAGAAGAGTTTTTTCATGGCATCTATAATTCGGTGAATGAAGATACTTATCTTTTTTATTTGGCTTCTGAGGGAGATTATAAGCAGCGAACGCTTAGGTTAATTGAAATACTGAGTCAATGGACAGATCATCATTATTTGATTGGTTCATCACAGGGAGTAAATGTAGAGAATAATCGTTATTTGCTCTGTGATTTTGTAGAGGATCCACTTTTCTCCGTTTGGGAATATATCATTCCATTACAAATAGTTGCTTGTTTTACGGCACAAGACTTAGGTATTAATCCGGATATTCCTAAAGATCCGGAGTTTCATAAAAAAATTGGCAGTAAAATTTTGGACGGAGTAAGAGATGCATATAAGTTAGAGAAATAGTATGGGAAAGCCTTGCGGACTTCTTATCCGCAAGGCTTTTTTGTGTGATAACCAGCCTTGAGATGGATCGGTGAGAGTAAACTCTCCGGTTATCAAGCATCAACATCCGCCGCAATTCTAGTTCAGGCAAGCCATTCGCAATTTGCCGAAATAAATTTCGTCAAATTGCTCATATATGCGTTAAGCAAATGGATATTTATGCTTGATATGCCCTTGGAGAGTAAGTTCTCCAGATGCAAATCAATCATAAATACCCGCTATAACTAAAGTTCAGGCAAGCCACTCAGAATTCGCTGACCGCGAATTCTGAGTGTATGCGTTAAGCAAATGGATAATAATACTTACTATGCCCTTGGAGAGTAAACTCTCCGGTCATCAAGCATCAACATCCGCTATAATTCCAGTTCAGGCAAGCCATTCGCAATTTGCCGAAATAAATTTCGTCAAATTGCTCATGTATGCGTTAAGCAAATGGATAATAATGCTTACTATGCCCTTGGAGAGTAAACTCTCCGGTCATAGTAAGCATTATTATCCGCTTGCCTGAACTAGAACAAACATTCGCTTTGGTGCTGTACTTTTTATTTTTTTTGTGGTATGATAGTCGAGGCATAGAAAAGTGTGCGGCGCAAAGGAGAAAACAATGGAGCATTTTAAATTACATTCTGAATTTCAGCCGACCGGCGACCAGCCACAGGCAATTGATACGCTGGTTAAAGGCTATCAGGCTGGTAAAAAAAAAGGTACTCTTTTGGGCGTGACCGGTTCGGGCAAGACATTTACCATGGCCAATGTGATTGAGCGGCTGAATGTGCCGACGCTGGTGATTGCTCATAACAAAACACTGGCTGCCCAGCTTTACAGCGAGTTTAAGGATTTTTTTCCAGAAAATGCGGTTGAATATTTTGTATCCTATTATGATTATTATCAGCCGGAGGCCTATGTTCCGTCCTCGGATACTTATATTGAAAAGGATTCGTCGATTAACGATGAAATTGATAAATTGCGCCACTCGGCTACGGCGGCACTGAGCGAGCGGCGGGACGTCATCATTGTGGCGTCGGTGTCGTGTATTTACGGCTTGGGTTCGCCGATTGATTATCAGCAAATGGTGATTTCACTGCGGCCGGGGATTGAAAAAGAACGGGACGAACTGCTCCGTAAGCTGATTGATATTCAATATACCCGCAATGACCTGGACTTTAACCGGACGAACTTTCGGGTGCGGGGCGATGTGGTTGAAATTTTCCCGGCCGGGTCAAGTGAAAATGCGATTCGGGTGGAGTTTTTCGGTGATGAGATTGAGCGCATCAGCGAAATCAATTCCCTGACCGGCGAGATTGTTTGCGAGTTAAGCCATGTGGCTATTTTCCCGGCCTCGCATTATGTTATTCCGCCGGATAAGATGGAAAAAGCAATTGTTGAGATTGAGCGGGAAATGGAAGAAAGAATTGCTTATTTTAAAGCCAATGATAAATTGATTGAGGCGCAGCGGATTAAGGAAAGGACACGGTTTGATATTGAAATGCTGAAAGAAACCGGCTTTTGTTCGGGAATTGAAAACTATTCCCGGGTGCTGGCCGGCAATCCGCCCGGAGCCAAGCCGCATACCCTGCTGGATTATTTTCCCGATGATTTTTTGCTGATTGTCGATGAGTCGCACATGACGATTCCGCAGGTCGGGGCGATGTACGCCGGCGACCGGTCGCGCAAAACGACATTGGTGGAATATGGTTTTCGGCTGCCGTCAGCACTGGATAACCGGCCGCTGAACTTTGCCGAGTTTGAAAAAATGATTGGCAAGGCGCTGTATGTGTCGGCTACACCGGCCAAATACGAACGGGAGCGGGAAGAAATTTTTGCCGAGCAAATCATTCGGCCGACCGGCCTTTTGGATCCGGAAATTGATGTTCGCAAAATTGAAGGACAGATTGACGATTTGTTAAATGAACTGCAAAAAACGATTGGAGCGGGCGGTAAGGCGCTGGTAACAACTTTAACCAAAAAAATGGCGGAAAACCTGACCGACTTTTTAAAAGAAGCGGGCGTGCGGGTGCGTTATTTGCATTCCGATATTCAAACCTTGGAGCGGGTCGAGATTGTGCGTGATTTGAGAATGAATGTGTTTGATGTGCTGGTCGGCATTAACTTGCTGCGGGAGGGCTTAGA
>CAUVDV010000075.1:0-10739 GCA_963550755.1 uncultured Lachnospiraceae bacterium
CCGCAAATGCTGTGGGTGGTGCTTTTGATTTTGGTGATGCGGCCGGGTGTTTTTCCGATTATTTTGGCGATTGCCGCCACCGGCTGGATTGGCATGGCGCGGCTTTTCCGCGGTCAGGTCTTTGCCTTGAAGGAGTCCGAGTTTGTAATGGCCAGCCGGACGATGGGCGCGGGCAGTATGCATATTATTTGGCGGCATTTGCTGCCGAACGCCATGAGCCCGATTATTATCAGCATGGCCAATGTTATTCCCGGCGCTATTTTTTCAGAGGCGTTTTTAAGCTATATCGGGCTGGGCGTACCGCTGCCGACGGCCAGTTGGGGCGTGCTGGCCAGCGACGGCGCCGGTAAGCTGTTAAACTTCCCGTATCAGCTTTTGTTCCCATCTATGCTGATTTGTATTACGATGCTGTGCTTTAATTTGATGGGCGACGGGCTGCGGGACGCTTTGGATCCGCGGATGAGGCAGTAAGGAGGAGAAAAATGGGGGAACATAAGGAAAGCATACTGTTAGATGTCATTGACTTAGCTTTCT
Source organism: uncultured Lachnospiraceae bacterium (assembly GCA_963550755.1). GTDB lineage: Bacteria > Bacillota > Clostridia > Lachnospirales > Vallitaleaceae > W11650. Next base: position 535 of record CAUVDV010000075.1, read on the forward strand.
CCTTTAAGACTTACGCGGGAGAGGTGCAGGCGGTCAGAGGCGTTAGTTTTCGTTTGGCCAGGGGAAAAAGTCTGGGCATAGTCGGCGAGTCCGGCTGCGGCAAATCGGTGACCGCCAAATCCATTGTCGGCTTGAACCCGCCGAAGCCCAAAGGGATCTTAAAAAGAGGAGAAATCTGGTTTGAAGGCCGAGATTTGGCTGGCTTTTCGGAAAAGGAAATGCAAAAGCTGCGGGCGCAGGAAATTCGGATGATTTTTCAGGATCCGATGACCAGTTTAAATCCAACCATGACGATTGGCCGGCAAATTACCGAGGGAATTTTAAAATCCGGCGGTAAAAGCAAAGAGGAAGCCAAAAAAATTACCTTGGATACCTTGGCGATGGCCGGAATTCCCAGCCCGGAGCAAAGATTTAAGCAATACCCGCATGAGTTTTCCGGCGGGATGCGTCAGCGGGCGATGATTGCCCTGGCGATGGCGGTCAATCCCAAGCTGCTGATTGCCGATGAGCCAACCACCGCTTTAGATGTAACGATTCAAGCTCAGATTTTGGAATTGATTAAAAATATTCAAAAGCAGTATGACACTTCGGTCATTATGATTACCCATGATTTGGGGGTGGTGGCCAATATTGCCGATGATATTGCGGTAATGTATGCCGGTAAAATTATGGAATATGGGAAAGCCGAGGATATTTTTGAGCAGCCGGCGCACCCGTATACCTGGGGTGTTTTGCAGTCGATTCCGCCGGAAGATACCAGCAGCCGGGAGCCCTTGCATCCTATTTTGGGGACGCCGCCGGATTTGCTGGATCCGCCGGCGGGCTGTCCTTTTGCCGCCCGCTGCCCCTATGCCATGAAAGCCTGTACTGCCTTGTATCCGCCGGCCTATGCTCAGGCCGGAGAAAAGCATAGCGCCTCCTGCTGGCTGTATCATGCCAAAGCACCGGCGGCAGTTAATCCAATCACCGGACGGGAGGTGGCAAGGCATGAGTGATCCGATCCTGAAAACCGAGGATTTAAAGAAATATTTTAAAATCAAGGGCGGTAAAATAGTCAAGGCCGTAGACGGGATTTCAATTGCGGTGGAAAAAGGAAAAACGCTGGGCTTAGTGGGCGAGTCGGGCTGCGGCAAATCAACGCTCGGCCGCACCCTGATTCGGATTTATGAGCCGACCAGCGGCCGCATTACCTTAAACGGCAAGGATATCAGCGGCAAAAGCAGCAAGCGCTTTCGCCAGGATTTGGCCAGAAGTATGCAGATGATTTTTCAGGATCCTTATGCTTCTTTAAATCCGCGGATGACGGTCGCGCAAATTATTGCCGAGGGCTGGGACTTAAATCACGCTATCCGCATGACGCCGGCGGAGAAAAAGCAGCGGGTGGTAGAGCTGCTGCGGACGGTGGGCTTAAACGCAGAACACGCCGGCCGCTTTCCGCATGAGTTTTCCGGCGGGCAGCGGCAGCGGATTGGGATTGCCAGAGCCTTGTCGATGGAGCCGGAGCTGATTATCTGCGATGAGCCAATCAGCGCGCTGGATGTGTCGATTCAGGCGCAGGTGATGAATTTGCTGCTGAACCTGCAGCGGGACAAAGGGCTGTCCTATGTTTTTATTGCCCATGACTTGTCGATGGTGCGCTATATTTCCGATACCGTCGCCGTCATGTATTTGGGGCAGATTATGGAATACGCTTCCAATAAAGAATTATATGAAAATCCGCAGCATCCCTATACCAAGGCTTTGTTTTCAGCGATTCCGGTGGCTAATCCCAAGCTGGAAAAGCAAAAAAGCCGAATTCGGCTGGAGGGCGAGATTCCCAGCCCGATCAACGCGCCGAAGGGCTGTAAGTTTTGCACCAGATGTTCCTATGCCAAACCGATTTGTTTTGAACAGCCGCCGGTTTTAAAGGAATGCGCCCCCGGTCATAAAGTGGCTTGTCATTTGATTTAATGATACCAAGCGTCAAAAGATGGAAATCCGCCGCAAGCTTGCTTGCGATAGGATTTAACATCTTTTGACGCGCCAACAATATGAGTAAGGAGCCGTTTTTCGGAGAAAAACGAGCGGATTACGAATATTGTTAGGATTGAGAAGGTATCAGCCGGAGCAATCCGGTATCATGGGGGTTAGAAAAAGATGGAAATCCGAAGGGGCTTGGCTTGCCAAAGGATTTATCATTAGATTTATTATTAATTTATCATTTTTAACGGCTAATGTATGGGCAACCATAGTTTTAATCAAAAACAGGAGGTAAAAAAATGAAAAAGCGAAGAGCAAAGGTGGGAAGTTTTTTACTGGCGTTGGTGATGATTTTTAGCCTAGCCGCCTGCGGTGGGAGCAAGGAGGAGACTAAGACCCCCGAACAGGGCAGTAAGCCGGCCGAAACGGGCAAGGAAGCGAATGAGGGCAGCAAGGGCAGCGAGGAAGGCAAACAGCCGGCGGAAACAACCGGCAGTGAATTAGCGGCGGAGCAGGTATTTCGGATGGCCATCAATAATGAACCGGCGACGTTGGATCCGTGGATCAATAATTCCGGCGAAGCCGGTGTGCTGGTAGCGGCCGTGCATGAGCCGATGCTGCGCAAAACCAATGATGAAAAGGGCTGGGAGCCGGCGCTGATGACAGATTATCAGCATAATGACGCATATACCGTCCATACCCTGACCATGCGGGAAGGCGTCAAATGGGCTGACGGCACGCCGATTACCATGGATGATGTGGTCGCCAGCTTTCAGCGGGTGCTGACCCCGGAAATGAAGTCGTCCATTGCGTATAAATACTTTATCATCAACAATGCCGAAAAGTTTTATGAAGGTCAGGCCGACGCTTCGCAGCTGGGCGTGAAGGCCAAGGATGACAAGACTTTGGAAATTACGACCAGTGAGCCCTGTGATTATTTTATTGATCTTTTGACAGCGGCCAGCTTTGCGCCGGTGCAGAAGGCGGCGGCCGAAAGTCTGGGCGATACCTACGGCACCGATGTCGATAAGCTGATGGCCTCCGGCCCCTTTAAGGTTACGGAATGGGTGCATAAAAACGCCATTACGCTGGAAAAAAATGAAAATTACTGGGACGCGGCCAATGTAAAGCTGGAAAAAATTGAGATTACGATTACATCCGATCGCAATACCGTCCAGGGTATGTATAAAAACGACGAGCTGAGTATTTTAAAGGTACCGGATGAGCTGCTGCCGCAGTATGCCGATGAGCGGATTGTCGATAACCCGCAGCTGAGAAATACTTTTATTGAGTTTAACCCCAATCATAACGAGTTTTTAGCCAATAAGAATATTCGGGAAGCGCTGTCTATCACCTTTAACCGCAAGGCCTTTGCCGAGCAGGTCATGCATAACGGCGCTTTGGCCGCCTACGGTCTGGTGCCTTACGGGATTAAGGGCTTGCACGGCGGAGATTTCCGTGAGCAGGCCGGTCCGGTTGTCAAGGACGCTTCGGATCAGGCCGAAATTGACAGGGCTAAAGAGCTGTTTGCCAAAGGACTGTCGGAAATCGGCAAGACCAAAGAAGATATGGAAAAGAGCTTTGCTATTCAATGTCTGGAAAGCGGAAAGGTTCAGGCGCAGGCCATTCAGGGCATGTGGAAAAGCAACCTGGGGCTGGAAATGCCGGTCAGCGTCCTGGACTTTAACGTTATCCTGCCGATGCTGATAGACGGTACCTTTGACTGTGTTATCGGCGGCGGCCAGGATTCGGATTACCGCGATCCGCAGGGCTTTATGCAGTTTATTTATGACGAGAATAAATGGGATAACGCCGAGTTTAAGGCGCTGGTAGAAAAGGCACACCAGCAGACCGGCGATGAAAGAATTCAAACCTGGATGGATATTGAAAAGATGGTTTTGGATAATTTCATTTATATTCCGCAGGTATACGCTACCAATCATTTTGCAATCAAGGCAAATGTGCAGGGGCTTGGCATTTTTACCTATGGTTATCAGTTTGACTTTAAGCATGTGGCCATCACCAAATAACCGAAGTTCCCTTGTTGAAACAGCATTTCCGTCCGGGCAGGCGGCCAGTCAAGTGGAAAGCTGCAGTCTTTTCGCAGATAAAAAATGTTGCAAGCTGTGCTTCTTGCTTGGGTGCGTAACCTACTTAAGCGGAATGTCTATCGCAAAAAGCTAATCTTTTCGCAAATAGGAAAGGCATTTTGCCAGCCGATAAGGAAAAAGATGATTTCAGCGAACAGGACGAGTGATAACTTGACAAGATTTACCAGCTCTGCGGCGGTGGTTAGCCGGTTATAAGGGAAAATAATTGCGGGAGCAGGTCGGGCGGTCTACTCCCGTTTGATTATGACCGAGTGAAAAGCGGAATGAGAATATAGCCGCCTAAGGAAGGACGGAAATATAAAATGAATGAAAAAAAAGAACTGGCTTATCAGCGGCTGTCGCCGGCCTATGAAACTTCCATGCTGAACCCCGGTCAGGCGGAAAAGTATTATCCGGGGCTGGGAGCGTGGTATGCGGCCTTGCAGGCGGAAATTGCCGGTGGCTATGCGGACGGCTGTTTGGGGAGGAAAACGCTGGCGGCTGAAAAGGAGCGGCTGGCCAAAGAAATGGAGGCTTTGTTTAGCGAAAAGCCGGGCGAAGATGCGGCTCTTTTAAGAGAGCGGCTGGCCGCGCTGTGGAAGCGCTATTTGCTGCGCACGGCTGAGACCAGGGCGCTGGACTGGGCTAAGGAGATGACCCAGACCGGAGCGGAAAATCCGTATGAGGCGGTTTTGCAGAAAGCCAACGGCCAAACAGATGACTGGCTGGAGGAATACGGTTTGCCGGTTGCGCCTGTGGAACGGCGGATGATGAAATTTTGGTTTGGCCTGCCCAAGGAAAAGCTGCAGTCAATGGGAAATATAATCGCGAATGCGTTTTTGCATGGCTTTATCAGCCAAAGCCGGGACAGAAGGGGGCGGACGCGGGTTCGGTTTTTCTATCAGCTGGGACAGGAGGCATTGGCGCAGGAGGTCGTCAGGGCGCTGCGGGAGCGGGGCTTGCAGCCGGTGATTACCGCGCCGCATACGCTGGATACCCCCAGTCAATATCAGGTTGACCATCGGTTTGACCGGTATTACGGGCTGGATCAGGAGGTGCTGGCCGCAGAGCAAAACGCCTATCAGAAAGCGATGCGCTGCTATGAAGCAGAATTAAAGGATACCTGCGGCATGGTCGGGATTGAGCAGTTTGGCGTTGAGCCGACGATTTTGACGCCCTGTCCGCAAGCGTTTCGTTTAGATAAGGAAGCGCAGGAGCTGTCCGCTCTGTTAGAGAGTGAGAGGGCGGAGCGAGAGGCGGAATGGATTCGGCCGGCGGAAATTTCTTTTTGCAAGATTGCGTTTCCAAATATGCTGGTGGGAGAGCGGTTTGAGGAAATTTTTAAGGACTTTTTTGCACTGAATGAAACGGTATCCGAACCGTATGAACTGGTGCAGCAGACATTGATTGATACGCTGGATACTTGTGAATATGCGGAACTAAAGGGCTATCAGGGCAATGAAACGAATATTCGGGTCAGCCTGTGGCCGCTGGCGCGGCCGGAAACGCAAACCAAGTTTTTAAACTGCGGGGGCGACCTGAACATTCCTTATGGCGAGATTTTTACCACGCCCCGCTTAGCCGGAACGACGGGACTGCTGCATATTGAGGAAATTTGTTTAAAGGGCGTTTTTTATCATGACCTGCGGCTGACCTTTGAGGACGGTTGGGTAACTGACGCCGACTGCCGGGAAGGGGCGGAATACGTGCGGCAAAATCTGCTCTATCCGTGGGAAAAGCTGACCATGGGGGAATTTGCCATTGGCACCAATACCAGCGCCTATGCCATTGCTCAGAAATATGGGATTGGTCCGCGCCTGCCGATTTTGATTTATGAAAAAATGGGGCCGCATATGGCGATTGGCGATCCCTGCTTTGCCCGCTCTGAGGACGCGGCGATTTATAATATGTATGACCATAAGGACATGGTCTGCCGGGAAAATGAAGTAACCAGAGAAAGAAAGCAAAAAAATGTATATTTTGGCAAGCATATTGATATTACTCTGCCGTATCATCAGGTCGAGTATTTAAGAGGCGTGAGAGCGGATGAGAGCCGGCTGGAGATTATCCGCCGCGGAAGATTTGTGCTGGCCGGAACAGACGCGCTCAACGAGGGGCTTTTGGCGGCGCGGAAGGAGGAAAAAGAGCAATGAAGACATTGTATTTAGGCAAATGGCTGTATACGGCCAATTTAGCGGGAGAAATAATCGAGGACTTCGCCATGATGACCGAGGACGGAAAAATTCTGTGGATTAAGGCGCAAACGGAAATAAGCATGGAAACAGCCGACCAAACGGTAGATTTGGGCGAGGTTTATGTGGTGCCCGGTTTTATTGACTGCCATGTTCATTTTTTGGGAGAGCCGAGCCGCGGCGGCGGGGACTATACCAATAAAAACCGCGAAATCGCCAATGTGATATGCGAGGGGGCGGCCAATGCCGGCCGGCTTTTGCGGGCGGGAGTGGTGGCCTGCCGTGATTTGGGCTCCTATCAGGGATATGTGCTGGGGATTCGGGACGCCATTAACCGAGGATTGATTAAAGGCCCTAAGGTGCTGGCCTGCGGCTATGCGATTTGCGCCAGAGGCGGGCATGGCTATGAGATTTGCTATGAGGTAGACGGGGCGGACTCTATCCGAGGAGCGGTCCGTCAGGTAGTAAAGGACGGCGGGGACGTGATTAAGCTAATGGCCTCCGGCGGTGTCAATTCTCCGGGGCCGGAGCCGGCGCCCTGCGAATTGACGGCGGAGGAGATTAAAACGGCAATTGAAACTGCGCATAACCGAGGCCGGAAGGTAGGCGCGCACGCCCACGGCAATACGGCCATTCGCCGCTGCGTGGAGGCCGGGGTCGATTCAATTGAGCATGGCGTGTTTATGACCGAGGATATCATGGAGCAAATGGCGGCGCAAGGAACCTTTTTAGTGCCTACTTTATGCGCGCCTTATTATGCGGTGCAGGAAGGCATCAAGCAGGAGCCGGATAACCCGGACCATAAAAAAAGCCAGGAAATTTTACAGCGGCACCGGGATATGCTGAAAAAAAGCTGGCAAAAGGGAGTGAAAATCGCGATGGGAAGCGACGTCGGCTGTCCTTTTAATCCGCATGAAACCGCCGCTCATGAAATGGTGCTGATGGTCATGGCTGGGTTAACGCCCAAGGCGGCCATCGACGCGGCTACCAGAGGCGGAGCGGAGCTTTTGGGGCTTAGCGATTTGGGCTCACTGGAAGCGGGCAAGGCGGCCAGCTTTGTCTGCCTGAAAGGCAATCCTTTGCAAAACATAGAGTATGTCGATGAAGTCAGCGCTTTATATCTGAATGGAAAAAAAGCTGAGCTAGGTTAAATAAATATAAGTAAAGGGAAAAAAGCTATTTCCTACTTAAAAAGATAAAGCTTTTTTGGCGGGCTGCTTCCAGAAAGAGGCGCTTGGCGGAGGGCAGGAACGGAATGGGATTGGTCAAACAATTGCGGGAGCAGAGTTCATGCAAGGCGAGTTTTAGGCGGAGCAGCTGATTTTGGAGCGGGACAGAACCAAACAAGAAGATGAAAGAAATATATTGAAAAAGGAGAAAAAAGTGGCGGAATTTTCGTTTTATCAACCAACCAGATTGGATTTTGGAGCAGGAAAGCTGGAAAAATTAGGGCGAGTCACGGCCGCTTACGGTCAAAGCTGTCTGCTGGTAACGGCCGCGGGAGAAGAAGAAGCACTGCGTCCGCTGTATGACCGGGTGAAAAATATCCTGACGCAGGCGGGAATTCGGTATGTGCATTTTGACGAGGTGGTGCCCAATCCTGATATTAAAGGGATTGCCAAAGCCAGCGACATCGTTAGACGGGAAAAGTTAGAGGTGGTAGTGGCTGTTGGCGGCGGGAGCTCAATGGATACGGCCAAGGCGATTGCCTTGTTTTGGGAAATTGAGCAGGTTGATTGGAAAGAGGCATTTGCCAAGTATTCCAGTCCGTCCGCCGTTTACCCGTTGCCCGGCAGCAGAGCGCTGCCGATAGTGGCCGTGCCGACGACGGCCGGCACCGGCAGTGAAGTAACGCAGGCTATGATTTTATCCGATCAGGAACATCAGGATAAGGAATGTGTTTATCATCAGGCGGCCTTTCCCCAAGCGGCCATTGTTGACCCGGAGCTTTGCCGGACGTTGCCGCCGTATCTGACGGCGGTGACCGGTTTTGACGCTTTTACCCATGCCTTTGAAAGCTATATGCGGGAATTGGCTTCGCCCTATACCCGGCTGCTGGGCATCGAGGCGATGAAAACAATTATTAAAGCGCTGCCTAAGCTAATGCGTGAGCCGGACAATATGGAGTGCCGGGAGGCCATGTCCCGTGCGGCGGTCTTTGCCGGGATATCACTTAGCAACGCGTCCGCTGATATTCCGCATCCCTTGAGCGAAGTGATTGGCGGGGTGGTTCCCCGAATTGCGCATGGTCAGTGTCTGGCCTGTGTCTATCCGGCCTATTTGCGCTTCCGCGTCAGCAATCGGCCGGAAAAATGCGCCGATATTGCCAGGCTGTTTAATCCCGCTCTAACCGGGGTTTCGGCTGCGGAAGCGGCGGCGCATTTGCCGGGGCAGGTCGAGGAATTTTTAAAATCCATTGGTATTTATAATACACTTTTTCATTTGGGCGTAACTAGGGAGCAGCTGGCGGAAATGAAAACCAGCTTTGTTTTTGACGTCCTGCCGTTTGCCCCCAAAGAAATCCTGTTGGGGATGATGGACGCCGCTTATGGAAAGGAGCAGGTATGATTAAGTTTCGGGATATTCCTTTTTTAAGGCTGGATATGGCATCCTATCGCCGGCACTTTGAGGAAGAGCTGGGGCGGCTGGAAACGGCGGAGCGCTTTGAGGAAGCGTATGACGCTTTGCTGGACTTGGATACGCTGATGGTCAAATACCAGACCATGGCCACTATTTGCGAAATTCGCAATACAATGGACGTAACCGACCAGTTTTATAAGGAAGAGGCGGCGTACTGCGACCAGCTTCGGCCGGAATATGATGCACTAGAAAACCGGCTGAATAAAGCCTTGGTTAAAAGCCCTTACCGGGACAGGCTGTCCGAGTATACCGGCCGGGAGATGTTTTTGCGGGCGGAGCTGAAAGAGCGCTGTTTTTCGCCGGAAGTGGCCGAGGATTTGCGCGAGGAAAACCGTCTGTCCGCCCGCTATTCGGAAATGACGGCCACACTGACGGCCGATACTGAACAAGGCAGGGTTCCGCTTTCCAGTATTGGGCAGAAGTTAGTCAGCGACAACCGGGCAGAACGCGCCAAGTATAATAAAATCGCCGAGGAAAGCTGGGCCGGGATCGGAGCGGAACTGGATGCGGTCTATGACGGGCTGGTTAAAATCAGGGCGAAGATTGCGCAAAAGCTGGGCATGGACAGCTACACGCAGTTCGGCTATTGCCAAATGGGGCGAACCAGCTATGGCAAAGAGGAGGTGCAGGCCTTTCGCCGGGCTGTCAAGGAAAAGTTAGTGCCGGTCATGACGGAGATTTTTGCGGCGCAAAAGGCGCGTCTGGGAGTGGAAACACTGTTTCACTCCGATGAGGATTTTAATTTTCCGGGGGATCAGTTTACGATTACCGATCAGGTAGTGGAGGCTTTTCGCCGGATATACGGCGATATGTCCAAGGAAACGGCAGTTTATTATGATGAACTGACGAGGGGCGAGTACTATGATCTGTCACTCCGGCCGGGCAAGATTAACGGCGCATACTCGAATCTGGTGGGGCGTTACAATATGCCGTTTATCTTTGAAACCTATAATGCCACTTTCGGAGCGTTAAAAACCTTTGCTCACGAAACGGGGCATGGCTTTCATTCTTATTTAAAGCGAAGCGAGGCGTTTCGCTTTACCGAAGGCTGCGGTTCGGATTTGGCGGAAATTCACTCCATGAGCATGGAATTTCTGGTTTGGCCGTATTTAAGCGCAGTCATGCCGGAGGAGCAAATAGGCAAATATCAATATCAGCATTTAAAAGCGGCACTGGCCTTTATCCCTTATGGCTGTGCCGTGGATGAATTTCAGGAAACCGTTTACGATCGGCCTGAAATGACACCGCCGGAGCGCCGGCAGCTTTGGCAGAAGCTGGAAAGAGAATATATGCCGGCTCGCTGCTTTGAAAATCAGATTTTTTA
>CAUVDV010000076.1:0-10728 GCA_963550755.1 uncultured Lachnospiraceae bacterium
CCTTTCAGTTCGTCTGAAATCGAATGTTTTTCCTCTGCAAAGGTTTCCTGCTTCTGCACCAAAAATCGCTTGACCACGGCTTGCTCGTCCTCCTTGCGTAACATAATTGCAGGCGTCAAAAGTTTTGACTCCCATGATCCAGGCTCGCTCGGCTTATACCGGCGCGTCTTTGCAAAAACATTTGTCAGCGCTCTTTTGGGTAAAAAAGCAGCAGCGGCTCATGTTTTCGCGCGTCAAAAGATAATAAAGTCTTGCGTAGATAAACCCGTTCCGATTTTTATACTTTTGCCGCTTATCTCATCATATCATCAAGTCTGGCCAACGTCAATTAAATTTTCGAATGTTTTTTATAATTTAAGAAATAATGTTCGGATTTTGTTTCTTTGAAAGGCTGCTTCAAAACCGCTTGAATGATCCCATTTAGGAATACTTCTGTAATAATTTCAATTTATATGCCAAAATCGGAACACAAATTGATTTTTTGCATATTATGTGCTATAATGGGAACACTGATGGAGGTGATTATCTTGGTCGAGAGAAAAGAATACTTGAATCGTTTGATTGAATGGAAAGATGAACAAGTCATTAAAGTTGTTACCGGTATCCGCCGCTGCGGAAAGTCTACCTTGCTTTTACAGTATCAGGCATGGTTAAAAGCAAACGGTATTTCCGATAATCAGATTATTTCTGTTAATTTTGAGGATCTGGAATACGAAGAATTCCAAGACTACCGAAAACTATACCTCTACCTCAAGGCGCGTTTATGCACCGGGAAAAAGACATATATCTTCCTTGATGAAATTCAAAAAGTTCCATGCTTTGAAAAGGTAGTAGACAGTTTATATGTAAAACCGGATGTTGATATCTATATTACCGGCTCTAATGCCTATATGCTCTCCGGAGATCTTGCTACGCTATTGACCGGCCGCTATGTTGAAATTAAGGTGCTGCCTCTTTCTTTCAAGGAATTCCTGGAAATCACCGGTATGGAACAGACCCGCGGCCTAGCGGAATATATGCGTGACGGCGGACTGCCATACATTGCCCGCATGAAACGTTCTCCGGAGAAAGTGGCAATCTATTTGGAAGGGATTTACAACACCGTTATTATAAAGGACATCGAAGACCGTCAGTCCCGTAAAGAAGCCGATCCAGCCAAAAGAAAAATCACCGATATTCTTCTGCTGAAAACAATTGCTAAATATTTGGCCAGTATTGCCGGAAATCCCGTTTCTATTCGGAGTATCACGAATTATTTAACTTCAAACGGACGAAAAATTTCTGCAAACACCGTAGGTGATTATGTCGAAGCCCTTACCGAATCTTTTATATTCTATCCGGCAGAACGCTTTGATATCGTGGGCAAACAGCTTTTGAAAGCAAATCGAAAGCTGTACATTGTCGATCTCGGCTTAAAAAATCATATCTTGCCGCGCAACCAGTATGATTTGGGATTTTCACTGGAGAACATTGTCTATTTTGAACTTTTTCGGCGCGGATACCGCGTCATGATCGGAAAAGTTGGCAATACGGAAGTAGACTTTGTTGCCGAAAAGCAGGGAGCATATACTTATTTCCAAGTGACAGCCGACATGACAGCAAAAGAAACCTTTGAGCGCGAATTGCGCCCCTTGACTAGTATCAAAGACAACTATGAAAAGATTGTTTTGACGGCTGACCATTTCACCGCCGGAAACTACAACGGCATTCAGGTTAAATATTTACCCGACTGGCTGCTGGGGAAAGAAAACGGTGCCGGTCAGGCAGCTCGCGCGTAATTCGTCGCAGTATCAACGAAATACGAGTGCAGCACGAAACCAATGGACTGCACTGTTTTTTTATTCACCTGACAAATACCCTCTGCACCAATATCATATAGCAAAGTGTACCGCTGACAATGCTAAGCAGCGTATTGCGTTTCCAGATATGGAGCAGTACAACCACCGCGGCTGACAATATTTCCGGCAGCGCATAGGGAAAAGTCATGACCACTGTGTCCTTAAAGCAAAAGACCACCAGCATGCCCATAATCGCATAGGGCAGTACCTTGCCCAGATAAACAATAATCTCCGGCGTTTTCCGGCCGCCCTTAAAAATGAAAAAAGGCAGACAGCGCAGCCCCATCGTTACCGCTGCCATCACCGCAATCAATAAAATCGAATGAAGCTTATTCATTGGTAATCCCCTCCTTTTTGCGCAGTCCGATTAAGAGCGCGGCAATCAGCAGCATGGCCGGAATTAAGAACCTTTGACTGCCCAAGGTCAAAAGGCATATTATCGACGCTCCGGCCCCGACCAGTGCGGACAAATGATTTTTAACCGTCAGCCACTGCTCGGTAAACACCGTCAAAAAGAGGGCGGTCAGCACAAAATCAATTCCTTTGGTATTGATCGGCAAAATTCCACCTAAAAAAGCCCCCAGCACAGAACCGATAATCCAATACAAATAATCCAGAAACGACACCCAAAAATAATACGAATCCGGCTCCGGTTCTTTCGTTTGACCGCACAGCAAGGAATAGGTTTCATCGGTTAAGCTGAACATCAAAAAAGGCTTGCGTTTTCGTCCCTTATATTTATCAATCATGGCAATCCCATAAAATAAATGCCGGGCATTGACCGCCACCGCTGTCAGCGCCGCCGTCAATAGCGAAGCGTTTTCGGCCAGCAGCTCAGCCCCTACATACTGCATGCTGCCGCCATAAATCAAAATACTCATTACTCCCGCCCACAGCACGCCGTAGCCTTTGCCCCGCAAGATCATGCCGAAACCGATCCCCAAAACAATATAACCGGCCATCACCGGCAACGTCTTTAAAAAAGCTTTTTTTATTATCCCTTTTCGTTCCATAATCACACCTTTTCCTTGATTTCCCTCTTATCTCGCCATTTAGTCTAATTTTTATTTTTTCTCTCCATTATACCGTCTCTTTTTAAAAAAGCAAGCACAAATACTTCAACTTTCCATGTTCGCCAGAACAGTTTTTTCAGCTTGGCAGGTTGCGCGCCCGCGCAGAAACGCGAAGCGTTTCGACAGAGCTGGTTGCCCAGCATTGCGGAAACGCAAACGCGTTTCTCGCACTTGTGGCAGAAAGCGAAGCCTTCGACAAGGAAAGTTAAATTAAAATATTTATTTAAAAAATTCTTTTCCTTTTTATGGTTCAATGGTATAATACTTTTATTAGAAAAACACAGGTCTTCCATTTTGCTTTTCGTTTCACTGAATAAGACAGCTCAAATGGCAATGATTATGTGCTTAAGATTGGGTAAACAGCAATCGGGGTCGTACTTTCGCGAGGGTGGCTTGGGTTGCATAAAATATTTTCAATAAAAGGGGGAAAAAAATGAAAAAAATCACAAGTCTATTTCTGGCAATTATGTTGTTGATTTCACTAACCGCCTGTGGAGCGAGCGACGGCAAAAAAAGTTCTCCAGCTACTGGCACTGACAGTAGCAAACAGGACAATCAATCCAAAGAGGACAATCAATTCAAAGAAGACAAATCCAGCGTGGGCGACCTCACTTTTAGCGAAATGGTCGCAATTGATAACGAAGAATGTACTGTCAAGATCACAGAAATTGATCCAGACAATATTATGGGATTTACTTTAAAGGCGCAGCTGGAAAATAAATCCACTGAAAAAACATATATGTTCTCCGTTGAAAGCGGAGCGATTAATGGGGTTGAGTGTGATCCATTCTTCGCAGCGGAAATTGCCGCCGGAAAAAAATCAAATAATGAGATTAACTTTTTAAATAATGATAACCTCAAAAAGAACGAAATTGGCGATTACACTGAACTGATATTGAGTTGACATTTCGCGTATATGACAGTAACGACTGGACAGCTGAACCTGTCGCCAAAGAAACTATTCATATTTATCCCTATGGTGAAGATAGAGCTGTAAAATTTGTCAGAAGCCCGTAGCCTAATGATAATGTAATTATTGACAATGACTCTGTAACTGTCATCGTAACTGGTTATGAAAAAGACAAATTTTGGGGCTATAAGGTTAATTTGTTCCTCATTAACAAAACTGATAAAAATGTAATGTTTGGCGTAAATGAAGCTTCCATAAATGGCTTTATGGCCGATCCGCTTTACGCAACTACCGTATCGGCCGGAAAATGCGCATTTAGTTCTATGTCATGGACTAAACGGGTCTTGGAGGATAATGGAATCTCCGCGGTTGAAAAAATTGAGTTTAAATTTAGAATATATGATTCCGATGATTGGACACTAAGTGACATAGTAAACGAAACAATTACCCTGAAACCATAATACAGCCGCAAAAAAGACTGCTTCAACAGCAGTCTTTTTTGGTTATTGCATCTTTCTTGATAAAAGCAAAGCTTTCGCCATCATCAAAAAAGCGTTTTCCCCGGCTATCGCCCGAGAAAACGCTTTTTATTATGCTTTCTTATTTCACGGAATTACCGCCAACATAAACTTTGACTTTATTCCGTCACTTCTTCCGCCGCCTGCTTCTGCGCTTCATCAGCGCTGACAATCTCAACGTTGCGGTAAATACTCATACCGGTTCCGGCCGGGATCAGCTTACCTAAGATAACATTTTCCTTTAAGCCAATCAGCGGGTCAACCTTGCCGAAAATAGCCGCCTCGGTCAAGACCTTAGTCGTTTCCTGGAAGGAAGCCGCCGACAGAAACGACTTGGTGGCTAAGGAAGCCTTGGTGATTCCCAGCAGCACCTGCGTACCGCTGGCTTCTTCTAAGCCCTGCTCGCGCATTTGCTGATTGACGTTTTCAAACTCCAAACGATCAGCTAAAACGCCCGGCAATAAATCAGTATCGCCGTTATCCTCAATCTTAACCTTTTTCAGCATCTGCCGGACAATGACCTCAATGTGCTTGTCATTGATTTCTACGCCCTGCTGGCGGTACACTCTTTGTACCTCCTGGAGCATATAATCTTCTACCGCCGCACTGTTTTTAATCTTTAAGATATCATGCGGATTAACACTACCTTCGGTCAGTTCGTCGCCGGCTTCAATGATTTGTCCTTCCTCGACCTTGATCCGCGAACCGTAAGGAATCAAATACGCCTTGCTGCTGCCGGTTTCATCATTTGTGACGATAACTTCCCGCTTTTTCTTGTTGTCGCTGACCGTGACCCGGCCGCCAAACTCGGATAAGATGGCCAAGCCCTTGGGTTTACGGGCTTCAAAAAGTTCCTCGACACGAGGCAAACCTTGGGTAATATCCTCGGCCGTAGCAATACCGCCGCTGTGGAAGTTCCGCATCGTCAGCTGCGTACCCGGCTCACCGATGGACTGCGCCGCGATGATACCGACCGCCTCGCCGACCTGCACCGGCCGGCCGGTTGCCATATCCGCACCGTAGCACTTAGCGCAGACGCCAATCTTGGAGCGGCAGGTTAAAGCCGTCCGGATCTTGACTTCGGTAATGCCGGCAGCAATAATCTTGCGCGCCTGGCGGGGATTAATCATCGTGTCGGCCGGCACTAAGAGCTTGCCGGTTTCCGGATGCTTAATATCTTCTACCGACCAGCGGCCGGTAATTCTTTCCTCTAAGGACTCAATCACTTCCTTGCTGTCCATGAAAGCCTTGACCTTTAAGCCAACCACTTCTTCGCTGCCCTCGCAGCAGTCCAGCTCCCGGATAATCAAATCCTGCGAAACATCGACCAAACGTCTGGTCAAATAACCGGAGTCGGCCGTTCTGAGCGCGATATCGGCCAGACCTTTTCTGGCTCCATGCGCAGAAATAAAGTATTCCAAAACATCTAAGCCCTCCCGGAAGTTTGACTTAATCGGCAATTCAATTGTCCGTCCCTGCGTATCGGCCATCAAACCACGCATGCCAACCAGCTGTTTAATTTGGTTATTAGAGCCGCGGGCACCGGAATCGGCCATCATAAAGATGTTGTTATATTTTCCTAAGTTTTTAAGCAGCGCTTCCGTCAGTTGATCATCGGCGTTTTTCCAGGTTTGAATCGTCTTTAAGTAGCGCTCGTCCTCGGTCATCATACCGCGGCGGAACTGCTTGGCGACTGTTTCAATCGTATCTTCCGCCTGCTTTAGGATATCGCCCTTGCTCTCCGGCACTTCCATATCGGACAGGGCAACCGTAATCGCCCCTCTGGTCGAATACTTAAAGCCCAAATGCTTGATATTGTCCAGCACTTCCGATGTCTTGGTCGAGCCGTGAATGTCGATGCAGCGGTAAAGAATTTCCTTCAGCTGCTTTTTGCCGACCAAATAATCAATTTCAAACAGCAGTTCCGAACCGGCTGCCTCCCGGTCAACAAAGCCCAAATCCTGCGGAATAATCTCATTGAAAATAATCCGGCCCGGCGTTGTTTCTACAATAGTCGAAATCTTTTGCCCATTGACCGACTTGCTTCTTCTTACTTTAATCTTGGAATGCAGCGATAAAACTCCATTATCATAGGCTAAAAGCGCCTCATTCTCATCGGTATAAGCGCTGCCCTCGCCCGGCTCGCCGTCCTTTTGCAGCGTCAAATAATAAATACCCAAAACAACGTCCTGCGACGGTACGCAGACCGGACCGCCGTCAGAAGGCTTGAGCAGGTTATTCGGCGACAGCAGGAGGAACCGGCACTCGGCCTGCGCTTCCTCCGACAGCGGCAGGTGCACCGCCATTTGGTCGCCGTCAAAGTCGGCGTTAAAGGCAGTACAAACCAGC
The DNA here is from genome assembly GCA_963550755.1 of uncultured Lachnospiraceae bacterium. Classification (GTDB taxonomy): domain Bacteria; phylum Bacillota; class Clostridia; order Lachnospirales; family Vallitaleaceae; genus W11650. Next base: position 6,689 of record CAUVDV010000076.1, read on the forward strand.
GGGTGCAGGCGAATAGCTTTGCCCTCAACCAGCACCGGCTCAAATGCCTGAATACCAAGCCTGTGCAGCGTCGGCGCCCGGTTAAGCATAACCGGATGTTCGCTGATGACTTCTTCCAGCACGTCAAACACATACGGATCCAAGCGGTCAACCATTTTTTTGGCCGACTTAATGTTATGCGCCATTTCGTCCTCAACCAAGCGCTTCATAATAAAGGGCTTAAATAATTCAATCGCCATTTTCTTGGGCAGACCGCACTGATAAATTTTCAGCTCCGGTCCAACCACGATAACCGACCGGCCGGAATAGTCCACCCGCTTACCCAAAAGATTTTGCCGGAACCGGCCTTGTTTTCCTTTGAGCATATCGGATAACGATTTTAACGGACGATTCCCCGGACCGGTGACCGGGCGTCCCCGGCGGCCGTTGTCAATCAAGGCGTCAACCGCCTCCTGCAGCATTCTTTTTTCATTGCGGATAATAATTTCCGGCGCTTTAATCTCCATCAGACGGCTAAGACGATTGTTCCGGTTGATCACCCGCCGGTACAAGTCGTTTAAGTCGGAGGTAGCAAAGCGGCCGCCGTCCAACTGCACCATTGGCCGCAAATCCGGCGGAATCACCGGAATATGGGTCAGGATCATCCATTCCGGCCGGTTTTCCGAGCTGCGGAACGCTTCGACTACTTCCAGCCGCTTAATAATCCGCGCCTTTTTTTGCCCTTTGGTATCGCGCAGCGCCTGTTTTAATTCCTTGCTTTCTTTTTCCAAATCAATGGCCGCTAAAATTTCCTGAATTGCTTCCGCGCCCAGGCCCACCCGGAAAGTCTCGCCGCAGCGCTCCAAGGCTTCGTGATAATCCCGGTCAGACAGCACCTGCTTATAGCGTAAATCGGATTCGCCCGGATCTAAAACAATATAAGAGGCAAAATACAGCACTTTCTCCAATTTTTTCGGGGAAATATCCAAAATCAAGCCCATCCGGCTGGGAATTCCTTTAAAATACCAAATATGCGATACCGGCGCCGCTAATTTAATATGACCCATCCGCTCCCGGCGAACTTTGGCCTTGGTTACTTCCACGCCGCACTTATCACAAATCACGCCCTTATGGCGATTTTTCTTATACTTTCCGCAATGGCATTCCCAGTCCTTACTTGGGCCAAAAATCCGTTCGCAGAATAAACCGTCGACTTCCGGCTTTAAAGTACGATAATTGATGGTTTCCGGCTTTGTTACTTCGCCTCTTGACCATTCAAGAATCCGTTCCGGAGATGCCAGTCCAATTTTAATCGCATCAAAATTAACCGTTTGTTGTTCTTTCGGCATATTATCAGACTCCTTCCGCCGGCTTAATTATCAAAATCGTCTTCCTCGCCGATAATAAAGCTGTCTTCAAAATTAATATCATCATAATCATCATCTAAAGCTTCATTGGCGTCAATCTCGTCAATTTCGCTGTAATCAAAGCTGTCATTGTCATCATCCAATGAATCCAGCCGATAATCGTCCAGTTCAAAATCAACGCCGTCGTCAAAGTCGTCTTCTTTCAGTTCTACCACTGTATCGCCGGTCAGAACGTTCACATCCAGCGCCAGCGACTGCAGTTCCTTGAGCAGCACCTTAAACGATTCCGGAATCCCCGGCTCCGGAATATTTTCGCCCTTGATAATCGCCTCATAGGTTTTGACCCGGCCGACTACGTCATCAGACTTCATAGTCAAAATCTCCTGCAGCGTGTAGGCAGCGCCGTAAGCTTCCAGCGCCCAAACTTCCATTTCACCGAAACGCTGTCCGCCGAACTGGGCTTTACCGCCAAGCGGCTGCTGCGTTACCAGCGAATATGGGCCGGTCGAGCGGGCGTGAATCTTATCGTCAACCAAATGGTGAAGCTTCAAATAATGCATATAGCCGACGGTTACTTCGGCGTCAAAATATTCGCCGGTTCGGCCGTCCCGAAGCGGAAGCTTGCCGGAGCGCGGAATCTTTACGCCCTTCCATTCTTCCCGGTGCGCCCGGTTATCGGACAAATACTCAAACACTTCCTTATCCAAAGTGCTTTTCCATTTCTTTTCAAAATCCTTAAACTCCATATTGACATAGTCGTTCGCCATGTCCAGAGTATCCATGATATCTTCTTCGTTAGCGCCGTCAAAAACCGGCGTAGCAATCTTAAAGCCCAAAGCCTTCGCCGCCAGGCCCAAATGCACTTCCAAAATCTGCCCGATATTCATACGCGAAGGCACGCCCATCGGATTTAAAACAATGTCTAACGGCCGGCCGTTCGGTAAAAACGGCATATCCTCCTGCGGCAAAACTCTGGACACAACGCCCTTATTACCATGGCGGCCAGCCATTTTATCGCCGACCGAAATTTTTCTTTTCTGGGCAATATAAACGCGCACCGCTTGATTGACACCGGGCGACAAGTCATCGCCGTTTTCTCTGGTGAAAATATGCACGTCGACAATCGTTCCCTCTTGTCCGTGCGGAACTTTGAGCGAGGTATCCCTAACTTCCCGGGCTTTTTCTCCGAAAATTGCTCTAAGCAGCCGTTCCTCCGCCGTCAGTTCGGTTTCGCCCTTGGGCGTTACCTTACCGACTAAAATATCGCCGGACCGCACTTCCGCACCAATTCGGATAATGCCTCGCTCATCCAAATCTTTGAGCGCTTCCTCGCCTACGCCCGGAATATCCCTGGTGATTTCCTCCGGTCCCAGCTTGGTATCTCTGGCTTCCGACTCATGTTCCTCAATATGAATCGAAGTATAAACGTCATCTCTGACTAAGTTTTCATTCAGCAGAATGGCATCCTCGTAATTGTAGCCTTCCCAGGACATAAAGCCGATCAAAGGGTTTTTGCCCAGCGCAATTTCGCCGCCCTGCGTCGAGGAACCGTCAGCAATCACTTCGCCTTTAACGACTTCCTGCCCTTTTTTCACTATCGGTCTTTGGTTCATGCAGGTACCCTGATTGGAACGGACAAATTTCTGCAGACGATGTGAAACCTTCTTGCCGCCGGCCGTCTTAATAATGATTTCCGTCGCCGAAACCTTATCAATCACGCCGTCTTCCTTAGCCAGCACCACGATGCCGGAGTCAACCGCCGCTTTATGCTCAATTCCCGTGCCGACAATCGGCGAATCGGTCGATAACAGCGGAACCGCCTGCCGCTGCATGTTCGAGCCCATCAGCGCCCGGTTGGCGTCATCATTTTCCAAAAACGGAATCATGGAAGTTGCCACTGAAAAGACCTGCTTGGGCGAAACGTCCATCAAATCAACCTTGGCAGCGTCCATTTCAATAATCTGCTCAGCGAACCGGCCGGTTACATATTTATTAATAAACTCGCCTTTTTCCGTCAGCGGCTCATTGGCCTGCGCGATGCGGTACTTGTCTTCTTCATCGGCTGTAAAATATTCTACCTTATCGGTAACGATCGGCTTGGCGCCGGTTTTGTCAATCAACCGATAGGGCGACTCAATAAAGCCATATTCGTTGATCCTGGCATAAGTGGCCAGCGAGTTAATCAAACCGATGTTCGGACCTTCCGGCGTTTCAATCGGGCACATTCTGCCGTAATGCGAATAGTGAACGTCCCGCACCTCAAAGCCGGCCCGATCTCTGGATAAACCGCCGGGACCAAGCGCTGACAAACGTCTTTTGTGCGTCAGCTCACCCAAGGGATTCGTTTGATCCATAAACTGCGACAGCTGAGAACTGCCGAAAAACTCCTTGATCGCCGCCGAAACCGGCCGAATGTTAATCAGCGACTGGGCCGAAACCGTTTCCGTGTCCTGAACCGTCATCCGTTCCCGAATCACCCTTTCCATCCGGGAAAGACCAATCCGGAACTGATTCTGCAAAAGCTCGCCCACCGCCCGAATCCGGCGGTTGCCCAAGTGGTCAATATCGTCTTTGGTACCGATATGGTATTCCAAATGCATATTATAATTAATGGACGCAAAAATATCTTCCTTAGTAATATGCTTGGGAATTAAATGGGCGACATTCTTTTTAATCTGGGCAATCAGTTCCTCG
>CAUVDV010000077.1:0-10524 GCA_963550755.1 uncultured Lachnospiraceae bacterium
ACCGGAAATACTGGAAGCTTTAGCAAATCAGATTAAAAATAAGATAGACGGCGGTACGATAACCGATCCGATGAGCCAATATGTTGGATATGTTAAGGATACTCTTCAGGTTTGGGGAACCATGGAAGGTTCACCGACTGCAGCAGACTTGGCAAAGTTTACTGAGAAGGTGAAAGGTTTTGTTACTACCCCGGCGGCGTCGGCTGACGGCATTCATACTGTGTCTAATATCAACTTAGGCAAGAATGAGGTATTGCATGTTAAGTACCGGGCTACGCTAAAAGAAAACTGGAAAGACGGGGAGTTTCATCCAACTAACGGTACAACCACTTTACTGCCGAAGGCAAACGGCACAAAGATGGAGTTTGATGTACCGGAAGTAAAAGATTTGAAAACGATAGATATTACGGTAACGAAAAAATGGGAAGGCGGAGAAGCACAGCGCCCGGATGAAGTTCGCTTTACGTTGAGTGCTGATAAGGCTGTAGCTGGACTTCCGCAGGAAATTAAAATTCAGAAATCTCAGGGCGATGTATGGAATAGTGATCCGGTAACCGTAACGAAGTATCACAAGGGTGAACTGGTTCAATACTCTGTATATGAAGAAACGGTATCGGAGAACTTTACTTCAAGTAATCCGAAAGAAAACCCGGCAAAGGTAGGCGTAGATGGCAAAGTTACCATTACCAACAAGGCGAAGATAGAAATGCTTACTTTCTCCGTGGAAAAGGAATGGAAAGGCGGAAAGGCAGACAAAGTAAGCTTTAGCTTATATCAAGGGCAAACATTGAAAGAGACGATTACTCTTGAAGATGGTGCGCAGAGCGGCCGGTTTGCACCGGTACCGGACAGTGATGCTCAGGGCAATGTATATACCTATACCGTGAAAGAAGAAACAAACGAGGCCTATACGGTTATTCCGGTATCGAATGTGGTTACGGTTACACAAGCCAGTCCTGTGGCTAAGTTCACCAATACCAGAAAAACTGCTGATATTTGGGTACAAAAAGTGTGGAATGACGACACTTTAATTAACTCCCAAATTGATGGTGCGCAGGCAACGGTTGAACTTTACAGAAAAATTGAAAATGGGAGCGAAGAAGTAGTGCCGGAAGTAAATCCTATTACTTTGCAGGGCAATGAGAGGAAAAAAATTGAAAATCAGCCGACCCATGATGAGAATGGAAATAAATATACTTATTCCATTAAGGAAACCGAAATAAAAATAGACGGAAAGAAAGCCGACCTTAATGCCTATAAAGTATCGTATAAGAACGGCATGGGCACGAATAGTGATCCGATTACAGTTACCAATACCCGTAAGATGGGGACTTTGGTAATTGAGAAAAAGTGGAAAGGTGCTCCTGAGCAGGGAACGAAGGTAGACTTCAGCGTTAAGGCTTCGGACGGCAGCTTTAACGACACGCTGACAATGACGGGAAATCCGCAGTGGCAGGTTAAAACCAAAAAACTGCCGGTTTATGATTTGGATGCAAAGCTGATTCATTATACGGTTACAGAAACAGTACCGGCAAATTATAAGGCGGATGAAGTGCAAAAAACGGTTGACCTGACAGGCTTGGATAATCAGGACGAGAAGCATGTTGCTTTTATCAATACCAAGACCGGTGAGAAGAAAATCAACGTCACGAAGAAATGGGTCAATAAGATTGGTGATGAGGCAACCTTTACCTTGAAAAATGAAAAGGGAGAAATCGCCAGGGCGGATGGACTGAAAAATCCGATGACTTTGACGAAGGATAATCAGAATGATGTCAATGATCCGTATACTTGGGTGGGCAGTTTTTCGGTTCCAAAGTATGATAAGAACGGGGAACAGATAAACTATACTGGCTATACCGTAGTAGAAGCTTCAGTGGCTGGCTATGACCCGAATTTCGAGGGCGGCATTGAGCAGGGCTATACCTTTACCAATACTAATAAGGAAACCGTTAAGATTAAAGTAACCAAGATTTGGGAAGGCGGAGAGGCTTTGCGCCCGACAGATCTTAAAGATGTAACTTTCCTGTTGACCGCCAAACCGGAGGCCGCGCTGCAGCAACGCGCATTTACATTAGACAAAATTGAGGGCGACCAGTGGACAGGTGAGGTAAAAGATTTACCGAAGTATTTTAATAATCAGGAAGTTACCTATTATGTAGCTGAAATTGCTGTACCGCACTTTACCTCCAATGCTCCGGCAGACAAGCCGGCAGAGGTAAAAAGCGGCGAAGTTACGATTACCAATACCTTTAAATCTTCCGAGTATACCGTTACCATTTCCAAGGTTTGGGTGAATACACCGGAGGACTTAAAGCAAGATGTAGAGGTTCACCTGTATTCAACTGACGGAACCTATTCTGAAAAGCGCATTTTGACATATGATAAGGTAAGCAAGACTCAGAGCTTAGAGCTTTCTGTGCCTAAGTATGCTAAGAATGGCAAGGAGCTGGTTTATGAAGTCAAAGAAATTGGTGAAAAGAATGGAATGGTTGAGATAAATGGTTCTCAGTATCAGGTAGAATATAACGGCCTGACCATTACCAACACCAATAAGGATATGGCGGATATTACAATAACCAAGACTTGGGATGACAAGGGAGAAGCGCTGCGTCCGGCGACGGTCACCTTTACCATAACGGCTAAACCGGAAGGTGCGCTGCCGAATTCGGCGAAGCTTATAATTTCAAAGACTCCGTCACCTATGTGGGCTGGTACAATATCGCTGCCTAAGTATTATAATGGCGAGAAGGTTACCTATTATGCAACGGAAGAAAACGTACCGAATTTTACTTCAAGCATTAAGCCGCATGCACCAATAATAAATGGGAATCTTGTCGTTAAAAATACCTTTAAATCTGACGAGAAGAATATTATTATTACCAAGAACTGGCTGAATACACCGGAGAACTTAAAGCAAAATGTAGAGGTTCACCTATATTCAACTGACGGAACCTATTCTGAAAAGCGCACTTTGACATATGATAAAGTGGGCAAGACTCAGAGATTAGAGCTTTCGGTGCCTCAGTATGATAAGAATGGCAGTCAGCTGACCTATGAAGTCAGAGAAATTGATGACAAAACTAAGACTGATGTTGCGGAGGGCGATAAAATTACCTTAGGTAATTCCCAGTATCGGGTAAGCTATGCGGCAACAAACGATGGTTTTGCCATTACCAACAAAAATGTCGATACCATTGATATTACGGTAACGAAGAACTGGAAAAATACACCGAACAGCTTAAAGACGGATGTCAAGGCTTGGCTGTATTCGGATAATATTGTTGATCCAGTGGCAGACCCCGAGCTGGTTCATGATGAAAAGCTTGACTTGGAATATAAGGAAGGACAGGAGCAAGCGAAAAAAGTTTCTGTGCTGGCATATGGTGAGAATGGTGAGAAATTGACTTATACAGTCAAGGAGCTTGATGGCGATGGGAATGTGATTGACCATAACCAAGAGGTTAAAATAGGCCAATCTCAGTACAAGGTCACTTACGAGCAAAATGGAAATAATATTATCATTACCAACAAAAATGTTGACACCACTGATGTTACGGTAGCTAAGAAGTGGGAGAATACGCCGGACAGCTTAAAGAGGAATGTTAAGGTTTGGCTGTATTCGGATAATATGAGTGATCCAGAGGCAGACCCCGAGCTGGTTCATGATGAAAAGCTTGACTTGGAGTATAAGGAAGGACAGGAGCAAGCGAAAAAAGTTTCTGTGCTGGCATACGATGAGAATGGCGAGAAATTGACTTATACCGTCAAAGAGCTTGATGATAATGAGAATGTAATTAATCATGGTCAAGAGGCTAAAGTAGGTCAAGCTAAGTACAAGGTCACTTACGAGCAAAATGGAAATAATGTTACCATTACCAACACTAATATCGATACCATTGATATTACGATAACGAAAAAGTGGGTAGGCGGAGAAGCGCAGCGCCCGGCTGAGGTTGAGTTTACCTTGACCGCTGACCCGGAAGCCGCTTTGTCGTTGCCGATCCCGCTTACAATTAAACAAGCTGCGGACGGTACTTGGACAGGTAAGATAGAAGGCGTAGCTAAGTATCATGATGGCGCTGAAGTTAAGTATACCGTGACGGAAAAAGCGGTGGATAAGTTTACTTCGGACAGTCCTAAAGAGGTAAAAGATGGCCAAGTTACCATTACCAATACCTTTGCGCCTGTTTCCGACCATCAAGTTACGGTTGTTAAGAACTGGGAAAATACACCGGCCGACTTAAAGACAGACGTAAAAGTACGGCTTTATGGCAAGAGCGGCGGCGACCAGTTTAAACTTTCCGAGAAAACGATTGAAAAAGACGAAGGAAAAGTAACCTTTGAAAATGTTCCAGAATATGATACTGTTTCAGGCTTAAAGTTTGATAGCTATGAAGCGGTAGAGCTTGATGGTGATACTGAGATTGCGGAGGGCGAAGAAATTACCTTAGGTAATTCCCAGTATCAGGTAAGCTATCAGGAAGATGATGCGGGCAATATTACTATCATTACCAACACCAATGTTGATGATGTAGAGATCGAAGTCAAAAAGATTTGGCAGCAGCCTGATGGTATTGCCTTCCCGGATGGCGGTGCATTGATTAAATTAAAAGACAGTGATAAGTCTGTAAGGATTGAGAATAATGCTCAGACGCTGCATAGTCTTGGCTTATTCCCCAAATACAAAGATGGGAAAAAGGCAGACTATCAAGTAGAAGAAGAAGCGCTTGCAGGCTATAAAACTACTATCAATAAGGCTGAGAACGGCAATATTATTACTTTCACAGTTACCAATGCCAAGCTGCAGGCTGATAATGAACGTTATCAGGTGACCAAGACTTGGGTTGGTGATGCCGCGGATCGTGTTGCATTTGGCATGTATGAAGTCGAAGCAGATGGTACGCTGAAAGTTAAAGTTGATGACTTGGCTTTAGAAGACGGACAGACGGCAGGCACATTTGCCGCTCAGGTCGCTTATAATGAAGCGGGCGAGCCGATTCGTTACACCGTTAAGGAATTAGATGAAAATAGTAAGCCGGTAGAGGATGGTCAGATTGTTTCTTTAGGCGGAGTACCGTATAAGGTTAAAGCTGATTTTACGGCGCCGAATCAGTTTGCCTTTACCAACACGCAGCAGACAAGCATCACAGTAGAGAAAGCTTGGCACGGTTCTCCGCAGGAGAAAGCCTATTTTGGACTTTTCCGTGAGGACAGCGAGCCCGATGCGCAGCCGGAGAAAAAAATCACTCTGACGGCTGAAGACGAATGGAAGGGTGAGTTTAAGGATATTCAATTTAAAGACCCCGACGGCAATAAAATTGTCTATGTGGTTAAGGAATTGGATGAAGCTGGCAACGCTCTGGCCGAAGGCGAGAATACATCAGCCTTATTAGGCAATACCAAGTATCGGGTGACAAGGAATGGATATGCCTTTACCAATACCGAATTAATTGATTTGACAATTACCAAGGAATGGGGTGATCAGATTCCGGCGGGCGCAAGACGTTCGGTTGGAATTGAACTGAGAGCCAATGGCACGCCCTATGAGAAGTTTGTCTTAAATAATGAAAAGGGTTGGACAAGGCAATTCAATAATTTGTCAAGATGGCAAAACGGACAGCCTGTAACCTATCAGGCAGTGGAAGTCAGTATTAACGGCGAGGATATTAACCTGCCGGATCCGCTGGCAAGTACTTACAAGCATAAAGTCTTTACGATTAATTTAAGTGATAAAGCGCTTGAAATAGAGAGTTCGAAGGATATCGTGGTTAAAAACGATGTTAATCAAGTTCCGCAGCCGGATGATCCGAATAAGCGCAACATTCAGGTTGTTAAGTTCTGGGGCACCACGCCGGCTGAATATCAAAAACCGGTTGTTGTTAAGCTGTATAAGCTGGATGAAAATGGTAACTTAGTACCGGTTGACGGAAGCGAGCAGACATTAAGTGCCGAAAGTAACTGGCAGGCAACATTTGACAATCTGCCGAGATATCAAACGCCAATTATCAATACGGCCTTAGAGATTGAAGAACAAACTTTGCCGCAGGGCGCGCCGAAGGTTGAACCGGCTAAACCGGAAGAACAGCCGAACGCAGAGCAGCCGCAGGGTGAAGAGCAGGAAGCAGCACCGACTGAGCAGCCGGCACAGCCGAGTGAAGAAACGACTCAGCCAAGTGCAGCTCCGGCCGAAGAAAATCAGCCGGCAGAAACACCGGCCGCTGAAGCAGAAACACCGCAGACGGAACAAGAGAGTTCTGTTCCGGCAGCCAATGGCGGTACTGCACCGGAAGCACCGGCAGCTGAAAATGAGGAACAACTGACCGAAACTCCGGTCGAAACTCCGGCCGAGCAAGGTCAGACCGAACAAGCGGAACAGCCGCAGCAATCGGAAGCTCCGGCCGAACAGGAACAGCCGGCCGCGCAGCTGCAAGCACAGGCGGAACAGATTCAATACTTTGTCTTTGAAGTCAAGGTAGGCGAGGAGGCAGCCGGTGTTGAGCCGAGAGTTGACTTAAATGATTATCATATTGGCGATTATCATGTAGAGATCGTGGATAATGGTAAGGATCGAGTTTGGATTTTCAATACGCATAAGGCTGCGATTCCGGAAGAAGAACAAACCAGCGTAACGGTCACGAAATACTGGGGCAATACCCCGACCGATTACCGGCAGCCGGTTCAGGTCAGACTTTATGTGGACGAATCCGGGGATGTTCATCCGGCTGACATTGAGGCCAGAACGTTAAGCGCGGCCAATAATTGGACAACAACCTTCAGCGGATTGAAAAAGACGGCGCAGTATCTTGTTTTTGAAACGCAGATTGACGGTCAGAACATTGACTTTAATGTGAACGAGAAACCGGCCACTTATCGGCATGGCCGCTATATAGTGACGATTAGCAGTAATGGAACGGCGAATGTAACGATTACCAATGATTACGAATTGGATCCGCTGCCGCCGTATAACCCGGATCCGACGCCGGATACAGCGAATCCGTATGATCCGACGCCGAATAACCCGACCACGCCGACCACTCCGACCACGCCGGCAACGAATGATGACAACAACACCATTAACGATGAGCCGACGCCGGAATCAGCACCGGCAGAAGTACCGATCAATGATCCGGCCATTCCGGAATCAGCGCCGGTGGTTGAGGAAGAAGGAATCAAGGAAGAAGTGCTTCCGCAGGGAGCGCCTGAGCTGCCTAAGACCGGCGGCATGGGTGCCGGATTCTTCGGTCTGCTGGGCATGGGTCTGGCCGGACTGGGCATGCTGCTGAAAAAGAAAAAGTAAGCAGACATAAGCAGAAGGCGGAAAGAGCGAATAAGCAAAAAGCGCCAAGCAGAAAGCAAGGAAATAAAAGGCTTCTCTTAGCGTAAATGCCCGTAAAGGGCGGATGATGACTTGAGGCAGCGCCTCTCCGGTAAAAGGAGAGGCGCTGTTGTTTGTGCGCCCCGAATTCAGTTATGCCCCAAATTCAGGAAAGCGGATATTTACGTTTAACCTGCTCGGAGGACTGCTTGCGCGGGAAGTATTAAGTATGAATAATCTATGTGCTGAATGCTGCATAAGGAATTCGCTGAGATTCATTTTTGGTAAAAATTGCTGATTTCGAGGAATGGCTTACCGGAGCGGCAACGGCGGATCGCTATGGTTGATATTGACTTTTGTTCTTATAAAATATATAATTTAAAAATAAAAAGGCGATTGAAAAAAGGGATCGAAGAACAGTATAAAAATTCGAGTGAGATTTGTTTGTGAAAAAATTGCTTATCAAAACGGCTCACCAAAGAGTATGGCAAAGGATTTTCAAAATCCAATTTATTTAATATGAGAAATTTTTATTTGTTTTATCCAATTTTCCAGACAGCGTCTGGAAAATTGAGCTGGTCGCATTATTGTGAGCTTTTGTCCATCAGTGATGAGCATAAAAGGAGTTTTTATGAAAAAGAAACCATTAATGATGATATCCTTTGTGCGGATAAAGACAGTATACAGGCGGAATATGCACTTGGTAATTTGCCCAATACAATATTTGCTTCAAAATACACCCTGTATATTCCTGACAAAGAAGAACTTGAGATGCAGGTGGAAAAAGTAATTAAAAACTATAAAACAGGCGAAGCGGCTGTTAAGCAGAATAAGTTATAACAAATAAAAAGGCGATTGAAAAACTGCAACTAAAGGGGGAGAAAAAATGCAAAAACAGAAAAAAACACAAAAAATCCGGCTGGCGGCGGCGCTGCTGCTTTTAGTACTGACCGCCTGTTCGCTGAGCAAGCCGGCCGACAAACCGAAGGAGCCGGCTCAATCGGCGGCGGAAAAGCAAACGGAAACAAATGCTGACCAAACAGCCAATCAGGATAACCCAGGCGATAAAACCGGCCGGGAAGCGTCCTCGAAGGAGACGGCGCAAACAAAGGACAATACGGATGCTTTGACTAAGGATGAGTCAGATCAGGAAACGGCCGACCACGGCAGCGATCAGCCGCTGGCGAAGCCTTTAACCGCGGAGCAGGCCAAGGTCAAGCTGCTGAAAGATTATGCCGCTTACCGGCAAAGATTGGCGGAATATGTGCCGGAGGAAAACTTGCTGCCGGTAATTTCCGCCGAAAATCTGTATGCAGTAGAAGAAGAGGATAGGGAAAGAATTCGGCAATGGGATGACCTGACCGGGAGCGGCTTTAATCAGATGCGGGAGCGTTACCCCGGAAAATATCAGTGGTATCTGATGTTTAAAACCAAGGAAGCCCGGGCTAAATACGAAAGCGCAGCGGTGGGCAATGAGGACTATATGAGGCTGACCTGTTTTTATGTCAATTTAAACACCGGCAAAACCTTTATTGACGACCAGATTCTTGGAATTTTTGCTTTATCCGACTTAGAAAACGCAGCTTATACGCCCTATGTTTTAGACGGCTTTGCCGATCAGGAATTTCTTTTATGGGTGCTGGAAAAAAAGGGCATCATTGACCGGGCGTATGATTATGGCGATGCCTGGAGCATAACCAATGAGATAGAATGGGAGAACAGCGTCGGCGAGGCCATTACCCGGCTGGGCGGCGAATGGGATGACAGCGTGGACTATACCTATCAGGAGGACGATATTCTGCGCCTGCCGGTTTATCATCGGGAAACCTATCAGCGAGTCGGCATTTATGACCTCAACGTGCGTTACCGAACCGTTACCGATTATTATACCGGCAAAGAACTGTACCGTGATCCGCTGGCCAATTACCGGCCGAAAAAATTGACCGAAAAAAGCGCGGTTAAAGAGCTTTTTCAAATTTTAAAAAAGCTGTATATTATCGATGATGGTGAAATAAAAGATTGGCGATCGGAGGTCAAAGAGTTTAAACGAGGCGGTGATTGGATGCCGGAGGGTTATGAAATCACGCTTTGGCCGCCGCGGTCGGAGGAGGGCGCGGTTTACCGGATTAACCGGCAGGGAACGAAGGTCAGCCGTTATAATTCCGAGCGGGAAGAATATGACTTAGAGTATGAGCCGATTTACGGTACCGCTATGTGGAGCGAGCAAAATTAATGGCTGATAATAACCTATTCGCCGTATTTCGCGGAGCCTGAAAACTATGGACGCACGCGGAAAACTTCAGGCGATGGCCGTGCGCCGCGCCAAAGCAAAGCTGCCGGTCGATAGATTGTTCGGCGACAAAATACGCGATAGTTGACAAAGGAAAGTATTTGACAAAAAAAGGAGAACATTATGCAGCAAAAAGCATGGCAGCCGCAGCATTTGGATTTTGAGCGGTCGCCCTATACAGGATTAGACCGCGAGACTTGGCTGGAGGCCGGCCGTTATTTACTGGCAGGCATTTTTCAAAATATTAAAAGCGCCGATGACCCGGTGGTAATGCCCCGCTATGAAACGGAAGTTACCTATCCCAACGCCGGCACACCGGCGCACAAGGTGCAGGCCGAATATTTTGAGGGTTTGGCCCGTTCCTTTTTTATTGCCGCGCCGCTTTTAAAAAATGAACCGGAATTGACTGTTGGCGGCTATCGGCTGAGAGATTATTACAAAAATCATATTTTAAGAGCCTGCACCAAGGGTGATCCTTTATGGGTACTGGATCGGGCCTATATGCTGGCCCATGACCCGGAAAATGAGCACGGCATTTTTCAGCAGACGGTGGAAATGGCGGCGCTGGTCATTTGTTTGTGGGTTTGCCGCGAGGTTATTTGGGATAGTTATGCGCCTGATGAGCGCGAGCGGATTGCCGCTTTTATCAGCGAATATGCGCATGGTAGTACGGTGCCGCAAAACTGGCGGCTGTTTAATATGCTGGGGCTGGCTTTTCTGCACATGGAGGGCTATCCGATTGACCGGGATGTGATGCGTGACCATGCCCAGGCGATTCTTAGTTTGTCGGTCGGCGACGGCTGGTACCGGGACGGTCATTCGTTTGATTATTATTCCTGCTGGGCGTTTAATTTTTATGCACCGCTCTGGAACTTGTGGTACGGCTGTGAGGAAGAGCCGTATCTGGCGGCTCGCT
>CAUVDV010000078.1:0-10505 GCA_963550755.1 uncultured Lachnospiraceae bacterium
TTTTGGAGGCAGCTCTGCTGCGCTGTCTTTTTTGGCAGCAAGATCGTTCTGCTAATTGTTCTTTTTTTAACTCAATTTTCTTATGTTTGATAAAACAATCTTAGCGGCTTGCAGCATGCCGCTATTTTTTGCTTGCCGAAAGACTTCAGCTTTTCTCTATTTTCCGTTTACTAAAAGTCTCGCTTGGGCTTGATTTTCCGCCGGCTGAAGCGGAATTCGGCCGGCAGAAAATTGAGCCCCCTTTAGCCTTTGATAATAATCGAAAATGATAATCATTGTATATTAGCTTTCTTTTTTTAGATAAAATGCATGATGATTTTTGTTATTTTTTTATCTTTTTAAGAAAAATAACGGTTATTTTTGGCCGTTCCTTTACATTTTTTCGTTTTTTTGTTATAATTATAAAGAGGTTATTACTATTCTTTGTTGAATATAGGAGGTTATCATGGCTAACTGTGTTAGTTGCGATCAATTTAAAGAACTCGATGAGTTTATTGACGCCTTGCCCAGTAAAAAAGGCGAATTGATTCGAGTCCTGCATTTCGCGCAAAAAACCTACGGCTACCTGCCGCAGGAACTGCAAGTTCACATTGCCCGCCGTATGGGCGTTCCCACTGCCAAAGTATTTGGCGTCGTTAGTTTTTATTCTTTTTTCTCCATGGAGCCGAAAGGCGAGTTCGATATCTCCATTTGTTTAGGAACGGCTTGTTATGTCCGCGGCGCTGACAAGGTGCTGGATGAGTTTAAAAAGGAGCTGGGCATTGACGTTGGCGAAACTACATCCGACGGAAAGTTTTCCTTATCGGTTCTGCGCTGCGTCGGCGCCTGCGGGCTGGCTCCGGTTGTATTGGTCAATGGTAAGGTTTATGGCCGAGTGGCTACGGCCGAGGTAAAGGGGATTCTGGACGAATACCGGGAGTAATTCCCGCAAGGTTAAAAAGGAGGGTATCATGCCAAAAATTACTTCTGTTGACGAACTCAGGCAGCTTAAGGAAACGGCGCAGCAAAAAATCGCCGCTCGGCTGCTGGGCGAAAATATTGATCATTTGGTGCAAATTCAGGTGGGAATGGAGAACTCCGGAATTTTGGCCGGCGCAAAGGAAGTTTTTCATACCCTGTGGGAGCTGGCTTTAAATAAAAATATTGTTGTTTTACAGACAAGCCGGATTGAAACCTTTAAAGAACCGGCCATCCGCATTATTTTCCCGGAAAGCAAGGAAGCGGTTATTTTTGAGGGGGTAACTCCCGAAAAGGCAAAAGAAATCTTTGTAGAGTATGTGGAAAAAGGCAATTCACTGGACGGCATGATCCGGACAGAAGTCGAATAAGGTTGGGAGGCTAAGACATGTCAAACTATAAGATGCAGATTTTGGTTTGCGGCGGTACCGGTTGTCTGTCATCCGAATCCGCTTTGATTGTTAAAAATTTAAAAAATGAAGTCAAAAAGCACGGCCTGACCGAGGATGTCCGCGTCGTCTTAGGCGGTTGTTTTGGCTTTTGTGAAAAAGGGCCGATCGTTAAGGTCTTGCCGGATAACACCTTTTACACCCAGGTGAAACCGGCCGATGCGGCTGAAATTATTGAAAGCCATATTATTTGCGGCCACAAGGTTGAGCGTTTGTTATTTATCGAACCGAAAACGGGCGAGTCGATTGCCGACTCCAAACATATGAACTTTTATAAAAAGCAGCAGCGGATCGCCCTGCGCAACTGCGGCTTTATCGACCCCAGCGATATTGAAGAATATATTGCCCGTGATGGCTACGCCGCTCTGGCTAAGGCTCTGACCGAAATGAGCCGCGATCAGGTCATTGCCGAGGTCAAGGCCTCCGGTCTGCGCGGCCGCGGCGGCGGCGGTTTCTTAACCGGCCTGAAATGGGAATTTGCCAAAAAATCCGTGTCCGACCAAAAATATGTGATTTGCAACGCCGACGAGGGGGATCCGGGTGCTTTTATGGATCGGTCGATCTTGGAAGGCGATCCCCACTCCATTGTCGAAGCGATGGCCATCTGCGGCTATGCCATCGGCGCCAGCGAAGGCCGGGTTTATATCCGGGCCGAGTATCCGCTGGCCATCACCCGGCTGGAAAAGGCAATCAACTCCGCCAGGGAATACGGCCTCTTAGGACAAAATATTCTGGGCACGGACTTTGCTTTTGATATTTATCTTTCCTTTGGCGCCGGCGCCTTTGTCTGCGGCGAGGAAACGGCGCTCATTCACTCAATGGAGGGCGAACGGGGCGAGCCGACCACCAAACCGCCATTCCCGGCTGAATCCGGCTATTGGGGAAAGCCGACCAATGTCAATAACGTGGAAACCTTGGCTAATATCCCGGTTATTTTGCTGCGCGGCAGCCAGTGGTTTAAAAGCATTGGCACCGAAAAATCAAGCGGCACCAAGGTCTTTGCCCTAGCCGGCAAAATCAATAATGTCGGCCTGATTGAAGTGCCGATGGGCACAACTTTGCGCGAGGTTATTTATGAAATTGGCGGCGGCATTAAAGGCGGCCGCAGCTTTAAGGCGGTACAAACCGGCGGTCCGTCCGGCGGATGTCTAACCGAAAAAGATTTGGACACACCGATTGATTTTGATAATTTGATTGCCAAAGGCTCGATGATGGGCTCCGGCGGCATGATCGTCATGGATGAAACCGACTGTATGCCGGCGGTCGCTAAGTTTTATCTGGAATTTACGCAGGAAGAGTCCTGCGGAAAATGTACTCCTTGCCGGATTGGCACAAGACGGCTCCTGGAACTCCTGGAGATGATTACCGACGGCCGCGCGGAAATGCGGCATTTAGACGAGCTCCGGCGACTGAGCCGGGTCATCTGCGACACAGCTTTATGCGGTCTGGGACAGACCGCCCCCAATCCGGTGCTGTCAACTTTAAACGCTTTCTGGGATGAATATGTCGTCCATGTCAAAGAACATCGCTGTCCGGCCGGCCGCTGCCAAAAACTAATCCGCTACGTGATCAACATCAATTGTATCGGCTGTACTGCCTGCGCCCGAAAATGTCCGGTCGGCTGCATCAGCGGCGAAAGAAAGCAGCGGCATGTAATTGATCCGGAAAAATGTATCAAATGCGGCGCTTGTTATGCGGCCTGTAAATTCCACGCGATCGACAAAATGTAAAGGAGTAGGCAAATGATTAATTTGAAAATTGACGGAAAACCCATTTCCGTTCCCGAAGGCAGTACCATTTTGGAAGCTGCCAAAGCGTTAAATGTCGTCATTCCGACTTTATGTCATTTAGACCTGCATGATACGAAAATGATCAATAAGGCCGCTTCCTGCCGCGTCTGCGTGGTTGAAGTCAAGGGCCGCCGCAATCTGGCTCCGGCCTGCGCTACACCGGTCTTTGAGGGCATGGAGGTAACCACCAACAATATGCGGGTCATAGAAGCCCGGCGGATGGTCCTGGAACTCCTTATTTCCGATCACCCCAAAGACTGTCTGGCCTGCCGCAAGGCCGGCAACTGTGAGCTTCAGGATTTAGCTGAAAAGCTGTCTTTACGCGGCCATTCCATTTCCGGCACCTCAGTCAGCACTTACCATGTAGATACTTCGCCGTCCTTGATTCGCGATATGGATAAATGCGTAATGTGCCGCCGCTGTGAAACCATGTGCAACGAGGTGCAAACCGTTGGCGCCCTGTCCGGTATTAACCGCGGTTTTAACGCCGTCGTCTCCAGCGCCTTTGAGCTGCCGATGGTTGAGACTGTCTGCACCCACTGCGGTCAATGCGTAGCCGTTTGCCCAACCGGCGCTTTAACCGAAAACGACCACACCTACAAAGTCTTTGAGGCTTTGGCCGACCCAACTAAGACCGTGATCGTGCAGACGGCTCCGGCCGTTCGGGTGGCACTGGGCGAGGCTTTCGGCGAAGCACCAGGCAGCGTTATGACCGGTAAAATGGTTGCCGCCCTAAAGCGTATGGGTTTTGACTATGTGTTTGATACCAATTTTTCAGCCGACCTGACTATCATGGAAGAAGGCGCTGAACTCTTAGACCGTCTGGACCGGTTCCTGACGGACGGCGACAAGCGATCTTTGCCGATTTTGACCTCCTGCTGTCCGGCCTGGGTTAATTTCATTGAAAGCCAGTTCCCGGAACTGATTCATATTCCCTCTTCCGCTAAATCGCCGCAGCAAATGTTCGGCGCTATCGCTAAAACTTATTTTGCTGAAAAGCTGGGAATCGACCGGGAAAACCTGATTGTTGTTTCCCTAATGCCGTGTCTGGCTAAAAAGAAAGAGGCACACAAAGAGGAATTTTGTCCGGGCGGTAATCCGGATGTTGATATTGTCATCACTACCCGGGAATTTGCCAACATGATCCGGCAAATGAACCTTGATATTCATGAACTGGAAGATGAGGAGTATGACGATCCGCTCGGCATTTCCACCGGCGCCGGCATGATTTTCGGCTCGACTGGCGGCGTGATCGAAGCCGCGGTCCGAACGGCGTATGAGCTCAAGACCAAACACCCGCTGGAAAAGATCGAGTTTGAGCAGCTGCGCGGCTTTGCCGGCATCCGCATCGGCCATGTTGACGTGGACGGTTTTATGCTCAATATCGGCATCGCGCACGGGCTGGGCAACGCCAGGGCTCTGCTGGAAGAAGTCCGGGACGGTAACCGCCGCAATCTTCATGCGATTGAGGTTATGGCCTGCCCCGGCGGCTGTATCGGCGGCGCCGGTCAGCCCTACCATCACGGCAATTCCGATATTTTAAAAGCCCGGCAAAAAGCCATCTATGAGATTGACAGAAACTCTAAACTGCGTAAATCGCACGAAAATCCGGCGGTGATTGAACTATACCGGACTTTCCTCGGCGAACCGCTGGGCGAGCGGGCGCACCAGCTGCTGCACACCCATTACAGTGTTAAGGAAAAGGTGTAGCCCTCCGCCTAACCGTATCAACCTCATGATAAAAGAAACAAGGCTTCCGCTCTAGCGGAAAGACGGAACCAAAGCATTACTCGGAAAATTATTCCAAAATAAAAACTCCGACCAGAAAAAGCCCATCGCTTCTCCGGTTGGAGTTTTCTTATATTGCTTACTTTCCTGTCTAACCTCATCAAATCTCAAATCTGCTCTTGGTTATATAATTGCATCAACGTTTTTCTTACAACCTCAGCCCCGTCACCTTTTGAATATCATCTGCGGCAAAACCCATGCTTTTCATCTTTTGAGCAATGCTTTGAGTAGCACTTTCTATTCCCTTCTCCATTCCCTCTTCTCTTCCCTCTTCTCTTCCCTCATCCAATCCCAATTGATATTTTTCTTCCATCACCAAATCCCAGATTTGTTCTTGATTGTATAATTGCATTAACATTTCTCTTACCTCTCTTTCTCGATTTTGCAAGAATTCTTTGAGTATATTGTTTTCAATACAGTACGTAATCGTTTGCTTAAGTGCTTCCCATTTATCGGCAATTGCTTGATTATTTCCATCATAGATTTTGCAAAATTTCATATATTCTTCTAAGATACTGCCCCTGACTGCTTCTTCCGTTAAAATATCTACGATCAGTTCTAACTTACTTTCCTCGCCGCCAGCAAAGCTATCTGACAGCCGCAGCTGCTTTCCTTCAAATTGGCGGCTTCCGGTGTAAACTAAATAAAATTTCGGCTCTGGAAATTCCAGTTTCTTCGTCCCATAAATATTCATTTTCTGTTCAAAAATATAATTTTGATAGGTATTTGCCACATACAGCAAGTATCGCATCGCCATATTGGGATTAAAGCTGCTTTGTTCTTCTACCAGTACCAATAGCTGATTGCCTGCCATAAATCCCAAATCATTATAGACATCCGGTGCTAATACATTTTCCAATGTCAAAATCTTAAAATCCTCGTCCCGATACTCTTTCTGATCGTCAACCAACACCGCATAAAGCTGGCGCAAATATTTAATCTCCCCAAACAATGCCGTAAACACACTGTCCTTTAACCGGCGGTTAACCTTTCTTTGAATCCCATCCTTTTCCATTTCCGGCATATTTTCTACCTCGTATAGCACTAACTGTAAATTTTATATTAAAAACATAAACTTACAATGTCAATCCCCTTGCCTTATAAATATTTTCCAGCGAAAGCCCAATATCTTTTAATTCTTGTTGTCCCGAAAAAACAGGCCGAAATGACCGTTCTTCCCTTCTATATCTTTATTTTAAGCATTTTTGTAGGTTTTGTCAATTAAAACAAGCCTTAACTTTCACTCAATCCAGTAAAACCTCTTTCATTTTGAAAGCTTCCTTTCGCACCAGCTGCTGCACACCCATTACAGCGTTAAGGAAAAGGTGTAGCCGAAAAATAGCAAAATAAAAAACTCCGGTCGGAAAAAGCTCATTGCTTCTCCGGTTGGAGTTTTTTATTCCTTAAGTTGATTTGATTGCCCGCCTTTTTACCATACAGGGCTACATACCCACGGCCAAAATAACGCTGCTACCTTGGGGAGCCTGCACAAAAGCATGGCTTTCTCTTGCCCTTTTGACTTTATCTCATCTTCAGAACAATCGTCTTGGTCGCTTCATCCCAAGATACGCTGATCCCCAGCGCATCGCCCAGTTCACGCAGCTTAAAATAATTGCTGCCGCCAATGGTATAGGCCGTCAAATAAACATCATGGCCATTCACCTCCAGGCCGGCATTGGAAAGTACCGCCTGCTTATTCTGACCGTCGCCGCCGGTCAACTCTGTGCCGTTATCAATATATTCTCGGCCGGAAACCAAAGAAATCAAGTTCTTGCCCTTATTCCAGTCAACCGAAAACTTCTTGCTCGTACCGGCTGCCAGTTTGGCAATATCACGCAGCTTAAAATAAGAACTGCCTTCAATCGTATACACCTCCAAGCCCTTAACCGGCTCGCCGTTTAAAGTGACTGCCAAACGGCTGTAAATCGCCGGCGCATGGGCCGGAGCCGTAATCCCCAAAGGTTTCTTTAAGATGCTCCACTTTCCGTCCTTGCTGACCAAGGCGACCCCATCGCGGAAATCTCCGGCCTGTTCATATTGAACCCGAATCACTTCCTGACCGCTGCGGTTAACATAGCCGACCATATTGTTCTGAACAACTAAGCCCATACCCTCGCAAAAGTTTTTGGCCCAGTCATAGGCAAAAGCAATATACTCCCGGCCGGTTTTATCAATATAGCCCCATTTGCTGACTTTTTTAACCGCCGCTAAGCCATCGCTGAAATCCTTAGCCGTTTCATATTGGAGTGAAATAAACTCCTGACCATTACGGGCGATAAAACCCCATTTTCCGTTCCTTTGCACCGCCGCCGCGCCTTCGCTGAAGTCTTTGGCCTCGTCATACAAAAAGCCAATGACCGTCTGACCGGCAGTATCAATATATCCCCATTTATCGCCTATTTTTACGGCCGCCAGACCTTCCTTAAAGTTTCTGGCTTCATCATACTGCACCGCTATCAACTCACGGCCGGTTTTATCAATATACCCCCACTTAACCGGCTTTTTAACGGCCGCAATACCATTGCTGAAACTTTTAACATCGGCATACTCAAACGGAATGATTTCCCGGCCTTTATCGTTGATATAGCCCCATTTCGTTCCTTTTCTGACCGGCGCTAAACCTTCGCTGAAGCTAAGCGCGTATTCATACTCCGGCCGGCTAAAGGAAAATAATTCCCGGCCCGTCAAATCAATATACAGCCATTTTTCGCCTTTCCTGACGACCGCCATGCCGCCATGAAAATCCAAAGCCTCGTCATACAGAAAATCTATGACCTGCCGGCCAGTCTTATCAACATAACCGTATTGACTGCCTTTTTTGACGACCGCCATACCTTCGCTGAATTGACCGCTCTCGCCGGAATAACGGGCATCGCTTTGCACCTCCGGCAGCAGAATCTGTGTAGGTTGACTGGCTAAAACCGGCATAGCCGACAGCAGCAGCAGTAAAAAACTAACGCCAAGGGCCATAGCCCCATACTTTGAGAGCATTTTCATCGTGTTCTCCTTTTCTTGATTTTAAGTCAGTTGCTCCAATTTTTTTCCTTCAGCCAAACCGCCATTTTAGAGATTTTATTCAAAAAACAGTTTTCCCCCATGCTCTTCTCCGCCAAAGCAAGGCTCCTCTCGAAAAAAATCAGGTAGTTATGAATAGTTAATTAACGCCTTTATTATATCTCAATTTTAACAAAAATACCAGCAAAAAATATAAAATAAATTGGCAAATAAATTTTTTTGCAAAACAAAGTCCAACTTTCCTATTTTCTTTGAATCAAAATAATGCATTATTCCTCAATCAATTTTGATAGTTCCGAATCTGATAAATAGGACTCTGTATACAGTTTTCTCAACAAATATTCGTCAAATTCCATAGAATAATATTCTGTAACGAATTCTCGAAATTTTTCGTACGTATCGAAAGCATATCCCAATAACCAGCGACCTCCGTCATTTTCATCCGTTTGATTTTGATGAACTTCCCCATCATACCAAATAAAAAATGTTGTTTGTTCTCTTTCGTCCACTGAGAACAGATTCCTCCATTTCTCGTTAATCCCTTCGTACATCTTGTCGATAATACTCTGATTCCACTCATCGGCAGCAAATTGGTTCAAATTGTTTTCATGTGCAAAGCCTTTTATAAGCACCGCCATTTCCGTAAAGATTACAGATAGTGAATCTCCCGCTCCATTATCAATCACATATTTGAGATTTGAGTCAATCTCCTTCTTGTGTACCAACCTCAAATACTCTTCTGACGGATCCGTCAAAGCTTTGTCCAAAACATATAACGCTTCCAAGCTTTTACGCATATTGTCCCAATCCATATACTCCATTTTTCCGTCTCCATATGTTTGTTATATCTCCCATCAGCCACAATATACTTACTTGATTGCCTTGCCTTTGGATGAAGCTGAACTTCATCCAATATTATTACAGATTCATTCTCCATTCAAGCATTTCATCATATATTTTTCTTTTAAAAACGATTTTAGCCATATTAATACCACCTTCGAATAAAGTATAACTCAAATCCCCATTTAAATATAGGCATTTTTTGCAACATTTTTCTGTAGTTTTTGAGAAATATATTTATTTTTACACCAACCTAAAAATGATTGGTCGGCAATGTTTCTGTTGATTTCGGCCGATTAGGATTCGGCGGCAGCAAATCCTTAGCCGCCGGGTCATCGCCGCTGATTATCTCCGTTACCACATCCGAGGCCGGTTTAACCGGCGTAGTTTGAGGCTTAGACGGCTGCTTCGGCGGAGCGATTTCCGCCGGCTTAGTCACCGGTGCCGGCTTCTCCGAACCAGTGGATTGACCATCTGCCGCTTCACTCTTTGGCTCTGTATCCGCCTTAACGTCATCGGCTGCCTTAACCGGTTCCGGCTTCTTTTCCGCCGCTTCCTCAACCACCGGTTTTGCCTCAGCCGCTGAACTTTCCGTACTCGGTTTAACTGATAAGCTCTCCTCAACTGGCTTATCCTCCTGCTGTTTTACTTCCGCCGGCCTTGATTCCTCAGCTGATTTCTCCGCCGGCTGCCCCGTCCCCTCCGTCAAAAAAACCATCCCTAAACCTCTGGCCCGCTCCACAATCTCCCTCTCCGATAAAACTTCCTTTTCCCGGCCGCCGAACTTTAAAAACAAACCCGCCGCCATCAAAAAACCCAAGCCAATTCCCAAAACAACATACTTTATCCCTTCCCGCTTCATAACTTCTCCTTTTTACCTGATAAATCCGCTTTCTACCCATACTTTTCTACTAACGAACCCCTATCTCCTGCTTATCCAGCACACTCTCCCCTGCAAATATTTAACAAATCCTTATCTTCAACCTTTTTACAAAATCTCCCGCTATAAGTCCCTATCTTTTCCGCCCAGCAAATAACTTATATCATATCTAAGCATACTTTTCCACCCAACAAATAATCCATACCACATTCTGGACATATTTTTCCTATCCAAGCAAATAACCATATCGCCACATCCCGAAGCACATCTTTTCCGCCCACCCAAATAACCTCTATCACATGCCAAAGCATATATTTTGTACAAAGTTCAACTGTCCGCAGCGCTGTCAGGCGCAAGTTTTGAACAAGTGCTAAAACTATATGCGACTGGCCTGTCACATAGCCTATCGACTGACCCGTCCTCACCACCATGACCCCACCGCAAGCACTCCTATTTTCACCTTTATCTTCGCTTTTACTCTCGCACTTAGTCCTATCTTTCTTTCGCCAGAGCATATAGTTTTGCACGAAGTTCAACTGTTCGAAGCGCCGTAAGGCGCAAGTTTTGAACAAGTGCTAAAACTATATGCGACTGGCCTGTCACATAGCCTATCGACTGACCCGTCCTCACCACCATGACCCCACCGCAAGCACTCCTATTTTCACCTTTATCTTCGCTTTTACTCTCGCACTTAGTCCTATCTTTCTTTCGCCAGAGCATATAGTTTTGCACGAAGTTCAACTGTTCGAAGCGCCCGCCAGGGCGCAAGTTTTGAACAAGTGCTAA